>CAMORL010000078.1 GCA_946623765.1 uncultured Clostridia bacterium
AAGCGAGGTCGGATGAGGTGTAGACGAGGACAAGAAAAACCTCGGGGCGCCTTCCTTACGGAGTGCGCCCCGAAGAGGAGAGCTTTTTGCATGTATGCGATATGTATGCTGCATCGAAGCGCGGGGACCCGCGGAAGAGCCGGGGAGAGCCGATGCGTCAGACGCCTTCGTAAGAGAGCGAAAAGTCCTCGAATTCGTCGCCGGAAATCATCTGCATGATCGCCCGCATCAGCGAGTCGTCCGCTTTGAAGCCTGCGGTCGGATACCGGAAATCGTTTGCCGAAACGATTCCGGTGAAATTCATCGTGTAGTTCATAAACTGAATCGTAACACAGTTTTCCGCATCCTCTGCAAGCGGCGCTTCCGAGAGCGCTTTCAGGATCTGATACACTTCGGGGTGCGTTTCCATCGGCGTCAGATTCTTCTTCGAATCCTCGAAGGAGAGAAGAGAGTAAACCTGTACGTTGTGATTACCGATATAGAATGAATCGTTTTCCGGCATTCTCGAGGGGTGTTCCATCCAATTCACAAATTCGCGGAGCGCTGCGCGCACATTCTTCTCGTATCGCGCGTTGAGATACTTCAGCATCGCTTTCGCGGCGTTCGGCGTCAGTTCGTTGATCCGGTATACGGCATAGAAATTATCGGTCCCGCGGGAGACATACAGCGTAACGGTAAGATCGGCTGCGGCGTTCTGAGCCGACGGAAAACCGAGTTTGTTGGAACCGACCGTCAGCGAGAGACGCTGTTCCTCCGACAGCTTTGCAAAGTCCTCACGGAACAGACGCCCGACTTCTTTTGCTTCCGCCGCCGTCAATCCTTCGCACTGATACCGGATCATACCCTTCGGGTAGGATGCGAGCGCTTCTCGGAATGCGGGGTCTTCGAGACACAGCTTTTTAAGCTGCTCTTCGCTTCTCTGTGCGGAGGTCGGTTTCATCGCGACCGTTTTTTTGAACAGACCGCCGTCCCGCACGACGACAAGCGTATCGTAAAAGTCGCTGTAATCAATGATTTTGGCATTCTTTTGCGATTGCGCTGCAACCAGCGCTTTGCCCTTGAGAAGATCGAACCGGTGCCGGTGCAGCAAATAGTCCGGATACTGTTCCGCTCCGGTCAAGGAGTTCGGCATCAGCAGCGTGGATTCGCCGTTGACTTGATAGGACCGGATCTCCTCCTGCGATAATACGGCGGGCGTGCGCGATTTCGCAACCCAGTTCGGGACGAAAATATAGAACAGCGCAAGCGCGATGCAGATTGTGTAGAACGGCATCGCCTTCAGAACCGGCTTCATCTTTTTGGTTGAAATCAGTTCGTAGAGGCAATAGAAGACGAAGGAGAAGAAAACTGCCGTCACGATCAGCGGGAGCAGCACCGTGCGCTCGAAAGACTGCATGTCGTACTTCCAGCAGACCGTCAGGTTCAGAATGACGATGACGGCAATGAGCTGCGGCATGCCGAAGACGACGCGCGCCGCCGTCTGCAGAACCCTGCTCGCGTACGGGTTTTCCGCAAGCTCGGATTTGCGCTTTTTGAAGGCGATGCAGCCGAGCGTCAGAAGCAGCGCGCCGTAGACCAGCGAATACAGCATGGCGGCGACGTTCGCATAGTTGATTCCGAAAAGCAGCGAATGGATCGGCGTCGCGGCAATGTTGAATTCCGGATTCAAAAAGAACGGCAGCATGGAGAACGGCGTCATGCATCCGCTGTCTCCCTCGACGAACATCCAGAACGCGGTGAGCAGAAGACGCGGCAGAAACAGCACCGTGACCGACTGGAAGAATGCGGCAAACCGTCTTCCGCAGAGCGCGCTGCCGATCATGAATGCCGAAACGATCTCGATCGCCGCGATCAGCATATTGAGAAATACGCAGAGATACAGCAGATAGTTGATCGGCAGTCCGAAGATCGTGAACAGAAGCACGTTGACGACGGCATACGAACCGAGCGCGATCAGAATCCAGAGGAAGATCGCCGCGGCGGTGGACGCGTACGTCTGCACGCGCGTCAGCGCAAGCGCATGGTAGAAGTCGCTCTGCACGCGCTTGTTGAGCCAGCGGAACGCGCCGAACACCATGATAGGCGACATCACATAGAGGAACAGCAGCATCGGCAGCGCCATAAGCCGCGGATCGTAGTGCGTCACGGAAGCGCTCACCGGATCGCGCATAATCAGCACGGAGAAGATAATAAGGTTCAATCCGGCGAGGATGATCGTGCCGACAAGCCCCTTTGTGCGAAGCTGTCGGAACAGTTCACGGAAGTATCCGCGATGAATCAAAGCCCGTTTCATCTTACTGCACCTCCTGTTTCAGAACTTCGGAGAATTCATAGCCGAGCTGTCCCATCTCATAGACAAAGACCTCTTCGAGCGACAGCGGCAGGATTTCGAAGAGCACCGGATGCATCGCCGTGATCGTCTCCTCGGTTTCTTTGCGGTCGCCGCGCACGATCATCGAAGCCACGCTGCCGCGCTTCGTGAAGTTCAGAACGTTCACGCCTTCGAAGCGCGTTCGGTCGTACTCGCCCTCGAACGCCACCTGCACCTTAAAGAGCGAGGTCTTGAGATGATCGACGTCGCTTTCGAAGATGATGCCGCCCTTGTGCAGAAGCGCAAGCTGATCGCACGTATCTTCAAGCTCGCGCAGGCTGTGGCTCGTGATGACGACGGTTGCCTTTCGCTCGATCACCTCGCGGTACAGAAGGTTCTTCACAAGGTTTCGCATGACCGGATCGAGCCCGTCGAACGTCTCGTCGAAGAGAATGAAATCCGCGCGGCAGGAAAGCGCGAGGATCGTCGCCGCCTGACGCCGCATGCCCTTCGAGAACGTATTGATGTTCGCCTTCGGATTGAGCGAAAAGTCCTTGAGAAGCGTGTTGAACCGCTCGTGTGAAAAGCCTTCGAAGACCGAGGCATAGAGCTGTTCCATGCGTCTGAGATCCGCGTGCGGCAGGAAGAACAGCTCGTCGGGAACAAAGACGATCCGTTTCTTGACGTCCGGATTGTCGAAGACCGGCTGTCCGTCGATCGTAATGCTGCCGCTCTCGGGACGGTAGATGCCGGAGATCAGCCGCAGCAGGGTGGATTTACCGGAGCCGTTCGAGCCCACAAGCCCGTAAACGCAGCCCTCCGGAATCGTGCAATTCAAACGGTCGAGCACGACTTTGCGGTCGAACTGTTTGACAACGTTCGTAATCTGAATCATGATTCGGTCTCCTTTCCGGAATTGGATTGATAGACGGTTTCCACGGTTTGTTTCAAAAGCTGTTCGGAAACGCCGCGCGCTTTCAAAAGCTCTGTCACGGCGACGAACTCGGCAAGCGAACGGTCGACGCTCGCTTTGAGCCGTTCCAGCGCGTCCTTTGCAATGTATCTGCCGCTTCCGGGCACGGAATAGCACAGACCGCGGTTTTCAATCTCGTTGAACGCGCGCTGCAGCGTGTTCGGATTGACGCAAAGCGCCTGCGACAGCTCGCGCACGGAGGGCAGCTTTCCGTCCGCAGCGATCTCGCCGGACAGCAATCCGTATTCAAACTGGGCGATCAGCTGCTCATAGATCGGCGTGCGGGACAGCTTGTCGATGGTAAACATGGCATGCTCCTTTCTGTATGATCTGTATTAACACTATTAACACACTTTGAACGGCGCGTCAAGCAGAATCGGAAGGATTTTACAATAATTCCGAATATTTCTTACAAATGAACAACTTCGTTCCTTCGGGAAAATAAAAAACGCACCGTTTCCGGTGCGCGATACGGTACGATTACGATCCGGCGGACGCCAGAAAAGCATCGAGCTCCGCCCGCAAAGGAGAGCCTCTTCCGCTTGCCTTCGAGACGCAGATCGCCGCGGCGGCGTTCGCTTCGAGCAGCGCGTCGGCGTCGGACAGTCCGCAAAGCTTCGCTGCGATGAACGCGCCGTCAAAGGTGTCGCCCGCGCCGACCGTATCGACGACGGCAACGGGGAAGGCAGGGGCGTGGATGCGCGTGCCGTTCCGGTACAGATCCGCACCCTGACTGCCGCTGCGCGAGATGACCACGGCGCCGCCTTCTGCGAGCTTTTCGGCGGCAAGCTCGGCGTCGTGCTCCTCGGCAAGCAGAGGAATCTCGTCGATCGACGAGCCCAGAATCGTGTCCGCAAGGAGCTTTGCCTGCATGAGGTTTTCGCGGAAGGTCGGGTTTTTCAGCGCTTCCACGCGCACGTTGACGTCAAACGACACCGGAATCCCCGCGTCGCGGCATGCGCGCATCAGGCGCAGCTGCGTCTTTGCGGCGGGATCTTCGCGCAGCATCATGCCGTTGCAGTGCAGCCATGAAATGCGGCTTACGATATCGTCCGGGATCTGATCTTCGAAGATCGCGTGCTGTGAGCCGAGATGCGCGGGACACGCAAACGCGGTGCGGTCGCCCTGTTCGTTCAGCACGAGAAGAACAAGCTGCGTGGGCTTGTCGGGTTCCGTGCGAAGAAGGGACGTATCGACGCCTTCGCGTTCAAGCCCCGCTTTCAGCATCTGCCCGTACGCATCCTGCCCGCACGTGCCGCAAAACAGCACGGGGATGCCGAGCCGTGCAATCGCGCACGCGGTATTTGCGGCGCTGCCGCCCTCTGCGGGGCGCACGTCGGCGTTCAGACAGGACGCCGGATCGGACTTCGCTTTCAGCGCGTCCGCGTAGGGAATGATGATGTCGGCGCAGATATCGCCGAGACAAAGGACCGGTTTCATGCGGATTCTCCTTCCGATATTTCATGTTCGTCGCCGAAGTGCGGCGGATGCGGTTCGCTTCGGTCGATCGTGACCTCGGCGCGTACGCCGGGAAGCTGCCGACCGATTTCGTTTCTGATCTGTTCGGAAAGCGCGTCGTCCGTCGCGGGACAGGCGAACGGAACAGCGACGTCGAAGAACAGCGTACTGCCCTCGGGCGAAGGCGTCACGCGGAAATCGTGCATCGAGAGCGAGGGATCGATCCCGGAAAGGACCTTCTCCGTCTGTTCTTTAAGGCGCGCGGTCAAAGGATCGGCGGTGATGATCGGGTCCATATGGATCGTCACATTTGCGCCGAACCGGTCGGACAGATATTTTTCCGCGTTGTCGATGACGTCGTGGATCTCGCGGATGTCACCGTCGGCGGGGACCTCCGCGTGCAGCGAAACAAAGACGCGCCCGGGACCGTAATCGTGCACGATGACGTCGTGCACGCCGCCGATCCCTTCAAAGGAGAGCGTCGCGCGTTCGATCGCTTCGACAAACGCGGGGTCGGGACGCCTGCCGAGCAGCGGCGCGACCGTTTCGCGGACGGATTTCAATCCCGTATACAGAATGAACAGGGAAACGAGCAGTCCGCACCATGCGTCCGGACGCACCCATTCGGGCAGCTTTGCAAACCGCGTGACGAGCGCGGACACAAGAACCGCGGTCGTTGCCGCCGTATCGCTGAGGCTGTCGAACGAAACCGCTTTCAGCGCGGGGGAATCGAATCGCTTTGCGAGCGCGCGGTTATAATAAAACATGTAGAGCTTCACGAGGATCGCCCCCGCCATGATGCACACGGACGGCAGAAAATGCTCCGTGTAGGCAGGCTCTCCGCCGTGGAGGATCACGCCGAGCGCGCTGCGGAACAGCGACCAGCCCATGAGAAGGATCGCGATGGAAACCAGCAGCCCCGCGATATATTCGATCCGCCCGTGTCCGTACGGATGATCGCGGTCCGGCTTCTTTGCGGCAAGCCGGAAGCCGATCAGCGAAATGACGGAGGATCCCGCGTCGCCGAGGTTGTTGAACGCGTCCGCCGTCAGCGAAACCGCGTGCGCAATCAGCCCGAATACGAGCTTCAGCGTAAACAGTATGAGATTCAGAAAGATCCCGAAACAGCCGGAAAGCACGCCGTATGCGGCGCGCACGCGCTCCGGCGGATCGGTCGGCTTTTCACGGATCAGCAGCTTTGCAAGAAGACGAATCATAATTAGAACCTCTTATTTCTGCATTATAGCATAAATAGACGTCGATAACAAATAAAAAAACACTTTTATTCAATGCGCCTGTATGATATACTATGTGTGAAAAAAGAAACAGGAGGGAATCGAATGGAAGCAGTATTCGGCGCATTATGGGTGCCTTGCCTGGTTTTGAGCATCCTCGGGATCGCGTTTCTGATCGCGGAGCTCTTTATGCCGGGCTTCGGCGTTTCCGGCATCTGCGGCGTTCTGTGCCTGATCGCCGTCTGCGTGATCCAGTTCATGACCGCAGAGCCGCTGACCGCGATCCTCGTGACAGCCGTGCTCGGCGCGATCCTGATCGCGATGGTCGTCGTCTTTATGAAGTCCCTGAAGAAAGGACTGCTGTTCCGCTCGCCGATCGTTCTGAAGGACCGGATCGAAGCGGAAGCGGTGAAACCCTCGTCCGGATCGCTGGAGCATCTGATCGGCAAGACCGGCAAAACGCTGACGCCGCTCCGTCCGAGCGGAATCGCCGTCATCGACGGACAGCGGTATTCGGTCGAAACGCAGGCGATGTTCATCGACCGCGACAGCGAGGTCACGGTGCTCAAGGTCGACGGGACCAAGATCACGGTACAATGAAGTATTGCAAAAAATGCGGCGTGCTGTATACGACGGACGTCTGTCCGAAGTGCGGCGTTCTGAAACCGGAGGCTTCCGAACCGCCGGAGCCCGCACCGCAGAAAACCGTTCGCAGACAGTGGATCGCGCTCGTCATTGCGATCCCCGCAACGATTCTGCTCATCTTGGGCGTTTTGAAACTCTTGCAGCTTTTACAACAATCATAGGAGGACTAATATGGAAGCGTTCATTCCCTGGATCATCGGCGCGGCAGTCGTCGTATTTCTGATCATCTTCTTCACGTTCGTACCGCTCGGACTGTGGATCTCCGCAAGCGCATCCGGCGTCAAGATCGGGCTGTTCCAGCTCGTCGGCATGCGGATCCGCAAGGTCAACGCCGCGGACATCGTGAACCCGATGATTAAGGCAACCAAAGCGGGTCTCAAGATCCCGATGAACAAGCTCGAAGCGCACTATCTCGCAAAGGGCGGCAAACTGAGCGGCAAGGCGAGCGTCAACCGCGTGGTCGACTCTCTGATCGCGGCGCAGCGCGCAGGCATTCCGCTGGACTTTGAACGTTCCTGCGCGATCGACCTTGCGGGACGCGACGTGCTGAACGCGGTTCAGATGAGCGTCAACCCGAAGGTCATTGAAACCCCGATCATCGCGGCGGTCGCAATGGACGGCATCGAGCTTCGCGCAAAGGCGAAGGTCACGGTCCGTGCGAACATCGACCGTCTCGTCGGCGGCGCGGGCGAAGAAACCATCATCGCACGTGTCGGCGAAGGCATCGTTACCACCGTCGGTTCGGCGTCGAGCCACAAGGAAGTTCTCGAAAATCCGGACTCCATCTCCCGCACCGTACTGTCGAAGGGCCTTGACGCGGGCACCGCGTTCGAGATTCTCTCCATCGACATCGCAGACGTAGACGTCGGCAGAAACGTCGGCGCGCAGCTGCAGATCGACCAGGCGGAGGCAGACAAGCGCATCGCGCAGGCAAAGGCGGAGGAACGCCGCGCCATGGCAGTTGCGCAGGAGCAGGAGAACGTCGCGGAAGTGCAGCGCATGCG
>CAMORL010000079.1 GCA_946623765.1 uncultured Clostridia bacterium
CCGGAGCGTCCGACGCCGGCATTCGAACCGACGCGTCCGGCGCCTTCCGCAGCGGAGCAGCCGCTTTATTTCCGCGAGGAACCGGAATATGAACGGCAGGAACCGGTCTATGAGCCGGAAACTCCGCCGCAATATGAGCCGATGTACGAGCGGGAGCCCGCTGTACCGCGGGAGAATCGGCCGCTGAGTCCGTGGGCGTATTTCGGTTACGGCATCCTGTTCGCAATCCCCGTGATCGGGTTCATCCTTCTGATCGTGTTCTCGTTTGCGGGACACAACGTCAACCGCAAGAACTTTGCACGGTCCTACTGGTGCAAACTGATCGTGATCGTTGCGATCCTGCTCATCCTGATCGTGCTGATTCTGCTGGGCGTTCTGAGAGCGCCGATCGAGAATGCAGTCAGCTGGCTGCGCGATACCGGCTTGACAATGATCACGCGGATTTTTAATTGAGGACGAACCCCAAACAGACGGCATCGCGCGTCCGGAATAACAGTAAGAGCGTTCGGAAACACAAAACGGTTTCCGAACGCTCTTTTCATGCGCGCTCGCCGCGAGCCGAACGCTGCTCAAAAAGAATACGCAATCGTCCGGATCGACGAACCGGCTGTGGATATAGGCAAACCCGCCGTCGTACACGATCATCACCCATTTGACTTTTTTCGGAAAACGACCGAACCCGCACGTTCGGTGCAGACAGGAAAACAGCGCCGTGTCCGCAAGGGAAACGGCGCTGCGCGTTGTGTCCGGGTTATCCGATGACTGTCGTATAGATTGTGGTCTCCGTGGTGCCGGTGCTCTTCCACAGGCAGATTTCGCTGTTCACGGTACGGCTGATCGCGAAGTAGTTCTTGGCGTTGAAGCCGAGATACGGAAGCGTCTTGCTTGCCGCGTTCGAGACGGTCGGCACGCCTGCGTCGATCGCAAACGACCAGCGGTCATAGTTCGCCGTATCGGTCTTGTAGCTGTAAAGATATCCGCCCCTGCTGGCAAGATATGTGCCGGTCGCCGCGTTCCGAACGGTGAACTTGCCGTTGTTTGCCGCAACGTTGAAGATATAATCGCTGTTCACGTTCGACAGCGTTTCGCCGTTCAGCGTCATGCCGGTTTCGCTGAACGCCGCGGCGCCGCCTGCCGACACACTCTCGAGCTTCTTGGTTCCCGCTACGCCCTTCAGAGCGTACAGTTCGTTCGTCTTGCCGAAGGTGATGACATAGCTGCCCTCCCAGTCGGCAGGCGCTTCGGTTACCAGCGCGTAGACCGAAGCGTTGGTTTCGGTGTGCGAATACAGCGCAAGGAGCGTGACGTCCGCGGTTGCGGAATAGCTGCCGGTAAGGACTGTCGGCATCGTCGCGCTGTTGCTGACCGCGTCGGTGACCCAGCCGAGGAAGGTGTAGCCTGCGGGCGCGTCGGCGGTGGGCAGCGTAATGGATGCGCCTGCCTTGCAGTTCATTGCGGCGGGAGCCGCGACGCCTGCGGGCACGGAGAAGGTCACCGTGTAGCCGAGCGCTTCGGTGTAGCTGTCCTTAAAGCTGTAGCCGCAGACGGTGCAGGTGTGGGTCGTGTAGCCCTGTGCGGTTGCGGTCGGCGCAGTAACCACGTCGGTGTAGGTGCAGTTCTCGGTCACGGTATCGCCGCATTCAGCGCAGGAATGGCTGTGCGTGCCGTCGTTGTTCGAGGTCCATTCGCCGTAGGTGTGCGTATGCGGCGCGACGGGGTCGGTGTTGTAATAGGTCACGCCTTCCGTTTCTTCCTTCCAGAACTGCGTCTTGTTGGTGGTGTAACCCGTGTTTACGACGAAGTAGCTGTTGGAACCCTTCACAAGATACGTGTAGTTCGTGCTCGCAACGTTTGCGACCTTCATGCAGATGTTATAGAGGTCGTACTCGATGTTCCAGTCGGAATAATCGGTCTGATACGCACCCATGTTATGGAGGTATGTCGATTGCGTGCCGATCCAGAAGCCGGTGGTCTCGTTCTTAATGGTATACGCGCTGCCGGACTTACCGATGTGGAACACGAACGTGTCGGGCACGTTGCGAAGGACGTCGCCGTCCAGCGTCATGCCGGTATTGGCATATGCGACGGATGCGCCGGAGGTGGCGTTTTCAATGCGCTGATCGGTTGTCGTGCTCTTCAGTGCGATGAGAGAAGTATCTTTATTGTATGTAATGACGTAGTTGCCGGTCCAGTCTGCCGCATTGTCGTTTACAATGCGATAGATCAGGTTGCCGGTGCCTTCCAAGCGGGTGAACAGCGCGTACAGCGTTGCGTTTGCGGTGACGGTATATGCAGCGCCGGGCGCATAGAATTCGGGGGCGTCGGTGGTTTCCGCAACCGGAGCGGTGACCCAGCCGGCGAACGTCCAGTCGTCCGGCGTGTTGCTGACGGAAGCGGGAAGCGTGATCACATCGTGAATCTGCGCGCTGACGCTGCCGGCGTTCGTACCTGCGGAAACGTAGTTCACCGTAAAGGTGGGCTTCGGCGCGAAGATGACCTTGATGGTGCAGTCGCTTTCCGGCGCGACGTTGATGATGTTGCCGTTGATCGTTGCCGTTGCGCTGCCGCTCGTGACTTCATAACCGGATACATAGTAGCCGGCAGCCGGCGAAGCGGTGATCTTTGTACCGGAAACGGTTACGGTGCCCCATGCGTTGTTGTTGGAGACCGCGGTAACCGTGTAGGTCAGGTCGTTCGTGTACGCCTTGATGCGATAGTCGCCGTTGTCCGGGCAGTCGGTCCAATTGCCGTTCGGCTCTTTATAATAGGAAGTGCTGCCGTGATTTGCGTGCACCCAGGAAGCCCAGGAAACGACGTCACTGTTGTTGAACGAGGCGTCGTACGGCGTATGCACGTAGTAGCCTTCGTCGTCCGCAACAGGAACATTCTGCGTTATGACAACGGAGAAGGTGTCGCCTGCGGCAAGAGCAACCGGCGTGGAGAGATCGATCGTATAGTAGCCGGAGAAGGTCAGCGTGCCGGTTTCGGTCGCCATCAGCGTACCGGAGGACGGATTGCCGGTCGTCGGATTCTTGTAGACTTCAACGGTGTAGGAGAGCGCTTCGTCCCAGTTGCAGAACGCGACCGCTTCCAGAAGCTCGCTTCCCTTTGCGGTAAAGACGTTCGCAACCTTCGTGTTGTTCGCAAAGCCTACATAGTAGTCCGCGGAAGACGGCCAGCCCTTGCCGTAGCAAACGACGTTGCAGGTGCCGTCATACTGATAGTTGTGCGCGTAATTGTCGATGGGCTCCGCGTCATAGAAGTAGATGTATCCTTCGAGAACGGAGGTGTCCTCATAGGAAATGTACATGTAGCCCTGATTGAAGTAGCCCGTGCCCCAGCTGTTCTTGCAGAGCCATGCGCCGGTGCTCGACGGCTTATTCGGCTTGAAGTTGGAAACCGCGATGGTGTCGTCCCAGCCGACCAGCGTGATCGCGTGGTTTGCCCACTTATGGGAGCTGCTTTCCTGCGAGGTCGTATCCTTCGTGCAGGTGTAGGTATACGCGCTGCCGCTCTCATAGTAGCTGATGTTGCCCGCGCCGTACTTCATGATTGCGGCTTTGACCGCTTCGATGTCCGAGCCGGGGATCCATTCGGAATTCTGTACGTGGGATACGTTGTACTGATATGCGTATTTGCTGTCGAGACCGGAACTTGCGACCGTACTCGCCTTGCTGTACGTAAGCGCGGACTGCGATTCATCCGCCGCGCCTGCCCAGCGCTGCAGCGTGTAAGCGGACATTTCGCCGTTGCCGCCCTGATCGAGGCAGCCGTCGGAGCAAGACGACTTGTCGCCGGAAAGCAATCCCTCGGCGTCATATGCGCTGGTGTAGTTGAAGAAGCAGTGCTGCGTTTCGGAAAGGTTGAGGCTCGTCGTTGCGGCGGCGCCGGTGCCGACCGGAACGCCGAACTTGATCATGTAGCTCTCGACGCTTGCCATCGCTGCGTGCGCCCAGCAGGAACCGTACGGGTTCTGGTTCTTGACTGAGGTGACGTAGTTATAGTTGCGGCTGTCATACTTGGAGGGCAGCGTGTCGCGGGTTGCAGTCTTGCCGGAAAGACGATAATACGTGTCCATATCGCCTGCGAGGTACGCGTCGGTGACGGCACGGGTGCCGTGCGCCGGAGACGGAATGTAGCCGTTTGGAATGGGCGGGTTCGCTTCACGGCGATCCTTGGTCCGACCTTCTGCAAGTGCAGCGGACGGGATCAGAGCAAGAACCATGATCACCGCCAGAAGAACGGCGAACAACTTTTTGGTCGTGTGCTTCATGAAAAATCTCCTCTATCCTTTGGATTTGGTACGAAAAGTACCGTTTCGACCTTATTATCATACCATATCCTGCATAAAAAATCTATATCAATTGATATAATTTCTTCGACAATCTGACAGCTTCCGCTGCGTTTGTTTCGATCAATCGTCCGACGCCGCCCTGTTTGCACAAAAAACGGAGAACCGCCGTATCGGTGCGGTTCTCCGAATGTGTATCGTATGGAAAAACGGGTCAGCCGAGCTTTGCGGAAAGATCCTTCAATGCGTCGGTCAGGGCTTCCTCAAAGGTCGGATGCGGACGCATCGCTTTGAGAAGATCTTCCGGCGTGAGACCGTTTGCGATCGCAAGCCCGAGCTCGCCGATCATGTCGGATACGTTCGTACCCATCATCTGTACGCCGAGGATCCTGCGCGTTTCGGCATGCGCGAGCACCTTCATAAAGCCGCGGTCGCCGTTCACGATGACGGTTCTGCCGTTACTGAACAGCGTGACTTTGCCGACCTTCACGGGGATATTCGCGTCCTTCGCTTCCTGCTCGGTCATACCGACGGAGGCGATCTCCGGGCGGGTGTAAACACAGCTCGGCACGATCGAAAGATCGACGCGGTTGGATTTCTTTGCAATCTCGTTGACCGCAAAGAGCCCCTGTGCCGTTGCGACGTGCGCAAGCTGAATCTTTGCGGAGACGTCGCCGATCGCGTAAACGCCGGGCATCGAGGTCTCGAACGTTTCGTTGACCCGGATGCGTCTGCCGTCCATTTCAAGCGCAACGCCCTCGCCGAACAGCCCGTCCGTAAAGGGACGTCTGCCGATCGCGCAGAGCACGACTTCGGCTTCGGCACTTAAAGGAACGCCCTTCGATTCATAGTTCACGGAGAGTCCCGTTTCGGTCTTCGTGACGGACTTGACCATCGCGCCGGTTGTGATCTTCACGCCGCGCTTCTTCATAATCATGGAAAGATTCTGTCCGAGCTCCTTATCGAGCTGCGGCAGCAGCCGGTCGAGCCCTTCGACCACGGTTACGTCGACGCCGATGTCGTTGAAGAACGTTGCGAACTCCATGCCGATGACGCCGCCGCCGATGATGACGATCGACTTGAACGGCGTTACGCCGGAAAGCAGCTCGTCCGAGGTCAGAACGCCGGGAAGGTCCAGACCGGGGATCGGCGGACGCGCGGGCACGGAGCCCGTCGCGAGCAGAATGTTCTCCGCGGTATAGGTCGCTTCTCCGACCGCAACGGTGTGTTCCGCAATGAGCGTTCCGAGACCGGAAATCACCGTGACCTTCGCGCTCTTCAAAAGCCCTTCGACGCCGCTTCTGAGCTTTTCCACGACCTGCTGCTTATAGGCGTAGACCGCGGCAAGATCGATCGCCGGCTCGCAGGTGACGCCGAGCGCCGCGCCGTTTTTCGCTTCTTCATAAACGGAAGAGGCGTGCAGCAGCGCCTTGGTCGGAATGCAGCCGCGATTGAGGCACGTTCCGCCGACACAATCCTTTTCAATCAAAGCGGTCTTAAGACCGAGCTTTGCGGCATGCAGCGCCGCTTCGTATCCGCCGGGGCCGCCGCCCACGACGATCAGATCAAAATCGTACATATCAAATCTCCTGTTCCGTCAGCATTTGGATGATGTCCCGCGCATGCGGGGGATTTTGTGTTTCGATGCGCCCGAGAAGGGCGGAAAGGGAAAAGGGGGAGCCGATGAACGCGGTCCGGAGCTTCGGCGCGGTTTCGGGATCCATGTCGTCCGTATACACGCGCGCGTCCGTAATCACGCCCCGGTCGATAAAGAGCTGCAGCTCGATCCCGCCCCAGGGGAACCGCCGTTCGCACCGGAACGAGAACGGCAGCTTTTGTCCGAAAAGCCACGCGTCGCCGGCGTAATGCGCGGACAGGGTTTCGATCCGCGCCTCGTCAAGGACGGGCGGTGCGGACAGCGGAAGTCCGAAGGTTTCCGAAAACGCCTGCGTCATTGCAGCTTTCAGCATGTCCACGGTGATCGCGGGGTTCAGCTCTTTGAGGTTCACGACGCGCGAACGCACGCTTTCGACGCCTTTCGCTTCGAGCTTTGCCTTGCTCGGGCTCAGGTACCGGCTCATCGCTTCGCCGTCGGTGTCGACAAGCAGCGTGCCGTGGTGGTACGCGCGCCCCTCGTGGTGATAAAAAGCGTTGCCGGAACACTTTCGCCCGTCCGCAAGGATGTCGTTTCGTCCGGAAATCTCCGTCTCGATTCCGCAAAGGGCACACGCCCTTTGAATCACGGAAAGCTGGCGCATGAGGTCGTAGTCCTCTTCGCGCATCAGAAACGTGAAGTTCAGGTTTCCGAGATCGTGATAGACCGCGCCGCCGCCGGAAAGACGTCTTGCGAGCTTGCCGCCGTCACGGAAAAGCGCGGTCGTGCGGCATTCCGCCCATGCGTTCTGGTTCCTGCCGATCACAACCGTGCGCTCGTTTTGCCACAGATAAAGAAGGCAGCACCCGCCTTCAACGGTTTCCAGCAGGTGCTGCTCGATGGCAAGATTGCGATGGGGATCGACCCCGCCGCAGATTCGGACCGCAATCCGGTCGATCATGCAAAGGTGTAGCGCACGATCGGATTGCGTGCTGCCTTGACTTCGTCCGGACGGCCGATCGGGGTATGATGCGGCGCGTTGTGCATGAATTCCGGATCGGTTTTGCCGAGCTCGTAGAGCTTGCGGAACACGTCCGCCGCCCAATCGAGCGTTTCAATGCTTTCCGTTTCGGTCGGCTCGAGCATCAGCGCTTCGTGCACGATCAGCGGGAAGTACATTGTCGGGGGATGCATGCCGTAATCGATCAGCGACTTCGCAACGTCGAGCGCGGAAACGCCGGTCTCCTTTTCGTAGCCCGAAAGATCGAGCACGAATTCGTGCATGCAGATGCGGTCAAACGCGGGCGTGAACGTGCCCTTGATCTTCTGCATCAGATAGTTGGCGTTCAGAACCGCGTTGGTTGCCGCTTCCGGAATGCCTTCGCGGCCGAGCGTCATCACATAAGCGAGCGCGCGGACACAGACGAGGAAGTTGCCCATGAAGCCGCGGACCTGAAGGCTGCCGGGCTGTTCCATCAGTACGGAGTGCGGCAAAAACGGCTTCAGGAATTCCTTGCAGCCGACCGCGCCTGCGCCGGGACCGCCGCCGCCGTGCGGGGTGGCGAACGTCTTGTGCAGGTTCAGATG
>CAMORL010000080.1 GCA_946623765.1 uncultured Clostridia bacterium
GCTCGCTCGATCCGTCGCACGTGCTGCTCGCGATGGGCATCTCGCACGAGGAAGCAAACGGCTCGCTCCGCATGACGCTTTCGGAGTTTACCACCGAAGAAGAGATCGACTATGTGCTTGAGATCCTGCCCCCGATCGTGCAGCGGCTCAGAGACATGTCACCGATTTATCCCAAAGGAGGCGTACAATAATGCAGTATTCGGAAAAAGTTTTGGATCATTTTCAGCATCCCAGAAACGTCGGTGAGATTCCGGACGCGTCCGGCGTCGGCACCGTCGGCAACGCCAAGTGCGGCGACATCATGCAGATGTTCCTGAAGATCAACGACGACGAGATCGTCGAGGACGTCAAGTTCAAGACCTTCGGCTGCGGCGCAGCGATCGCGACCAGCTCGATGGCGACGGAACTCATCAAGGGCAAGCCGCTCGCAGAGGTCGAAAAGCTCACCAACGAAGCGGTTGTGGAAGCGCTCGAAGGACTTCCGCCGGTCAAGATCCACTGCTCGGTGCTTGCGCAGGAAGCGGTGCAGGCGGCGATCGCGGATTATCGCGCAAAAAAAGAAAACAAAAAAGAAAACAAATAAAACGAATCCGCTTTGAAAGCGGAATCAAAGAATCGGTCGGTTGAAATCGGATTTCAGCCGACTGTTTTTATGCGAAACGGGACGAATAATCAGACGCATGCGACGCATACTAACTGCAAAAAAAGTGAGGTGATCGCATGCGAATGACAATGCTCGGAATCGGTATGGCGGTCGGCGCGGCGGCTGCCGCAACCGCGATGTGTACGCTGTACCCGGATATCCCGCGCCGGATGAAGCGGGACGGAAAAAAGGTCATCCAGAAGACACAGCGGATGATGCATCTGTGAAAATACGGCTGCCGAGCGAATCGGCAGCCGTAATGCTTCACACCGTTTTTATTTTTTGTCCGAGTCGGATTTCGGTTCGTCCTCGAAGCTGAACGCGCTCGAGGGCATTGCGGGACCGCCGGTCTGCTGCGCTCTCGCTTTTTGCAGTTTTTCCTTGTCCGTGTACTTGCGGGAAACCAGGAACAGCGCGACAAGTCCGAGAACGGTGAGACCGAGGAAGACATAGTTCAGCACCGTCAGGAGCGTCGGTCCGGTGATGCCGTAGAGCTTGGAAATGAACGAACCGCTGTTCGAGTCGGAACGCTCGTTGCCGAACGCGGACAGATAGACCACGTGTCCTTTCGCTTTCTCCGCGTCGGATTTTGCGTAAACCGGGTTGCCGTTATCGTCAATGAGGTTGGTCTGCTCATAGTATTTGGAATAATCCACGGTCGTTCCGCCGCAGCTCATCAGACCGCCGCTGACACGGGGGAACTTCTCGGTATCGTTCTTATAGACGTCATACGCTTTGTTGATGAATGCGGAAATCTCCGCCATCTCCATTTTTTCGTTGTCGACCGAATACGGACCGTACGTTTTCTCAACGGTCGATCCGCCGCCGTAGCAGGACATGCCGCCTCCGGTCGCTTCGGTTGCCGTGTAGGTCAGCGTTCCGTTGTCGAGAATGTCGGAGAAGTTGTCCTTGTATGCATCGGTCACCTTATAGTATGTCAGCTTGTTGCTGTAAAGCACCGTCTGAAGACCGTTGACAAGCGCAGTAATCAGCAGGATCGCGGCAAGCGCAAAGTAGATGATGCGCATATACTTTTTCGCTTTGTCCTTGGAATCGTCCTTGAAGTTTTCCAGAGAGAAGAGTCTGCCTTCGCCCTTGATCGCGCCGAAGAGTACATATGCGCCCATTGCGAGCAGCAGAATCGGAAACAGTAAACCTAAACCCATAGTAGTTCTCCTTTATGAATAGTCCTTGTTATACAATCAAAGCCGCTTCAGCTTTGCGCCGTCCTTGGTGTCCTCAACCGCAAATCCCATTGCCTTGAGCTCTTCGCGGATCGCGTCGGCTCTTGCCCAGTCCTTAGCCTTTTTCGCTTCCTTACGCGCCTCTAACAGCGCGAGCGCTTCCTCGGGGAAGTCTTCCTTCCGTTCTTTGACGACCAGCCCCAGAACGCCGTTCAGCTCGGCATAGCGCGCCTTGACCGCTTCGATCGCGGCCTTGGTGTGCGCGCCTGTTGCAAAGATGTTGATCCACCGCGCAAAGTCGAACAGCACGCCGAGCGCGTCCGCCGTATTGAGGTCGTCGTCCATCGCTTCGTTGAAGCGGTCGCGGAACTCGTCGAGCTTTGCGGTGACGCCGGAATCGTCCGCCGCTTCGTCAACCGCAGTGTCAAAGAGCCGATCGCGCGCGGTGTAGAGACGGTTCAGACTCGTCACGGTCTGTTCCATCAGCTCGCGGGAGAAGTTGACCGGATTGCGGTAGTTCGCGGTGAGCAGGAACATGCGGACCGCCTCGAGATCATACTCCTTCGCAATGTCGCGCACGGTGAAGAAGTTGCCCAAGGACTTGCTCATCTTCTGGTTGTCGATGTTGATATAGCCGTTGTGCATCCAGTAATGGACGAACGGTTTGCCGGTTGCGCCTTCGCTCTGCGCGATCTCATTCTCATGATGCGGGAAGATCAGGTCCATGCCGCCGCCGTGAATGTCGAAGGTCTCGCCGAGATACTTCATGCTCATCGCCGAGCATTCGATATGCCAGCCGGGACGTCCCTTGCCCCACGGGGAAGGCCAGCTCGGCTCGCCGGGCTTTTCCGCTTTCCAAAGCGCGAAATCCAGCGGATCGCGTTTCTGCTCGGTGGGGGAGATGCGCGCGCCGTTTTCCATATCGTCGATATTTTGTCCCTTGAGCTTGCCGTAGCCGGGATCGCTGCGGACGGAGTAGTAGACGTCTCCGCTTTCCGTTGCATAAGCGTGACCGGTTTCGATCAGCTTCTTGACGAGCTTGATGATCTCACCGATGTGTTCGGTTGCGCGCGGATTGACCGTTGCGCGTTCGATGCCGAGTGCGTCCGCATCCTGATAGTATTCCTTGATGAAGCGGTCGCCGAGTTCCTTGACGGTGATGCCTTCCCGGTTGGCGCGGTTGATCATCTTGTCGTCGATATCGGTGAAGTTCTGGACATACTTGACCTTATAGCCGCGGTATTCGAGGTAACGGCGCATCGTGTCGAACACGACGAACGGACGCGCGTTGCCGATGTGGAAGAAGTCATAAACGGTCGGACCGCAAACGTACATGGAGACCTCGCCTTCCCGAATCGGGATGAACGGCTCCTTTTTGCGGGTCATGGTATTGTAAATCTGCATATAATCCCTCCGGAGTTTTACTGGACGGAGCGTTCCGTCCGTATCGAAAACAGTTCTAATCTATAATAAGGAAATTCAAATGTTTTGTCAATAAGGATTTGACGAATCGACATTTATGTACTATAATTAAAAAGCGGATTCATGCAATGCCGTTTTTTTCGGTGTGTGCATGATCACGGTATTCAGTAATAAACAGATCAACTTGCAGGAGGAATACATATGAAACGTCTGATCGCGGTTATCGTCGCGCTGCTGATGATTTGCGCGCTGCCGATTTTTCCGGATACGACCGCCGCTGCGGAGACGAAACTCGGCGAGCTTCTGATCACTTCGGAGAAAGTGACGGGAGCAGTTGACGACGTCGTGAAAGTCAACTTTTTTCTGTACGCAAACTTGCCGGACGGCAGAAAACTGGATTCGCTGACCGGTTCCATGCGATATGATCCGGACGTCGTGAAACTCGGCGCGGTCAATCAGGTCGACGAGGAAAACAACCTGACGTCCCTGATGAGAGGCAAAGCATCCTCGTTCCAGTACAACATCGAAGGCAACGGCGTTCTGCGGTTTGCGTTCATCGATGCGTACGGCGTTGAGGCAAACGGCTTCTGGTTCCAGGCGGAGTTCCGCATCGAGGCGGAAGGGTCGACCGATTTTGTATTCAACGGAATCACCTACACCGGCATTGATTCTTCGTTCAAAACCGAAACCTATTATATTGAACCGACATCCGTCGGCGGCATCTACACGGAAGGACAGGACGAACCGGAGAACGGTCCCGTCGAGGAGACCTTCGCTCCGCTGACGCCTGCGGTCGAAACGCCCAAACCTGCGACGCCCACGCCGAAACCCAGCAACTCTTCGAAGCCGGTACCGGTGACGTCCACGCTGCCCACATATTCCGCAAAGCCCGCGCCGAGCGGCATCGTAACGCCCGGACCTGCAGTCACATCCATGCCGCTGGCGACGAATTCCGGCGAGACGGCGGCAACGCCCGCGCCCGACGATCAGGCGCAGAACACGGAAACAACGCCCGAAGCGGGAACCGATCCGGTTGCGGAAGTCCCGGGCGGAGATACGACGGAAGCGCCCGCGGTGATTGAAGAAACGCCCGCACCGATTCGCGAGACCGGGGAAACCGATCCGACGCCTGCACCGCAGCAGGGCGGGAACAACGGCACGACCGGGGGTGAAGAAAGCATGAACCTTCCGTTGGTCATCGGCGTAATCGCCGGCATCGTCGTCGTCATCGCATTGGGCGTCCTTGCAATCGTGCTTGTGCTCAAACGCCGCAATGCAGGCGCAAATGATGATGAAGCGAACGATGAAGAGGATGAAGACTGAGAATCGGCCGTCCGACAGGAGCAGAGTTCTCTGAGAAAAAAGAAATCATCCGCCGATCAAGCGGATTGCTCGGCTGCCGCCGTAACGCGGCAGCCGTTTTTTATGGAAATTCAGCCGATTTCTTGCGTTTTTTTCAAGAGTGTTGTATAATGTCTCAGTTTGGAAAAGGAGGTGGGAATATGCGTCGGATCAGAACGCGTCAGATTGCGTTTTCTGCGATGTTTACAGCATTGGCAGCGCTGCTTTCAATCTATCCGTTTACGTTTTATCTGCCCGATCTCAGCCGCATCACCTTCCGCGAGATCCCGATTTATCTCTGTTCCTTCACGCTCGGTCCCGTATGGGGCGGGCTGTGCGCGTTTGCATCCGATCTCATCGGAACGTTTATCAGCAATTCGGGCAACGCATGGAACCCGATGTTCGCGCTGTCCGCCGTGCTCAGCGGCGTCCTGCCGGGGCTGCTGTTCCACTATGTGTTCAAAAGAGAAAAGCTTACGCTGAATATAACCCTGTCGATCGTTCCGGTCAATATCGCCGTATCCCTGTTTCTGACGACGCTCTGGTTTCAGATCCTCGGCTATACGGGCGGCATGCCGTTCTGGGCATACCTGCTGATCCGGAGACTGTGGCTCGTCGCGATCATGACGGTGATTCAGATCTTAGCCGTACGGCTGCTGTACCCGGTCGTACGGCTGCTGTACCCGATCGTTCTGAAAGAAGGGCATTCAAGGAGGAAAGCAATCATGACATACGAAGAAGCGATCGCCTATATTCACGGCATGTACTGGCGCGGCTCAAAGCTCGGACTGGTGCGCGTGACCGAGCTCTGCGAGCTGCTTGGCAATCCGCAGAACAAACTGAAATTCATCCACGTCGCGGGGACGAACGGCAAGGGTTCGACCTGTGCGATGCTGTCCCGAATCCTTACGTCGCAGGGATACAGGACCGGGTTGTTCGTTTCGCCCTACGTGGACCGGTTCAACGAACGCATTCAGTTCAACAACGAGCCGATCGCGGACGACGAGCTCTGTGAGATCATCACGGAACTGAAGCCTGTCGTCGAATCCATGGAGAACGCGCCGACCGAATTCGAGGTCATCACGGCAGCGGCGTTTCTGTACTATGTCCGCAAGAAGTGTGATTACGTCGTTCTCGAGGTAGGTCTGGGCGGCGAACTGGATTCCACCAACATCATCAAAACGCCGCTTTTGTCGATCATCACGGCGATTGATTACGACCATATGCACATCCTCGGCGATACAATTCAGGAGATTGCTTCCGCGAAAGCCGGCATCATCAAGGACGACGGCACCGTGCTGTTTTACGGACAGCATCCGGACGCGCTCCCGGTGATCGAAGCGGCATGCGAAAAGCATCACGCGTGCCTGCACGTCGTCGACCGTTCCACGCTGAAAGAGGGGACGTACGACCTGCACGGGCAGACGTTCGATTATAAGGATTACCGCGATCTCAAACTCGGTCTTTTGGGCAAGTATCAGATGTGCAACGCCGCAACGGTCGTCGACGCGGTCGAACTGCTGCGTGAACAGGGCGTGGAGATTTCGGACGAAGCGCTGCGCACCGGACTCCGGGAGACCGTATGGCCTGCGCGCTTCGAGCTCTTAAGAGAGGATCCGCCGTTCTTTGTGGACGGGGGACACAACCCGCACGGCGTCCGCGGCACGGTGGAAACCTATCAGCGCCTGTTCCCGGAAACAAAGGCAAAGATCGTCATGGGCATGATGCGCGACAAGGATGTTTCGCAGTCCGTCAAACTTCTGCTGCCGATCGCAAAGACGTTTTACACCGTGAGACCGGATAACGACCGCGCAATGCCGGCGGAAGAGCTTGCGGAGCTGATCCGCTCGTTCGGGGCTGAGGCGACGCCGTTCGATACGGTTGCCGCCGCGGTGGAAACCGCGTGCGAAGGCGAGGGACCCGTGCTTGCGGTCGGATCGCTGTATATGGCGGGCGAAGTGCATCAGGCGTTTCGCGCATTGACGACGGCGGGAGGAACGGACGCATGAAGCTGCTCGCGCTTGACATTGACGATACGCTGGTTTCGACCGGAAAACTGCCGAGTGAACGGCTGAAGAAGGCGATCCGCCTTGCGGAGGCGCACGGCGTCACGATCGTGCTTGCCACGGGACGCGGGTTTCTCGGCACCAAACAGATCCGGGACGCGCTTTCGGTATACGGACCTTTGATTCATTACGGCGGCGCAATGGTTTCCGACGGCAGAACCGGAGAGCATTTCTTCGTCAACTATCTCCGTCCCGAGGATGTTGTGACCGCATTTGCGATCGCCGATTCCTTCGGCTTTCACGCGCAGATCTATGAAGAGGATACGGTTATCTTCCGGAAGGAAAACGCGTTCACAAAGCAGTATACAGGCATTCTGAATCTGCCGTTTATCGAGGATCCCGACCTATTATACCGCCCGCTTGACAACGTTCCGAAGGTGCTGTACGCGGTCGATCCGAAACGCGAAGCGGAGTTTTACAAGGAAGTTCGCGCGCTGCTTCCGAAGCATCTTTCGGTGCTCTGCTCGAAGCCCGGATTTATCGAAATCGGATCGGTTTCCTCCACGAAAGGCTCTGCGCTCCGGAAAGTCGCAGCAATGCTCGATATTCCGCGGGAAGAGGTCACCGCAATCGGCGACAATACGCTCGATCTCGATATGATCGAATGGGCGGGAACCGGCGTCTGCGTCGCGAATGCCAATCCGCAGGTCAAAGAAAAAGCCGATCTTGTGATCGGCTCCTGTGACGACGACGGTGTCGCAAAATATCTGGAATCC
>CAMORL010000081.1 GCA_946623765.1 uncultured Clostridia bacterium
GTTCATGCGGCGGAGCCATTCCATCTGGTTCTCGGCTTTCAGGCGCTCGGTGACGCCTTCCAAAGGTGCCATTTTAGAAACCGTGGCTTCGATCTGCTCCCTTGCCGTGCGGTCGATCTCCAGAAGATGATCGGTCAGTTTGCCGGAGAGGACGAGGGCGGTCAGTGTGCCGTCGTGCCGCTGCTCCAGGAAACGCTTCCGCATCCTGCCGTACTTGCCGATGGGTGTGTCGGGCGCGGGATCGAGGACCAGATTCGGGATCTGAATGTTACCGACCGTGGTATATGTGACGTTCATTTTGATACCTCCTTTAATGAATCCGATGGACTTCGCGCGGGGGCTGCTTTCGCCGGACGGAAGTATGCGTTCCGAGCAGGATCGGCAGATGAATCTTTGCATACTCCAGCACTTCCCTCTCAACGGGAGGCGGACGATATGGTATTCAGGATCTTTTTGCGGTGTGAATGATAGATCCTGCAAGATCAATGGGGGTTGTAAAAAGGGAAAACCGATGTTATAATCATATAGTACTGTCTGAGTGCTCGAAGCGCCTCGCTCGCGAAGCGTCGAGAGATAAAAGGGAACCGGGTGCAAATCCCGGACGAACCGGTCACTGTAAGCGGTTAGCTTCTGTGCAAAACGCCATTGCCTGAACGGGTGAGAAGGCGCACGGAGGTGTTCGACCCGCAAGTCAGGAAACCTGCTCAGACGGAACGATGCGTTTTCTCCGGAGAAAAGCAGCGCATCTGAAAGCAGTCCGACGGGCGCATTTTTCACGTGCAGCGGGCGATTTTCGGTGTGCCGGTTCCGATTCACGGAAGCGGTTTTTTCTTTGGGGAAAGCCCGGTCACAAATGGAATAATCACGGAGAGAGAAAAGATGCTGACACTGAATCGAATCAAGGACAGCGACAACGTTGTCTACGGCAAGGATGAGGACCTCATTCCGACGCTTTCCAAATATCTGCAGATTTCCGTTCTCGGGGAAAAGATCAGGAAGTTTCGCGAAGCGCCGGTCAAGGAAGGCGTGATACTGCGCGGCGCAAGGCGCACGAGCGCGCTGATGTTCATTCCGGATCTGTATTTCGACGACGATCTTGTCATGGGCGGGAACGTCTGGCTGTACCTCGGCGACATGCAGCCCGCTTACTGCATCTACGTCCCTTGGACGGACAACAGGGAATAAGGCGAACCGCCCCGATGGTTTCATAAACGAGGAGGAGCGCGTGAAAACACAGATCAATCTGACAACCTGTTCCTGCGATCTGGATCGGTTTGCTTCGCAAAGGGAGCTGTATGATCTGCTCGGGGATGACGGCATCGAGCTGACGTGTTTTGAAGACGACGTGCGTGGCGTCGTGCCGAAGGACCGGGTGACCGGCCTGCACATGAGCTGCCTGCCGTACTGGGTCGAGCTTTGGCGCGGCAATCTTGACACCTGCATCCGCGAGTTTGACGATCTCGGGACCGTGTGTGCTGTGTTCGGCGGCGATACGCCGGACGCGCTGCTCCGGCATTATCAGAGAGACCTCGAAAACGCTGCACGATACGGCGTCGAATACATGGTCTTTCATGTCTGCGACGGCTCCTGTGAGGAGACCTTCACGGGAAAAAGCCGCCATACCGACGCCGAGGTAATCGACGCGGCGGCGGACCTTCTGAACGAGCTGTTCCGGAACGTAACGGACGGACCGTGGCTGCTTTTGGAGAATCTGTGGTATGCGGGACTCACATTCACCGATCCGGAGATGACGGAAAGGCTTTTAGAACGCGTCAGGTATCCGAAGACCGGTCTGATGCTCGATACGGGGCATCTTCTGCACACCGATCCCGATCTTCTGACACAGGAGGAAGGCGTGCGCTATATCCATGAAATGCTGGATCGGCACGGCGATCTTTGCAAGCATATCCGCGGCGTGCATCTGAACCAGTCCTTGACCGGTTCGATCATCAAAGAGACGCAGGCGCACCAGCCGAAGCTGCTGCCGACCTATGCGGAACGCAGCGAGCAGCTCTTCCGCTACGTGTTCTCCATCGACCGCCACGAGCCGTTTACCTGTAAAGGCGTGAAGGAATTTGTCGAACGCATTGCGCCGGACTGGCTGACCTATGAACTGATTTCGAACGATCTTACGGAACACCGCGCGCTTTTGAACGCGCAGAGGGCTGTATTCGTACCATGATCCGAAAGGATTGAAATACATTATCCAAACAAGGAGGAACAAACATGAAACAGACAAAGAAACTCTGGGCGATCCTGATCGCGGCAGTCCTGCTGCTTTCGGCGTTTGCCTGTAGCAAACCGGCAGAGAAGCCGGCGGAGCCGACAGCGGCGCCCGTTCAGCCCGCCGAAAAGACCGATGAAGAGCTCGCGGCGGAATGCGCCGCACTGATCGACGCGATCTATGTGCAGGAGCGTACGGACGAGACCGACGCGCAGTGCGCGGCCGCCAAGGCGGCATGGGATGCGCTGACCGATGCGCAGAAGGAACTGGTTGCGGGTGAGGAGGCCGATCCCGATTACTTCGGAAGAGATACCGGCGACGCGTCGAAGGACGATCCGAAAAACGCGGACGGCATCGGCGAGAACGAATTGCTTGTCGTGAGCTTCGGCACGTCGTTCAATGACAGCAGAGCCGAGGACATCGGCGGCATTGAAGCGGCGCTTCAGGCTGCGTATCCGGATTGGTCGGTGCGCAGAGCGTTCACCGCGCAGATCATCATCAACCATGTGCAGGCGCGTGACGGCGAGTTCATCGACAACATGGATCAGGCGCTCGAGCGTGCTGTCGCAAACGGCGTCAAAAACCTCGTGATCCAGCCGACGCATCTCATGCAAGGCGCGGAATACGATGAGCTTTGCGAGGCGGTCAAAAAGTACGAAGACAAGTTTGAGAGCGTTCAGGTCGCGCTGCCGCTTCTGGGCGAAGTCGGCACGGACGCGACGGTCGTCAATACGGACAAGGGCGTTGTTGCAAAGGCGATCACGGCGGAAGCGGTGAAGGCCGCCGGATATGAGAGCCTTGAAGCTGCGGAAGCGGACGGCGTTGCGTTTGTATTCATGGGACACGGCACGTCGCACACTGCAAAGGTCAGCTACACGCAGATGCAGAACATGATGAACACCCTCGGCTACAGGAATGTGTTCATCGGCACGGTGGAAGGCAAACCGGAAGAAACCGCTTGCGAAGAAGTCATCAAGACGGTCAATGCGGCGGGTTATACCAAAGTCATCCTTCGTCCGCTGATGGTCGTTGCGGGCGATCATGCAAACAACGACATGGCGGATCCCGAGGATCCCGAATCCTGGTATTCCATGTTCAATGCCTCCGGTCTCTTTACGGAGATCACCTGCCAGATCGAGGGCCTCGGCAGAATCGCTGATGTACAGGCACTGTATGTTGCGCATGCCGGCGCGGCTTTGAAGCAGGTCGAGGGCATCAAACTGGTCGACATGAAGGGCCACGAGGTTACGCTCAAAAAGCCCGCGGAGCGCATTGTGGCGCTGACCGCGTCCGATTGTGAGATCGTCTTTGCGCTCGGCGCGGGGGATCTTCTGGTCGGCAGAGGCGAGTACTGTGACTATCCTGCAGAGGTCTTTGCAATTCCGTCCGTAGAATCCGGCGGCAATACGAACATTGAACAGATCCTTGCGCTCAATCCGGACGTCGTCGTCATGAGCAGCATGGCGCAGACCGAGGAGCAGGTCAAGCAGCTGGAGGACGCGGGCGTTGCAGTCGTCGTCAGCGACGCGCAGGATATCGAGGGCGTCTACACGGCAATCGAACTGCTCGGAGGGCTGCTCGGCAAGGATGCGGAGGCGGATAAAATCATTTCCGATATGAAAGCGGGCTTTGCGGAGATCGAGGCGAACAAGCTGGACGGCACGCAGACGGTGTACTTCGAAGTCTCCCCGCTGCAGTGGGGGCTCTGGACGGCAGGCACCGGCACGTTCATGAATGAGATCGCGGAGATGGTCGGTCTCAGGAACTGCTTCGGCGATCTTTCCGGTTGGGCGCAGATCTCCGAGGAACAGGTGCTCGAGCGCAACCCTGACTACATAGTGACGATCACCATGTACTGGGGCGAGGGCCCGACGCCGGAGGAGGAGATCATGTCCCGTCCCGGCTGGGAGAACATCACGGCAGTCCAAAACGGCGCGATCCTGAATCTCCAGAACAACGAGCTTTCCCGCCCGATTCCGCGACTTGCGGATGGCGCGAAGATGCTGTATGATTTTGTCATGGAGAAGATGGCAGCACTTCAGCCCGCTGCGTAAAAGGAGTCTATGAAACGGATCGGCGAGCATTTCGGAGAATGGATCGCGATCTTCGCACTCGTTACCCTGTGCGTGTTTTTCGCATGCGTCTGCATCGGCAGCGTTTCGATCCCTTTGAAGGACACCGTTCGCGTCATTTCGGACGCGATCCGCGGGGTCCCGTCCGAAAAAGCGTATGCGCTCGCCCGATCCGTGATTGTGCCGATCCGGCTGCCGCGTGTGCTGTGCGTGGCGCTGGTCGGCGCATCGTTGTCTCTTGCGGGCGCAAGCATGCAGGGACTTCTCAAAAACCCGCTTGCGGACGGGTCCACAATCGGCGTGTCCTCCGGCGCGTCGCTCGGCGCGGTCATTGCAATCGCGTTCGGCATCACGTTCCCGAAGCTGCCGTTTGCCGGGACAATGATCATGGCGATCCTGTTCGCACTCGGCTCGTTACTAATCATTTTAGGGCTTGCATGGCGCTTGGACTGCTCGCTTTCGACCAATACAATCATTCTGATCGGCGTAGTCTTCTCGATGTTTGCGTCCAGCGTCATGAGCATAATCATCACGTTTGCGTCCGATCATCTCAAAAGCATCACGTTCTGGACCATGGGCAGTCTGCAGGGTGCGAGCTACCGCAACGCCGCAGTGCTCGCGGGAACGTTTTTGATCGCCGGTACGGTGCTGCTGCTGAACGCACGCGAGCTGAACGCCTTTGCGATCGGCGAGGATAACGCAAGGCAAATCGGCGTCAATGTGCGCCGTGTGCGGCTCACGGTGCTGATCGCAGTTGCGTGCCTGATCGGCGTTTGCGTGTCGATCGGCGGCACAATCGGCTTTGTGGGGCTTGTTACGCCGCATATGGTGCGCATGATCGTGGGCCCGAATCACAAGCGTCTGCTGCCCGCATCCCTGTTTTCCGGCGCAGTCTTTCTGATGCTCGCGGATCTGGCGGCGCGGTCGTTGTTCTCCCCGCGTGAGCTGCCGATCGGCGTGGTAACGAGCGTGATCGGCGCGGCGGTGTTCGTGGCGATCTATTACCGCGCGAGAAGGAGGTAGGGGCATGCTGGAAGTGGAACACCTGACGGTGCAGTACGGCGCGTTTGCCGCCGTAAGAGATTGCTCCTTTACCGTTTCGGACGGGCAATGGCTGATGATCGTCGGTCCGAACGGCGCCGGAAAAACGACCGTTCTGAACGCGATCGCACAGGGCGTGCCGTATTCCGGTATAATCCGGTTTGACGAAAAGGATCTCAAAAAAACAGATGCTGCAGCACGCGCCCGCTCGATCGGCGTTCTGTCGCAGAACCATTATGTCGGGTATGCCTTCTCCGTCGAGGAGGTCGTTCGTCTCGGACGGTTTGCGCACAGGGGCGGATTGTTTTCTTCACACAGGAAGGATGACGAAAAAGCAGTGGAGGAGGCGCTGGAGCGTACGGGCTTGACCGCGCTGCGTCAGCAGTCCGTGCTGACGCTGTCCGGAGGGGAACTCCAGCGAACCTTTCTTGCACAGGTGTTCGCGCAGAATCCGCGCTATCTGATGCTGGATGAACCGACCAATCATCTGGATCTGATCTATCAGAAACAGATTTTTGCGCTGATCGCAGATTGGCTCAAAACCCCCGGTCGGGCGGTGGTGTCCGTGGTCCACGATCTTTCACTTGCAAAAGCGTACGGCACACAGACGCTGCTGCTGCATCACGGCAATACGGTTGCGCTCGGCGAAACGCAAGCTGTGATGTGTCCCGACAACCTGAACGCAGTTTATGAGATGGACGTCGCTTCCTGGATGCGAACAATGCTGAAGCAGTGGAATAATATGTAATCCGGGAACTTCTGAAATTACAGGCTGCAGCTCACGCGTTTAAGGTTTCCAACAGATGAGAATATGATTAAGAAATAAGCATTGCGATAAAGCCCGAAGCGTGCGCGCTTCGGGCTTTATGCTGTCTTTCTGCGGTTATTCGCCGTAGACGATCTCGCGGAGGACAAGCTCTTCCGCACGGGCGCGGAGGTTGTTCATGCGGCGGATCCATTCCATCTGGTTCTCGGCTTTCAGCGCTTCGGTGACGCCTTCGGCGGCTGCCATTTGGCGGACCGTGGCTTCGAGCTGCTCCCTTGCCGTGCGGTCGACGTCGAGCAGGTGCTCGGTCAGTTTGCCGGAGAGGACGAGGGCGGTGAACGTGCCGTCGTGCTGCTGTTCCAAATAGCGCTTTCGCATCCGTCCGTACTTGCCGATGCTGTCCTCCGGTTGCGCGTCCATGACCAGATTCGGGATTTGGATATTGCCGACCGTCGTATAAGTGACGTCCATGTTCTTCACCTCCTCAATGAATGCAATGCACCGGGCGCGGGGTACGGGTTCGCGGGATCGAAACGCGGATTCCGAGCAGGATCGGCAGGTGCAATCTTGCATACTCCAGCACGTCCCTCGCCACTACCAAAACAAAACCACCCAAATCGGGTGGTTTTTGTTTTGGTCGTGTGTGGGCAATTCCAACGGGCGCGCAGCGTCCGTTCGTATACGCGCCGAACGCTTTGCGTTCGCGCGCGTCACCGGAGAAATATCCTTATTCAGCGCGCAGCGCTGTAACTGATCGGATTTCTCCGTATCGGATCGCCGCTGCCATATGCAAGAAACGCCGACAACGGCGCGCTGAACTCTGCGCTTTGCGTTGTTGACATGGCCGGTCGGCGAATGTTAAAATCAATATGAAAGAATTGCTGAGATACCGTCGGTTTAAAAGGACGCCGGCGATCGGTTCGATCGCCGAAGGGAGGATCTATGAACATTCTGCATATGAAATACGCGGTGGAGGTTGCCCGGATCGGTTCGATCAACAAGGCAGCAGGTCAGCTTTTTATTGCACCGCCGAATCTGAGCCGCAGCATCAAGGAGCTGGAAGCGGATCTCGGCATCACGATCTTTGAACGCACCCCAAAGGGGATGACGCTGACGCCGGACGGAGAGGAGTTTATCCGCTACGCAAAGGGCGTGCTGAATCAGATCGACGATATCGAGCGCAAGTACAGAAGCGGCATTCCGCTCAAGC
>CAMORL010000082.1 GCA_946623765.1 uncultured Clostridia bacterium
GACGGCACGGACGCGGCGGGCTTCCGGACGTTTATGGATGAAAAATGCCCGAACGCGAAACGGAAGTGGAGGAAGGCATAATGAAAACGATCTATCTGGCGGGCGGATGCTTTTGGGGCATGCAGAAGTTTCTGGATCAGTTCGACGGCGTGAAGGAGACCGAGGTCGGCTATGCGAACGGACCCGAGAAAGCGCCGAGCTATCGCGAGGTCTGCGACAATTCCGGACACGCGGAGACCGTGCGCGTCGCATATGACGAAAGCGTACTTTCACTCGATGCGCTTCTGCACTTCTATTTTCAGGTCATCGACCCGACGTCCGTAAACCGGCAGGGCATGGACAGCGGGATCCAGTACCGCACCGGGATCTATTATACGGACGAAAGCCAGCTTCCGGAGATCGAAGCGGTGTACAAAGAGATCGAACAAGAGGTCGGACAGCCGCTTGCGGTCGAGGTAAAGCCGCTTTTGAACTTTTTCTCCGCCGAGGCGTATCACCAGAACTATCTCGACAAGAACCCGGGCGGCTACTGCCATATCCCGACGCACTTTTTCCATCTTGCGGACAAAAAGGAGTAAGCCATGTTTGATACAGTCGGCGTCATCGGCACCGGCGCCATGGGAGGCGCCGTCGCAAAACTGATCCGTTCCTCACAGCCCGAAAAAACGCTGTTCCTGTCCAACCGCACCGCTGCAAAAGCGGAAGCGCTTGCATCGGAACTGAACGCGCAGGTCTCGACCAACGAAGAGATTGCAAAAAACTGCGGGCTGATCTTCCTTGCGGTCAAACCGCAGATCATGCCGGGTGTTTTGACCGCGCTTGCGCCGGTGTTCGCGGCGCGTACCGACCGCTTCGTGCTCGTCACGATGGCTGCGGGGCTTACGGCGGAAACGATCCAAACGCTTTCCGGCGGGGCGTACCCGGTGATCCGCATGATGCCGAACACGCCGATCACGGTCGGCGCGGGGATTATCACCTACTGCGGAAAGGACGCGACGGACGGGGAACTTTCTGCGTTTGCCGATCTTCTGAAGGACGCGGGCACGCTCGATCCGATCCCGGAACATCTGATCGACGCGGCAAGCGCGATCGCGGGCTGCGGTCCGGCGTTCGTCGATCTGTTTCTCGAAGCGCTTGCGGACGGCGCGGTCGCCTGCGGGCTGCCGAGAGCAAAAGCCCTCCTTTATGCAGCGCAGACCGTCGAAGGCGCGGCGAAGGCGGCAAGGGAGACCGGCGAGCATCCCGGGAAGCTCAAGGACGTCGTCTGCTCGCCTGCGGGCAGCACGATCCAGGGCGTGCGCGCGCTTGAAAAAGGCGGGTTCCGCAGCGCTGCGATGGAAGCGGTGATCGCCGCATATGAAAAGAATCTTGCGCTGAAAAAAGGCGAATAAAGAACGATTGACACCGTTTCGCCGCCGGACTATAATGGTTGTAGAAACGAAAAGGAGGAAGAATCTGTGGCTAAAGTCTTTCGTATGAAATGTCCGCATTGCGGCAATGTTGTGAATGTTCCGCAAACCGGTCCCTGCCCCAAGTGCGGAACGCTGCTCGACACGAATCAGCCCGCGGCAATCGCCGTTTACAGAATGGGAAACTTCATGGGCGCGGCAACCGGCTTCGGCATCTACATCAACAACGAACCGTACGGTGCGATCGGCAATCGCGAAACGCTGATCCTTCCGCTTCCTTACGGCTCCTATCAGATGCACGTCGTCTGCGGCATGAACCGCAGGTGCAACGATCCGGTCATCACGCTTTCGCCGAATGATCCGTTCGTGTGCCTCAAGGTGCATATGAAAATGGGCTTCATTCAGAACTCCTTCATCATTGAGCGCGCAGATCCCTCGACCATGCCGCAGTAACCGATGAAACGGCAAGGACCCTCCGGGTTTCCGGAAGGTCCTTTTTTGATGCGGATTATCGGGCTTCGCCGGTTTCGGAAAGATGCCGCGCAAAATCCCAGACGCCCTGCACGGCGGGAGACATGGCGTGCAGACGGTAGCGGAGAAGACAGATCTCGCGGGTCATCGGCACGTCGGAAAACGGGATCAGCCGGAGATTGAAGTTGTCCAGGATCGGCAGACGCGGCATGATCGCCACGCCCGCGCCGGTCGTGACCGACGCCGCGATCGAACTGTATTCGTCGGCTTCAAAGACGATGTGCGGAGAGAACGACGCTTTTTTGAACCTGTCGGCAAGTTCGCGGTAGATGAGCGCTTCGTGCGAGATCGAAATGAACTGCTCCTCCGAAACGTCCGGGAGCGTGACGGAGGCACGGTCGCTGAGCCGGTGCGACGACGGCACCGCAAGAAACAGTTCCTGTTCGGCAACGGGAATGTATTCGATGGAGTCGATTTCCGGTCTCCCGGCGATCAGCAGATCCAGCGAACCGTTCAGCAGCTGTTCGATGAGACCGCCCGCCATGCCCTGATGGAAGCGGAATGCGGTCTGCCGGTTGCCGAGGTATGTATAGAACCGCTCGACAAAGGACGGCAGCACCGAAAAACTGACGCTGTAGATATAGCCGAGGTTGATGATGCCGGTGCTCGGCGTTTTCAATTCCTTGAGCCGGTCCTGTCCTTTGGAAAGCTCGGAAAGCGCGCGCTTTGCGTACGGCAGAAATTCCGCGCCGTATCTGGTCAGCGTAATCTGCTTGCCCTGTTTTTCAAAGAGCGGCATGCCGAGCTCCTTTTCGAGCTTCGACAGCGCGTAGGAAAGGCTCGGCTGCGAAATATAGAGCAGCGCTGCCGCGCGCGTATAGTGCAGAACCTCTGCTGTCACGCAAAAATACCGAAGCTGCTGCAGCGTCATGCGCCCACCTCCCGCAGCGACCCCGAAAATGTGCGCCACGCATCCAGAAAGAACCCGAGCGCAAGCATGTCCGCCGCGCCGCCGGGGCTGAGATTCCGTTCAATCATGTCGCGGTCAAACGCCTCGATCGCCGCGATCCGTTCATGCTCCGGAAGCATGGCGATGCGAAGCGCATGCTCCTGCGAAAACCGGAGTCCGTCTTCGCCGCCGCGGTGCAGCAGGTTCGTGTCGGAAAGCACGACCATCACGTCGATCAGCGCAAGCGCGCCGGGGTTTTCCGAATCCGCATGCGCCTTGATCCGGTCCGCCGCATACTGCGCGTGGAAAAAACCGTCCGCCGCTTCACCGACCGCGCCGCGCGCGCCGTGCGCCGAAAGCACCTTTGCGCCGTTGGTGTTCTGCTCCCGCATGGCGGCGGACAGACGATCCTCTGCATCCGCCCGCGCGAGCGCTGCGGCGTGCGAAACCGCGTCGCCGCCGAATGACAGCGCCTTGCCCGTACCGTAGAGCAGCAGCCCCATGGAGTAGATCATGCCCTTGTGCGTGTTGACGCCATTCGTTGCCGCAAACATTGCGCGTTCGGCCAAAAGACCCGCTTCCCGGAGGGAGTCCATGGTTTCGTTCCGAAGTCCCGAAAGGACTGCGGTTTTGAAATAGGGGACGAGGGACGCGGCGCTTTTGAGAAACAGCGGGACGTCCATATCCGCATGCGCGCCGTTGTTGTTCCGGTCGACCAGCCCCGGCTTCGGCGTCGTGTACAGTTCACGTTCCAGCGCAGCGTGCGCCGTCGAAGCGAGCGTATCGGCACAGCATTCGTCCAGCAGCGCGTCGGTCGCCTGCTTCACGGCGTTCAGTCCGTGCGCGCGGCTTCTTGCACAGTCCGCCGCCGGTCCGCCGCAGATCAGACATCTGCGCGGCGTCCTGCGGGACAGCTTTTCGCCGCTTGCGTTCAATACGTCAAAGTCGAACAGCCGCGCCCACGGCGCCGTGTCCTCGAGCCGTTCCAGCACGGTCTTGACCTGCGCCGCATCCGCGTGCAGCAGGATCAGCGCTTCTGTGCCGGTGACGGCGTCCGAAACGGTGCGAGAAAGCTGCGGAAAGCCGAGTGCGTCGAACGCGCGCATGCCCTGATCAAACAAAAACCGCGTCTTTGCAGTTCGCTTGACGTCGCCGGCAATGTTCAGGGAAAACGAAACAAGACAGTCGCTGCTGCCGGCTGTTTTCAGAATTGCGTTTTGTGCCTGTGCGCGGCGTTCGCGCGCGTCAAGCATCTGTGTTAAGGTGACGGAGGATGGCTGCATAGGTCGTTTCGGGAACCAGAGGTTCGGTCTCTTCGGGTTTGCCGCCGCGGATCAGCGCTCGAACGCGGCTCGCGCTGATCGCGTCGAGCCGCGGGATTTCGCACAGTTCGATGCCGCATTCGGGCAACAGCTCTTTCATACGCTCGTTGTAGGCGCGGGTGGTGGGAGAAAACGGCTCTTCGCCGACGAAACGCTTTGTGATGTGCAGCGCCGGCGCGATGCGCGTGCGGAACAATTCGATGTCGAGATCCGCCTTGACCGCGTCGGCGTGCTGCTCGTCGCGGATGAAATAGGCGGGGAAGGTCTCGCGCGAGACGAGGTATGCGTCGCTGCGGACGACGTGCACGTTTTTGAGATGCGCCGTGCCCGCCTGCAGCATGGCGAACCGCTCCTCGGGCGAGAACATGGAGCCCGGTTCGGAGACGGAGAAGATATACAGTTCGTCGCAGTGACGCGCGGCATACTCCGAAAGGTGCAGATGGCCGCGCGTAAAGGGATCGCCGTTCATGACGATCGCGCCGCACGTGCCCTCAAAGCGCGGCAGCGACGCAAGGTAGTCCGAAAACCCGTTTCTCCGGTCCTCCATCAGCACGGCTTCCTTTGTTTCCACGATCGGAAAGAATCCCAGCGAGCAAAACATGGCGCGGTTTTTCGGCTTGGTACAGACAAACAGCCGTGTGATTCCGGCGCGCGACGCCTCGTTCAGAAGCTCGGAAAGCACCGTGGCAAACGCGCCTTCGCCCTCCAGATCCGGGGAGACGGCAAATTGCTTCAGGGTGTGCCCCGCGCGCGAGCCGCAGGCGACGACGCGGAATTCGTCGTCGGTCATCAGCGCAAAGACCTCTGCATCCCCTTCGTCGCGAAGTCCCGCAGAGAATAGAAAATCTTTATAACGTGTCTGCATCCGCTTCGGAAGCGGCGCATAGAACAAAGAAACGTCCAAAATGACCTCCGATTTTCGGCGAAATCCGCCGTTTTGCAGAATTACGTACGCGAAAAACCTCCGCTCCCGTCGAAAAAACGGACGGATGCCCTGCGGTCCCGCTGTTGTCAGTATAGCAGAAACGCGGAGCAAAATGCAAGAAAAAGATAGGAATGATAGAGAATATCTATGAAAAATTATAAAAGATATATTTGATATTATACAATTCCTCTTTTATAATATGAATGAGGCGGCGCGTATGCGTACCGCGGAACAAATCTCATCAAACACGGGAGGAAACAGAGACAATGATCCGGTATCACGCACAGGGCATGCAGTGGAAAAACGGCGCGCCGGTTTCGGCGCCGGAGGGGATCGACAAGGCGGAATGGCGCAGACGCACGATCGCGTATCAGATCATGGAAGCGCACAGCGAATCGGACGAGGGCGGCGTTATGCATATCCATTTCGACGCATTGGTCTCGCACGATATCACCTATGTCGGCATCATTCAGACGGCACGTGCAAGCGGCCTCACGGAATTCCCGATTCCGTATGCCATGACCAACTGCCATAACAGCCTTTGCGCTGTCGGCGGCACGATCAACGAGGACGACCATGTGTTCGGTCTCTCCGCGGCAAAAAAGTACGGCGGCATCTACGTTCCCGCAAATCAGAGCGTCATTCACTCCTATGCGCGTGAAGAGCTTGCGACCTGCGGCAACATGATTCTCGGCTCTGACAGCCACACGCGCTACGGCGCACTCGGCACGATGGGCGTCGGCGAGGGCGGTCCGGAGCTTGTCAAACAGCTTCTGAAAAACACCTATGACGTGAAGCCGCCGGAAGTCGTGCTGTGCTATCTCACCGGCGCGCCGAAGAAGGGCGTCGGTCCGCATGACGTCGCGCTCGCGCTCGTCAAGGCGACGTTCAAGGACGGTCTTGTAAAGAACAAGGTGCTTGAATTCGCCGGTCCGGGTCTTAAGAATCTCCCGTTCGATTTCCGCAGCGGCATCGACGTCATGACGACCGAAACCACCTGCCTGTCCTCGATCTGGGCAACCGACGACGAGATCAAAAAGTACTACGATATCCATAAGCGTCCATACGCGTTTGAAGAACTCAATCCGGTCGAAGGCGCGTACTATGACGCGATGATCACGATCGAGCTCGACAAGGTCGAATCCATGATCGCGCTGCCGTTCCACCCGTCCAATGCGTATACGATCCACGAGTTTTTGGAGAATCCCGAAGAGATTCTTGCAAAGGTCGAGGAGGAAGCGAAGAAGAAATTCCCGAAAGCGCATCTTGATCTTCGGAGCAAGGTCAGCGAAAAGGGCGTGCTTGCGGATCAGGGCATCATCGCGGGCTGCTCCGGCGGTCTGTTCGACAACATCGTCGAGGCGGCGGACATTCTGAAAGGCGGCAGCACCGGCAACGGCTATTTCTCCTTCTCGGTGTATCCGACCAGCATCCCGACCTCGCTTGCGCTGACGAGAAACGGCAAGACGGAAGCGCTGCTGGAAGCAGGCGCGATCATCAAGCCGTCGTTCTGCGGACCGTGCTTCGGCGCAGGCGATGTTCCGGCAAACAACGGACTTTCGCTAAGGCACACCACGCGCAACTTCCCGAACCGTGAAGGCAGTAAGCCCGGCGAGGGACAGATCTCGGTCGTTGCGCTGATGGATTCGCGCTCCATTGCGGCGACGGCAAAGAACGGCGGTTATATCACCGCCGCGACCGATGTGGAATACGAGACCGCGCACATCCCGTACGTATTCGACGATTCCGTTTACGAAAAACGCTGCTACAACGGCTTTGCGCACGCGCATCCCGAAGAGGAACTCATCCTCGGACCCAACATCACCGACTGGCCGAAGATGTATCCGCTTGCGGACAACATGCTTTTGGAGCTTGCGGCGGTCATCCGCGATCCGGTCACCACGACCGACGAGCTGATTCCGTCCGGCGAAACGTCTTCCTATCGCTCCAATCCGCTTCGCCTTTCGGAGTTTGCGCTGTCGCGCAGAGTACCCGAATATGTCGGCCGCAGCAAGGCGATCGCAAAGGACGAGGCGGCAAGAAGAGCCGGCGAGAAACCGGAAAAGATCGTCAAAGCGCTTTCCGCGGTAGGCGATGCAGACGCGCTTTTGCCGAACACCCAGTTCGGTTCCTGCGTATTTGCGAACAAGCCCGGCGACGGCTCCGCGCGCGAACAGGCGGCGTCCTGCCAGAAGGTGCTCGGCGGCT
>CAMORL010000083.1 GCA_946623765.1 uncultured Clostridia bacterium
GCGGGGAGCACAATCACATTCGCAGGCATCATCCATATCGTTGCTCTGCATAAAGGAAAGGATTTGAAACTGACGTCCGTTACGTAAGACGCGGCGGACGGTGTACGGGCAAAAGGAGGGGTCAATCATGAAACGAACGCAGCTGAAAGACGCATTACGCAATATCAGGAAACAGGTGGTTTCCTATTTGTCGATCGTCGTGATTGCCGCGCTCGGCGTGACGATGTTCCTTGGCATCGACTATTCCGCTTCCGCAATCCGGAAGGTCGGCTCCGCGTTTTACAACGAACAGCAGTACCGCGACATCGAACTGACGTCCACCCTGCTGCTTTCGGAACAGGATCTGTCCGCGATCAGAGAGATCAACGGCGTTAAGGACGCGGAAGGCGTTTGCGTCACAAGCGCAAAGGTTGCGGCAAACGACGTGAAGCAGGACGTGCAGGCGGTTTCCCTGACGGAGCGGATCAATTCCGTCGTTCTGTATGACGGACGTCTGCCCATAGACGACGGCGAATGCGCGGTGGAACAGCAGCTGATGGACCGGCTGGGCTGGCGGATCGGCGACAGCATCGAGCTGTGCAATTCCAAGGGCGAAGCCGCGCAGTTTCTGAAGCATAAAACGTTCACCGTATGCGGCGTCGTGCTGCATCCGGACCATGTCTGCGGCAATGTACCGCAAACACCGTATGTTCTTGTAACGAAGGACGCGTTCGATACGGAACTGCTGGACGGCTGCTGCATGAAAGCCGTCATTCTGACGGAGCGCGAAGCGGCGCCCGCCCGGTACGGTTCGGCGTATCTTGACGGCGTCGACAGGGTCCACGAGCAGATCAAAGCGCTTGCCGGCACACGCACCGTGATCCGCGAGGCGGAAGCCAAAGAAACGATAGCAAAGAACCGGGATAAGCTCGAGGACGGCAAACAGCAGCTGGAGGACGCGCGCGCCGAACTCGACAAGGGATATGAACAGTACGAGGAAGCCCTGCAGAAGTATCGGGACGGCGAGGAGAAGCTCAAAGACGGGCGCGCGGAGCTCGACGACGCCGAAAAGAAGCTTCGCGAAGGCGAGGAGAAACTGAAGCAGGGACGCGCCGAGCTCGACGATGCAAAGAAGCAGCTCGAAGCGGGCAAGGCGGAACTCGACGCGGGCAAGCCCAAGCTGGATGCCGGACGGAAACAGCTCGTTTCCGGCTGGAACCAGCTGGAAGACATCAAGGAGACCATCCGCGGGAAGATGCGCAGCGCAGTCGAGCAGGCAATCGGCGAAAGTACCGACGGGCTCATTCATTGGGCGTCGAAACAGGCGGCAAGACCGGATCACCGGAATCCGAAGGCAAACGACTTCCCGATTACGGCGAACTTCACGTTCAAGATCGGTTCGTCGCTGCAGAGCAAGATCAACGCCTTCGTCAATTCGGCGGATTTTTCGGACAGTGTTCTGCGCAAGGTGTTCGATCATCTCGGCGGCGAAGGCGAATACAGTCCGGAAGCCGCACGCCGGCTTCTGAGCGCGAAGCTCGCGTCGATTGCCGGCGAGTACGGGGAGAAGTACGATCAGCTTGCGGCGGCGTGCGAGAAGTGGGACAAGGGTCATGCGACCTATCTGAACGGTTTGGCAAAATACAACGAAGGCTTAAGGCAGTACGAAGAAGGACTCGCGAAGTATAACGACGGCGAGGCGCAGTACGCCGAAGGTCTCCGCGAATACGAGGAAGCGCTGCAGAAGTACAACGACGGCGTAGCGCAGTACGAGCAGGGCGTCAAAGAACTTGAGAATGCGAAGCAGCAGCTCGAAGACGGACGCAAAAAGCTCGAAGACGGCGAAGCGCAGTATGCGGACGGGCTCAAGCGGTATGCGGAGGGCACGGAAAAGATCGACGCCGCGGAAAAGCTGTTCGAATCGCTCGGCGCATGCAGATGGATCTCCGTGGACACCTACGGAAACAGCAGCTTCGTGCAGCTCGGCACCGCGGGCAGCAATCTGAAGAGCATGGAAATGACCTTCTCCCTGCTGTTCGTGCTCGTCGGCGCACTCGTCATCTATGCGACGATCAGCAAGATGATCGACGAGCAGCGCACCCTGGTCGGCACGACCAAGGCGCTCGGCTTCTTCAACCGGGAAATTTTCCTGAAGTATCTGCTGTTCGGAATAACGGCGACGCTGGTCGGCACGCTGATCGGTACGATCTTTGCGGGCACATGGGTGCAGTACTTCATTCTCAACGGCTACAACCGCTATTTCAATATCAACCTTGTGAAGCCGACGCTGGTGCTGCTGCCCACGCTGATCGTGTTCGTGACCGCCGCAGCGCTTGCGGTCGCCGCGATCTGGATCGCCTGCCGCAAGCTTTTGAAGCAGCCTGCGATTCAGCTGATGCAGCAGTCGGTTCCGAAGGGCTCAAAGAACGGTTCGGGCGCAAAGACCGGCCTGCCGCTTTATTCGCGGCTCATTCTGCGGAACATTAAGACGGATTGGAAGCGCGTGCTTGTGACGATCGTCAGCGTGGCGGGTTGCTGCTCGCTGGTCATCATCGGATTCACGCTGCGCCGGTCGGTGCAAAACGCGGAGTACAAGCAGTTTGACGGGATCATACAGTACGACGGCTTGGTCCGGATGGATCCCGACGCGGATGAGAACACGGTGAACGGCGTCGAACAAATACTCACGGAAGCCGGTACGGACATAACGCCGGTTCACTATTCCTATATCACGGTCAACATCCGAAAACCCGACATTCAGGAGCTGTATTGCGGCGATCTCACCGGGATCGAGCGTATGCTCGTGCTGAACGACGTCGGAACGGGAAAGCCCGTTGTGCCGACGGACGACGGAATCCTCGTTGCAAAACGGTTTTCCGAAATCTACGGGCTGAAGGTCGGCGATACGTTCGAGATTGCGCTGAACGGTACACAGACCGCAAACGTGCGGGTTGCCGCCATCTTTGACAACTATGTCGGACGCGCGATGTATATGGACAACGGCTGTTTTAACAAGCTGTTCGGGAAGGACGCCGGGGTCAACGCCTGCATGATAAAGCTGAACGGCGCCGACGCCGATACGCTGCTCGCATCGCTGCGCACGGTCAAGGGCTATGAATCCTACCGTGAATCAAGGGACGCCAAGCCGCTGTTCGACGCGGCAACCTCGGTCATGAACGCGATCGTCCTGCTGTTCATCTTAATGGCGGCGGTCATGGCGGGCGTGGTGCTCATGAACCTCACAAACATCTACATCATGCAGAAGAAGCGGGAACTGACCGTCATGCGGATCAACGGCTTCACCGTTAAAGAGGTCATCGGCTACGTTCTGCGGGAAACCGTCATCACCACGATTCTCGGCATTCTGCTCGGCATCGCGATCGGATCCGGGATCGGATACAGGATCGTGCGCTCGCTTGAACAGTCGTTTGTGCAGTTCGACCGAAGCGTTGCCCTGTCCGCGTGGGCAATCGGCGCGGCGATGACGGTGCTGTTCACGGTCATCGTCAACATCATTGCGCTGCGCAAGGTAAAGAATCTGAAACTCACCGACGTCGCATAACAATATCGATACGGGAGGAACCGTCATGCTGTATGAACGAGTCGTCCGGCGAAAGGACATGATCCGCTGCGCGCTGTGCGCAGACGCACCGTGCACCTGCGCGTGCCCGAAAACGGACCCCGCCGCGCTGCTGCGCAGCATCTGGTTTGACGACGAGAAGGCTGCAGCGGCGGAGCTTCCGGCGGAAAACCCCTGCCTTGCGTGCGGCGCGCCGTGCGAAAGCGCGTGCGTGCGTCCGCATGAAGTTCCCATTCGTGAGCTGATCGGGCGGCTGTATACGCAGGTCAGACCGGAGCTGGAAATCCCTGCGCCGAAGGGAGACGCGCTTCTCGGGACGGATCTTTGCGGCATTCCGCTGGAAAACCCGTTCCTGCTGTCCTCCTCCGTGGTGGCGAGCACCTATGAAATGTGTGCGCGCGCGTTTGACGCAGGATGGGCGGGGGCGGCGTTCAAAACGGTCTGCTCCTTCGACATTCACGAGGCGTCGCCGCGTTTTGCCGCCGTCACCGGCGACAACGGGGCGATCATCGGATTCAAGAACGTCGAGCAGCTCTCGGACCACAGCGTCGCGGAGAACATGGCGATCTTCCGGCAGCTCAAGCGGGTTTATCCCTCCAAGTTCATTTTGGCGTCCATCATGGGGCGAAACGAAGAGGAATGGCAGACGCTCGCCCGCCTCTGCGGGGAAAACGGCGCGGACGCCGTCGAGCTGAACTTCTCCTGTCCCAACATGGCGGACGACGGACTCGGTTCCGACATCGGACAGATCCCCGCGCTTGTGGAGCGGTTTACCGCAGCCGCGCGCCGCGGCACGAAGATTCCGATTCTTGCAAAGCTCACGCCCAACGTCATGTCCATGCGGCCTGCGGCGGAAGCGGCAAAACGCGGCGGCGCAGACGGCATTGCCGCCATCAACACGATCAAGAGCATCATCGACGTGAATCCGCACACCTACGTCTCCGCGCCGGCGGTCCGCGGCATGTCCTCCGTAGGCGGCTACAGCGGAAACGCCGTCAAGCCCATCGCGCTCCGGTTCCTTGCGGAACTCGGGCAGGACCCCGCGCTTGAAGGGATGCATCTTTCCGGCATGGGCGGCATCGAGACCTGGCGGGACGCGCTGGAATTCATTCTGCTCGGCGCAGGCACCGTTCAGATCACCACCGCCGTCATGCAGTACGGCTACCGGATCATCGACGATCTCAAAGCCGGACTCCGATACTACCTTGCGGAAAAGGGGCTCGGCAGCGTGCGGGAAATCCGCGGGCTTGCGCTGGATTCCGTCAGCGAAACCACGGACATTCTGGAACGCGACACCGTCGTTTTCCCGAAGTTTCACCGGGAAAAGTGCATCGGCTGCGGACGCTGCGCCGTATCCTGTTCCGACGGCGGGCATCAGGCGATCCGTCTGAATGCGGACCGCAAACCGGTTCTGGACGGAAAGAAGTGCGTAGGCTGTCATCTGTGCCTGCTGGTCTGCCCGGAAAGCGCGATCACATCGAGCGGCAAACGCGTCCGCAAAGGACAGCAGCAGAAATAAGAATTCGGGAGGGAAAGGTCATGAGTAAAAGCGCATTGCCGACGGACGCAAGCGGATTCGTGCTGCTGTCCGATTTCGTCCCGCATATCATACAGGAGATCCGCTATCACTCCGCCTACAATTTTATCGGCGAACGCATCGACGGCTATGAACAGCCCGTCGCGCTTCTGACGCGGGAAGCGGCGCGCGCGCTGAAGGCGGCAAGCAACGAGCTTGCGGTGCAGGGCTGCATGATCAAGGTGTTCGATGCCTACCGCCCGGCGACGGCGGTGAAGCAGTTTATCCTCTGGGGCATTGAGGACACGGACGTTCGCATGAAGCCGTATTTCTATCCCGATCTGGAAAAGCAGGAGCTGTTTGCCAAGGGATATATCGCAAAGCAATCGAGTCACAGCCGCGGCAGCGCCGTCGATCTGACGCTTTTGGACATGCGCACCGGCAAGGAGCTGGACATGGGCACGCCCTTCGATCTGTTCAGCCCGCGTTCGCATCCGGACTGTCCGGACGTAACCGCCGAGCAGTATGAAAACCGCATGCTGCTGCAGCACGTTATGGTCCGCAACGGCTTTGCGCCGATCGATTGCGAGTGGTGGCACTTCGCCCTGCGGGACGAGCCCTATCCGGACACCTATTTCACCTTCCCCGTCAACGCGTCGGTTCTGACGGTCGAATAGGAATACATCACATCAGCCGAAAGGGAACACGCCGGTTCGGGAAACGGGCGTGTTTCTTTTTTTGCGCCGCGGCAGCGGATCCGTGCGGTTCAAAGCGTTTTCCCCTTGACTTTCTGCTCCGATGTGCTATGATACAATCTTGTCAATCAAACGGAGGGAAACTTATGGAAAAACTGCTTGCGGCAGCGCTCGCGCTGCTGATCGGGCTGCTCGTGACGCGTTTGTTCAAGCTGCTGAAACTGCATCTGCCGGATGTGACGGCGTTTCTGATCGCGGGACTGATTGTCGGTCCGTATTGCCTCGGACGGCTCAAAATCCCGGGCGTCGGCTTTTCGAGCACGGCGGAGGTGGAGAGCATGTCGGTCATCACCAACACCGCGCTCGGCTTCATCGCGTTCTCCATCGGCAACGAGTTTTTGCTTTCACAGCTCAAGACGATCGGCAAACAGGCGATCATCGTCGGTATCTTTCAGGCGCTGGCGGCAACGCTCCTTGTGGACGTGCTTCTGATCGCGCTTCATTTCATCATGCCCGACCGGCTGACGGTCGAAGCCGCGATCACGCTCGGCGCGATCGCGTCCGCCACCGCGCCCGCCGCCACGCTGATGGTCGTGCGTCAGTATAAGGCGAAGGGCAAGCTGACCGATATCCTGCTGCCCATCGTCGCGCTGGACGACGCCGTGGGGCTTGCGGTGTTCTCCGTTTCCTTCGGGATCGCGCAGTCGATGGTGACCGGTCAGACGGATATGATCGGCATCCTGGTCGAGCCGCTTATCGAGATCGTCGCGTCGCTCGCGCTCGGCGCGCTTTTGGGCTGGGTTCTGACGATCCTCGAGCGCACGTTCTTCTCGAATTCGAACCGTCTTTCCCTGACCATCGCGTTCGTGGTGCTCACCGTTGCGCTTTCGATGGTCTCCTTCCAGATCGGACGCGTCAGAATCTCCTTCTCGACGCTTCTCGTGTGCATGATGCTCGGAACGGTGTTCTGCAACATCTGTCCGCTTGCGCAGGATCTGATGCAGCGCGCGGACAAATGGACCGCGCCGCTGTTTGCGCTGTTCTTTGTGCTGAGCGGCGCGGAGCTCGAGCTCAGCGTTCTGTCGAGCGGCGCCGTCATCCTGATCGGGATCGTCTATATCCTGTCGCGGTCGGCGGGCAAATACATCGGATCCTACATCAGCTGTTCGGCGACGCACTGCGATTCCACGGTCAAAAAATACCTCGGCATCACACTGCTGCCGCAGGCGGGCGTGGCGCTCGGCATGTGCGTGACCGCGTCGAAGCTCGGGACGACCGACGGCGTGCTCATCAGGAACATCGTTCTGTTCAGCGTGCTGGTTTATGAACTCGTCGGTCCTTTGCTTACCAAGTGGGCGCTGACCAAAGCGGGCGACATTCAGCCGTCCGGCGAAAACGTGCAGGACCGCAGAGCGCGCAAGTATCAGGAAGCGCTGGGACAGAACACGGTTTCGGAAGCCGGCAGAAAGCAGGCGCAGCGCAACATCGAAC
>CAMORL010000084.1 GCA_946623765.1 uncultured Clostridia bacterium
TTCGGCGTGTTGTACATGGAGCCGTTGTTCGCATGCGTGTCATAGCGCAGATAGATCGGCGTCTTGGGATCGATATCCTCGCGGATGAGGTCCTCGCGGATGATGACGATCGCGAGACCCGCGGGACCGACGTTCTTCTGGACGCCGCCGTAGATTATGCCGTAGTCGGACACGTTGCAGGGCTTCGAAAGGAACATCGAGCTCTGGTCGGAAACGAGGATCTTGCCCTTGGTGTTCGGAAGCACCGGATAGGTCGTGCCGTGGATCGTTTCGTTCTCGCAGATGTAGACGTAGTCCGCGTCGTCGTCGATCGGCAGGTCCGAGCAGTCCGGAATATAGCTGTAATTCTTATCCTCGCTGGAAGCAATGACGTTGACCTTGCCGTATTTCTTCGCTTCCGCCGCCGCCTTCTTGGACCAGTTGCCGGTTACGATGTAGTCGAACACGCCGTTCTTGCAGAGGTTCAGCGGGATCATGGCGAACTCGAGCGTTGCGCCGCCCTGAATGAACAGGACCTTGTAGTTGTCGGGAATGCCCATCAGCGTGCGGAGATCCGCTTCCGCCTCGTCGATGATCTGCTGGAAGACCTTGCTGCGGTGCGACATCTCCATGACGCACATGCCGCTTCCCTTGTAGTTCAGCATTTCGTCACGGATCTCTTCGAGCACCTCAACAGGCATCGTGGCGGGACCTGCGGAGAAATTGTAAACGCGATCGTACTTCATTTGCATACTCCTTTTTTATTCTTGGCAAAATGCCATATTTTTACGATATCATTGTAGCCCATTCCGAACAGAAAAGCAACCGAAAAGGGTTGCTTTCATAAATATATTTTTCCTGTGAACGGCGTCAATCGAGGCGTTCGAGGATCAGCTCTGCAGAGCCGTCCTCCAGCGAATTGAACGCGTCGAGATGGATATGGCTTCCCGCGGGCTCCTCCGCAAGCGCCTTCAGATGGTTTGCAAGGGACAGCAGCCCCTCGCGGTTTGCGCGGATCACCGCCGCGCCGTTTTGGATTCGTACGTCGATCGAAAAACCTTCCTCCCAATGAAGATCCATGCGCTTATCTCCCTTCTGTCGTTCCTCATGCGTTCTTTGAACCGCGGCACGATCCGCAAAGCCTGCGGCACAGCAGAACGACGTAAACGACAAGCAGCGCGGCGGCAAAGCCGAGCCCGATCGGGCAGGCGATCTTTGCCGGAAGGCGGAATCCCTCGTTCGCCGTCAGGATATACGTCGCCGAGACCGCGGACATGAACGCCGCCGGGATCGCCGTGAGCAGGGATCCGAAACGATATTTGCCTTTTTTGACCAAATACGCAGTCGCTACCCACAGTGCGATCATGGCAAGCGTCTGATTGCTCCAGGAAAAATATCGCCAGATGGTATTGAAGCCCTTGTCGTTGACGATCGCAAACCAGGTCAGAAGCCCGCCGACCGCAAGCAGCGGGATCGTAACGATCAGACGGTTTTTGATCTTCTTCTGCTCCAGCCGGAACGTCTCCGCAAGAATAAGGCGCGCACTGCGGAACGCGGTATCGCCGGATGTGATCGGGCAGACAACGACGCCCGCAACGGCAAGGATCCCGCCGAATACGCCGAGCGTGCCGGTCGAGATCTCATAGACGACGTTGGATGCGCCGTCCTTCAGCGCGGCGTTCAGAAGCTGCGTCGTCCCGTAAAACGCGACGCCCGCCGCAGCCCACACGAGCGCGATCACCGCTTCGCCGATCATTGCGCCGTAAAAGACCCTACGTCCCACCTTCTCGCTTGTGATGCACTTTGCGACCATCGGCGACTGCGTTGCGTGGAAGCCGGAGACCGCGCCGCAGGCGACCGTGATGAACATATAAGGCCAGACGGGCGTTCCCTCGGGATGGAGGTTCTCAAGAGTCAGCTCCGGGATCGTGTATTTTCCGCCGGAAAACAGGATCCCGCTGAGCACCGCGACCGCCATGACAATGAGCAGAACGCCGAATACCGGATAGAGCCTGCCGATCAGCTTGTCGATCGGCAGCAGCGTTGCCAGAAGATAATAAGCAAGGATCACGACCGTCCAGAACGTGCCGTTCATCCACGCGGGCGTAAGCTTTGCAAGCAGCGCGGCGGGGCTGGTCACAAAGACCGTTCCGCACAGCACCAGAAGAACGACCGAGAAGATCCGCATGATCCATTTCACCGCGGTTCCGAGATACACGCCGGAAAGCTCCGCGATCGATGCGCCGCCGTGCCGTTCGCTGATCATGCCGGACATGTAATCATGCACCGCGCCGCCGAGGATCGAGCCGAACACGATCCACAAGAATACCACCGGTCCGAACACCGCGCCCATCAGCGCGCCGAAGATCGGTCCCGTGCCCGCGATGTTCAAAAGCTGTACCAAAAACGCCTTCCACGGCTTCATCGGAACGCAGTCCACACCGTCGTTGATCTCGACGGCGGGCGTTTTCCGATCGTCCGCGGCAAACACCTTTTCCGTAACGCGGCTGTACACAAGATAGCCGACTATCAGCACGGCAAATGCGATCAGGAGCGAAATCATACCCCTTTATCTCCCTTCGATCAGCTTCAGAAACCTCGTGTCGTTCATCTGCTCGTTCGTGACGTATGCGCCGTCCCTGAACAGCGCGTAGGTCGTGACCGGCGTCGGCGCGGACTGCGCCGCTTCCCGGCTTTCGAGATGAATTGTGCGGAACGGGATGTCGTGCGCCTTTGCGGTCTCCTCCACGATCGGAACGTACTTCGCGTTGAAAGGGCACTGGCTCGTGTAATACAAAACATAGCCCGGCTCGTCGATGTGCGGATGAACGGCGCATGCCTTGAATCTCGGCTTTTCCGCATCCGGCGAAAACGGCAAGAACCAAAGCTGAATGCCGTTGTCCGCCTCGTCGCATACGGAAAAACCCTTGTATTTCAAAAACTTCGGATCGGCTAAAAACGGCTTTTTCTTTGCGGAGGACAGGATGCAAAGCCCCTTCTTCCCCTGCTCCCTGCTGTCCGCGATGCATGCGGCAAGCAGATCGTTCGAATACCCGTGTCCTTTGAACGAGCCCGACACCCACAGGCAGTCGATGTACATATAACCTTCGGCGTCGATCGGGTTCCACGCGAACTCCGCGGGGATGTACTCGATGAAGCATTTGCCGCGCTCGGTGCTTTTTAAAAAGACAAGCCCTTCTTCGAAACGATCCGAAAGCCAAGCCTTTTTCGACGCAACCTGCACATCCTTATTGTTCGAGATCGCGCAGCAGATGTGCTCGCTTTCGAGGTTATCCTTTGTAACGCGAATATAGTCCATGTCGCCCTCTTATGCGTCGAAAATACCCAGGATCACAATGCCGGTGACGGCAAGCGCGATCGAGGCGTAATGCTTCCATGAAAGCTTTTCCTTGAGGAAAATCCGGCTCCAAAGAACGGACGCCGCACAGTAAGCGGAGATGATCGCCGCAGAAAAGCCGACGTGCGCCGTATCGCCGAGCGCGTAGATATAGGCGAACTGTCCGGCGGTCTCGAATACGCCGCCGATCAGCTTTGCGCCGTCATCCTTCACATGCAGGCGGTCACGCTTGATCGCAAGTACCCAAACAGCCGCAACGATGCCAACCGCGAGCCATGTGAGCTCGTAAGCGACGTTTGCAACGCCTTCGTCCAGCACACGCGGGAACACGGTATCCAGGAATGTCCCGGTCGCCTCCTCACGCAGCAGCACGGAGTCTACAAACGTGCCGGAAGCGTCGATCAGGCAGTACAGGATCGGGAACAGAAGTGCGATCCAGCTCTTATCGTATTTGACCTTGCTGTTTCTCTGACGCATCTCACGCGCCATATCGCTTTCGGTCAGCTCCGCCGCGCCGAGCGCGACCACGCCGACCGCAACGCACGCAACGCCGATCCACTGCCATGTATTCGGCATTTCCTGCAGAAAGATGAAGCACAGGATCGCGGCAATCGCGCCGGACGAATTGCAGATCGGCGACGAGACCGACAGCTCGATATAGCGCAGTCCGACGTAGCCGAGGATCATTGACAGCACATAAAGAGCGCTCGCCGGCATATACGTCCAGATGTCCTCGAGCGTGATCGTGACGCCGCCAAACAGCAGCTCATACCCCGCGTGCAATCCCATGACGAGACCGACCGCCATCGCCATCTTCCAATGACTCAACTTATCGTTCTGTTTTGATCCGATCTTGGAAAACAGATCGGAGCCGCTCCAGCAGAGCAGCGCAACGATTGACAATACAAACCACATAATTCTTTACCTTATCCCCTCAAAAAGGCGGCTCCGTATCCGAAGCCGTCGTAGTATAAATCACTGATTCTCCGTTTTCTTCGCCGTATTGTTCGAATGGCGGCGCGGACGGCGGCGGAACTGTTTTTTCTGTCCGTCAGAGCTTTCGTCGGGCGTCGGCTGCGCGTTCTGTTTCGGCTGCTGATTCTGCGGCTTTGGCTGTTTCGGCTTTTGCGGATTCTGCTGCGGCTTCTGCGCGTTCTGCTTCGGCTGCTGATTCTGCGGCTTGGGCTGCTTCGGCTTCTGCGGATCCGCTTTCTGCTTCAGCTCCGGCTTTGCCGCGGGCTTCTGTTCCGGCTTCGGCTGATCGTCCTGCTTCGGCTGTTTCTGCTCCGGCTTTACCGCAGGCTTCTGCTGTGCGCCGCGTCCGCTTCTGCGCGTATTGTTTGCAGCTTCCTTCCTAAACTGCGCTTCCGTATCCTTTTCCTTTGCCGCTTCGGTTTTCTTCACCGCAAGCGCTTCTTCCGGCAGCGGTTCGCCCGGCGCCCCGAGATGCGTGTACGGATATTCGCGAACGTCAATCGAGCCGTCCTCCATCGTGAGCCGGACCTTGGTGCGTTCGGTGATCGCGTTGTTCTCCACCACCACGCCGACGCCGTCAACCGTGTTGACCTCCCTGCCGGGTTTCGGCATCTTGCTCCGGATCTCTTCATACGCGCTCTGCTCATACTGGAGGCAGCACATCAGGCGTCCGCAAAGTCCGGAGATCTTCGTCGGGCTCAGCGAAAGATTCTGCTCCTTCGCCATCTTGATTGAAACGGGACGGAAATCGTCGAGAAACGCTTTGCAGCAGATGAGACGTCCGCACGGACCGAGTCCGCCGAGCATCTTTGCCTCGTCGCGCACGCCGATCTGCCGGAGTTCGATCCGCGTTTTCAGCGCGTACGCGAGGTCCTTGACCAGCTCGCGGAAGTCCACGCGCTCATCCGCCGTGAAGTAGAACACGACCTTGCTGCCGTTGAACGTGTATTCCACGTCCACGAGCTTCATATCGAGCCCGTGCGCGGCGATCTTTTCGAGGCAGATCGCATACGCGTCGCTTTCCTTTGCGGCATACATTGCGCGAAGACGCTTGTCCTCGTCCGTTGCGATGCGTACAACCGGCTTCAGCGGCGCGACAATCTCGCTTTCCTCGACTTCTTTCGGATCGTTTGCCGCTTCCCCGAATTCCATGCCGCGCGCCGTTTCGACGATGATGCCGTCGCCGGCTTTGATCGGCAGATCGAGCGGGTCGAAGTAGTACACCCGTCCGCTTGTTTTGAACTTTATTTCAATTACCTTAACCATAGTTTCCCCTTACGGCAGTTTTGCCAGAATCCAGTCGACGGTCTGCCCCGGATTTGCCTTATAGAACAGCATCTCCTTTGCATCGACCGCAACTTGTATCATACCTTGAATTTGCGAGATTGTAAAGGTCGAATCTAAAATTGTTTCGATCTCACGGCAATCCGTGTTGCGCACGTCGGACACACCGCTCTTTTTGCGCAGAACATCCGCGAGCACCGACAGCAGAATGTCTAAAAATGCGTCGACCGACGCGGCGCTGACTTTCTTCGTCTTTTTCACCGTGCCGTCCTCGCTCTCCTCCGTCACCGTGTCCGTGCAGAGTGCGGTTAGCGCGGCGTACGGCCTTGCTTTTCCCTTGAGCTGCCTGATGCAGGCAAGCGCTTCCTTTCGGAACGCAAGCGATTCCTCCGAAAGAAACGCGTTTGCGCGTCCGTATACGCCGTCGGAGAGCTTCGCCGCAAGCACAGCTTTTTCACGGTCCGCGCCGTTCCCGATAAGCCGTTCCGCGATCGTTTCCCACGGCTCGGTCTTTTCACGAAGCACCATGCAGCGTGACAGGATCGTCGGTCGGAAGCCCGATTCCGTACCGGTCAGCAGCAGCAGCGTGTCCTTCGGCGGCTCTTCCAGCGTTTTCAGAAGCACGTCCTGCGCCGCTTCGCTCATCGTATGCGCATCGGCAAACAGAATGCAGTGCCGCCCGCGCTCATATGCCTCCGCATTTACGACGGAAAGCGCGTCGCGAACCGCACGCACCTGGTAATCGGAAGGCTCCATATAGAACGGACACCCCTCGAGCGCGTCCGTGCGGTCCGTATGCAGCAGATACCGCGCCGCAGCGCGCCGCGCAAGCGCGAGCCGATCGCTCTCCTTCGGTCCTGCAAACAGGATCGCGTGCGGAACCTCGCCCGCCTCGATCCGGTCCATCCAGTCATTCCCGTGCATGCGCCGCCTCCGTCAGTTTTTCCCGCAATGCGTCCGATGCGTTCAGGCAAAGGACGCGCCGCTCGTTTTCGCTCGTGTACCAGACCGCCGTCGTTTTTTCCCGCGCGCCGTGAAACGTCCCGGGATCTTGCTTCGCGTCCGTTTTCCGGTACGGTCCGACCTCTGTGATCCGTTCAACCGGCACGGTCAGCAGCGTCTTCTGCTTCGCACCGACGACCTGCACGACACGCAGCTCCGTGTCGTAAAGCTCGTAAAGAAACTCGACAAGCCGCATGCGATAGATCGCGTACCCCGTTCCGAGCAGCGCCGCATACAGCGCAATCTGTATCCAAAGCGCGTTGACATTCAGCCGGCTTGCCGCATACCGCGACAGCGCAATCGCTCCGAACGCGCCGAGCAGCAGCAGAACGTACAGCGCGCCGTCCGACCGGATGAATCTCCTGCTCGGCGAGCTGCGTTCCGTATGCCTGATGTGCGGCATGTTTTGTTCCATGCGGGTATTGTACTACAAAAAATGTATTTCGTCAATCAAACCGCGAAATAGTCAGTTTTCAAGAGATTTTCAAAGCTATTTCATTTTATTTACCTATATTCGCCGATTTCTGCTGTTGCGAAAATCACTCCGTACTGCTATTATATCGCTTGCAGCGTTCCTCAGTAGCTCAATGGCAGAGCATTCGGC
>CAMORL010000085.1 GCA_946623765.1 uncultured Clostridia bacterium
CGTCCGTGAGATCGCCTCTGTCGATGCTGATCGAGGTTTCGCCGCGCCTTGCAGCTTTCAGGCATTCCTCGATCTTATCTTCAACCGTCATCTGACGGAAGCCAATGAAGCTCATAAAGCTGTCTTCCCATGCGCTCATTCCGGTTTCTCCTCTCCCTTTGCGCCGTCGTTTTTGTCCTCAAACCTGAACGCGATCTTGTTCTGCGCGTCAAGGAGCAGATGTGCCCGAAAGGACTTTCCCGCCTTGCTCCGAAACCCTGCAAGCAAGCCGGTGTCGCGTTCGGTGATGAGCTTTCTGAACTCGGCTTCCGTCAGAACCTTCTTGCAGATCGTCCCGACGGAGAACCGGCATCCGTCCCTGTAGCCCGAACAGCCGTATCCCCAGCTCTGTTTTTTCATCGGTCTGCCGCAGACGGGACACGGCACCGGCGGGTTCATCTCCGCAGGTTCTTGCGTCGCGGTTACCGGCGAAACGCCGATCTCCCTGCACCAGACGGCGACGGTTTTCTCAATGTCGCTCTTAAACGCCGCCGCGTCCTCATTGCCGCGTTCGATCTCATGCAGCCGCTTCTCCCATTTCGCAGTCAGCGCGGGCGATTTCACGGATTCCACCGTCAGCCCCTGAATCAAACCGATCCCCTTGTCCGTGGCGGAAAGCGTCTTTTTGCTGCGCGCCGCATAGCCGCGTTTCAGCAGCGTTTCAATGATCGCGTCGCGCGTCGCGGGCGTGCCGATGCCTGCCACGCTCGGATCTGCGAGGATCTTCTTGAGTTCCTCATCTTCAAGGTCCTTGCCCGCAGAGATCATCGCCGCCAGCATCGTTTTGTCCGTATAGCGTTTCGGCGGCTCGGTTTCCTTTTCCTTGACTTCGTATTTTCCCGCAACCGATTCGCCCTTTTTCAGCACCGGCAGCTCGTTTTCCTTGTCCCGTCCGGTCACCGCCATGAAGCCGGGATCGAGGATCATACTGCCGCTCGAGGTAAACGCTTCTCCCTCCACGGTTGTGGTAACGCCGGTTCTGCCGACGACGGCGTTTCCGTACAGCATACAGATGACGCTTCTGGCAATCAGGTCGTAAATCTTTGCCTGATACCCGGTCAAGCCCTTCGGTCTGCTCGTCGTCGGGATGATCGCAAAGTGGCTCTCCACCTTCTTGTCGTCAAAGTAGCGCGATTTCTGGAAGCTGCGCCTGCGTCCGTCGATCAGCGGCGCATAGTCCGGATCGGTCGCAAGGCTGTCCAGCACGCGGTTGACCGTCGGAGTCATGTCCTCGGTAAGGTACCGCGAATCGGTACGCGGATACGTCGTATAGCCTGCGTCATAGAGCGCCTGCGCCGCGTCGAGCGTCTGCTTCAGCGTCATGCCGAACTTGGCGTTTGCATCCATCTGCAGCGCCGAGAGGCTGTAAAGCTGCGGCGGATGCTTCTCCTCTTTCTTTTCGTTGATCTCGGTGACGACGCCGTTCTTTCCGTTGATCTTTCCGAGAATCGCAGCGACGGCGGCCTTATCGCCGAATCGCTTGCCCTTGTGCGTCGCGGTGTACGTCTCGCCCTTGTCGGTACGGAACGTCGCTTCAAGCGTCCAGTATTTCTCCGGTTTGAAGTTTCTGATCGCAAGCTCGCGATCGACGAGCATCTTCAGCGTCGGCGTCTGTACGCGTCCGATGCTCAGCACCTCGCCCCTGGCGTGCTGATGCAGCGTCATGGCAACCGTCAGATTGATGCCGACAACCCAATCGGCGATCCCGCGCATCCGTCCGGCGATCTCGATGTTTTTGACTTCCTCATGCGTTTTGAGCTTCGAAAACGCGTCGAGAATGCCCTCTTTCGTCTGCGACGCGAAACAGACGCGCTTTACCGGCGCAGTGCTGCCCGTCAGTTCATAGATGTAGGAAAAGATGACTTCGCCCTCGCGATCGAAGTCCGTCGCGTTGATGATGTAATCGCTCTTCAGAAACATGCGTTTGATCAGCTCGAACTGTTTTTTCGTCCGCGCATCGAACGACGACCCGTCCGTTCGCAGGCGCAGTTCGTACGGATCCGGCAGAAACGGCAGCGGTATTCTGCGCCAGTTCTTGTATGCGGGGTTATAGTCCGCCGCATCCTTGAGCTGTCCGAGATGCCCGAACCCCCAGGTCACGAAGCAGTCCTCGCCGGCATATCTGATCCGCAAAAAGCCGTCCTTCGCCTGCTGTGCCTTGACGGTCTTTTCATTCGTTTTGAGCGCGGCAAACGTGACTTCCTTTCCGTTTGTCAGCGTGATTTTATCCAGCGCCGCCGCAATCTTGTTGCCGACGTCCGGCTTTTCCGCAAGAATCGTAATCATATCCTTACCTGCCAAATAGTATTCCGGTATTGATATTGTATCATATCGCCGTCCGGTTGAAAAGCGAAAACGCAACAGGATCGGTCTCCGTTATGATTGACGCACAAAACCTGTCCCATAAACCGGATTTGATCGTTTCATTGATCCCCATGCGTCATGCCGTATCCGGTTTTGTATGCAAAAGGATCCGGGACCGTGCGGATACGACAAACGCTCCCGTCGGGTGACGGGAGCGCAATCACGTTCGATTCGATTATGCGCGTTCGACAACGCCGTTTTCCGTAAACTCCACAACCCTGTCGCAGATCGAAAGCGCCGCTGGGCGATGCGTTACGATGACGACGGTCTTGTCCGTCATGCTGCGGAGATTCTCCAGAAGCTGTTTCTCCGTTTCCGCATCCAGTGCGCTCGTTGCTTCATCCAGAAGCAGGATCGGACTGTCGGAAAAGATTGCCCTTGCAATCGCAATGCGCTGCATCTGTCCTTCGGACAATCCCGTGCCGCGCTCGCCGAGCAGCGTATCCGCGCCGCGATCGAGTTCCCCGACAAAGCTCTCGGCGCAGGCGATCCGCAAAGCCTTTTGAAGCCGTTTTTCATCGGCTGCGGCAGCGGGATCGGCAAAGGCGACGATTTCGCGAATCGTGCCGCTCATGAGGTAGTTTCCCTGCGGCACATACGCAAACAGCCGTCTGTATGCAGAGTTGAGGTCTCCCCTGTTTCCCTGTCCGTCAATGAAATACCGCTCTCCGGCATCCGGGTGCATCACGCACATTAAAAGTTTCAGCGCGGTTGATTTTCCGCATCCGCTCGTGCCCGTAAACGCCGCATATTCGCCTTTTCCGATCTTGACGGAGAGATTCCTCAGCACGATCGGCATGTCCGTTTTTTCAACGTTCAGAGCGTCGTCCGCCGTCGGATAGTAGGTGAAATCAACGTTCTCCAATCCGAATGCGGAAAGCTCGTTTTCATAAAAGGCGCTGACTTCTCCGAGAGGCTTTGCCTCCGTGTCGTCGGATGAATACTGCTCCGCTTCCATGAGGCGCTCCGCGCTTGCAAGCATCGCATAGTATCGGGGAAAATACCCGGTGATATTTGCCATCGGCATCTGAATCTGCGATACAAGCTGCATAACGGCGGTCAGCGTACCGAAGGATACGATCCCCTTCAGAATGCCGTACCCGCCCCAGCCCACGCCGAGAAGATACATGCCGGTCATCACCGCGCCGAATCCGACGTTGCAGAAATTGGAGAAGCGGTTTCGCCGCATGCGCGCCGTTTTGTGCGCACGCATCTTTGCCTCCGCATCCGCTTCCGTTTGCTTTTCCGCCGCGAAGGAACGCAGCATCAGCATGCTTGCGATGCGTTCCTGCAAAAAGATCCGTACCTTGCCGTCCGATTCCTGTACGTCCTTATGCAGCCGTTTCATGACTTTGCGGAACAGCATTGTCGTGAGTGCAAGAAGCACGCCGCCCGGAAGAAGAATCGCCGCAAACCGCGGCTCGATCGCGATGATCATTGCAAGCGCGCTGACCAGCCGAACCGTCATGCCGAGCATCCCCGGAAGGATATCCACATATCCGTTTGTCACGACGACCGTATCGTTGGTCAGCCGGTTCATCCATTCGCCGGAGTGCACCGCGTTGACACGCAGATAATCCTTTTCGAGAAGCGTCCTTGTGAGCCTCGCCTTAAATGCGTTTTCGATGCTCGATTTGCTCAGCTCTGTCAGCCAGCGAACGACGGCGCGCAGCGCAAGCTGTGCCGTGAGCAGCGCAATCGCAAGCGCGAGGTATTGCCAGAATCCCGCCGCATTCTTTGCAACGGCATCATCGACCAACCCTCGCAGCAAAAACGCGTATAGTACGCCGGATCCTCCGAGCAGGATCTGGATAAGCGTCAATGCAACGATATACCACTTCTTGCGGCCGGGTACGGTATACAGCCATTTTTGCGCCGACGTTTTCATCATGCGTTAAGACTTCTGATTCCTCTTGTGATTTTATGGAATGAACGGGGCGAAAACACCTCGTTTTCGCCCCTTCATCATTCATTACGGTTCAGTGTGCCGCTTTATAGGCGTCTGCAGCCTGCGAATAGGCATAGATTGCGGCAGCCGCGTTCTGCGCCGAGGTGCTTGTATAAGCGTTCAGCATGCTTCTCACATAGGAGAGCGCGGAAACCGTGATGCCTGCAGCGCCGGCATCCGTCGTAACGCTGACGGTGTACATGTTGCTGAGCTGATGTGCCGGAATGTTCAGCACGGACACCTGATACCGTTCGCCGACCTTCGTCGCGGTATACGGTGCGCTGGCTTCGAACGATCCGGAATAGCCGGACGTCATCTTGAAGAACACGCGGATTTCAATCGCGCTGTCAAGAATCAGCGAGTAGGTGATCTTCTCCGTATCGGCGTTCAGCGTCTTCGTCAACGCGTACGCTTCCACAGCAGACTTGACCGAGTTGACGGCGTCTGCGCTGTAGTTTTCCGTATACACGGCGGTCATCTCGGCATAGTCCGTTCCGAGCGTCCAGCCTCTCTGTTCGGAGAGGAAGATCTGCACATGATGACCGTAGTCCGCCAGTGCTTCGACCAACGCGCGGGATGTTTCGTCGAACTTGTCCTTGTTCTTTTCGTATGCTGCGATGTAATCCATCACGGAATACGTCTTTTGAACGGTCTTTTCCGTGCCGTTCTGCGTATAGTGGAACGTTGCCGTGATCGGCTCCGCCATCTGAACTGCATTCACATAGCAGGCAAAGCCCTTGACCTGGCTGCTTCTCGCTCTCGATGCGCTGTAATCCACACGCTCCGTGCATTCGCCGTGCTCAACGGAGAACGTCATGTAGCTGGTCGAGTAATCGACGCCGGAAATCTCGGGCAGCTCCATATTGAAGTTGACGCCGATCAATCCGTCCAGCGTGATGCTTTGCGTCTTGAAGAACGGCTCGGCTGCGGGAATCGCGAACGTCGCGGTGACCGTGACGTCGCCCGCCGGCATGACGAAGGTATACATTTCGTCATTGACCTTGGTCACTGCGATCTCGGTTTCACCGCACATGACGGTCAGCGTGTCGAGCTCGTAGTCTTCCTCTGCCTCAACATATACCGTAACCGTTGTGCCGGCAGACGCACGGCTTGCCGCCGTGCTGATAAGACCGTGCTCACCCTGGACGCAGGTGATCTTGTAATCCGCGGCGATGTAGAAGTAGCCGCCGAACGCTGCCCAATCATTGTTGTAAGTCTCGCGGAAGTAGATCGTCACGTCGCCTGCGTGCGCCGCGTCGACCGTATATTGCGTGTCGATTCCGTCCGGATACCATGCGGTGATCGCGCCGTTTTCAACCTTGACGACCTTGATCTGATCGCCTTCGGTCAGCGTTGCCGCAAGGAGCATCTCGCCGCCGACTTCCATGTTCTCACCGAACGCATTTGCCGGATTGATCGCGCCGACCGTCCAGTCCGGTCCGATCAGATAGAAGCCGTCTTCGATCGCGGTTTGTTCTTCCGCATAGAAGTTCATCAGGTAACGTCCCGGGTTGGAAGCGTTCATGCCGTACACCGTGAAGTACTCATGATAGTACTGCAGATACTGTGCGTTGCCGTTAAAGGTTGCCGTGTTGCATCTGATGTAATAGCCGTCGGTAGCATCTTCAAGCACAAACAGCGTATTATCGCCCGCAGCGTCAACGAATTTGACGTCGCTGCTGTCAACGTACAGATACTTGTTGTCCTGCGTCTTGAAGGAATACAGGACCGTTTCGCCGTCTTCCGAAGGAGCGGTCACTACCGTCAGAACCACAGCGGTGCTGGGGACTGAAAGCACTTCATCCGTAAGCGCTGCCGCAGCCGGCTCAAGCTCATGCTTGTTGTTATAGATGTAATCCGCATCGGTCATGACAACGCCGCCGTCCGGATTGAATATAACGACCTTATCGCCGTCCTCGATCGTCGTCTTCTTCACCATATCCGTGTAGGTGGGAAGATCCTTCCACTGTGCATAGAAGGTGACGTCGCCGGTCAGCGTGACGGATGCGCCTGCTTTATAGGAGGTATCGTCGCCTTCGATCTTCCAGCAGTCAAACTCCATGCCCTCGGGCGCTGTGAAGGTGCACTCGGGCAGCGTATAGGGGCTGGTGGCGTCGGTTACGTCTTCCATCGTGCCGCTGCCGCCGTTTGCGTCGAACGATACGGTATAGGTTCCCGCAGGCGTCGGGCCTTCGCCGTCCTCGGAGAAGAACTGGAAAGTAAAGATCGCCGTATTGGTGCCCATGCCGTAGACGGTGAAATACCCACTGTAATACTCAATGTACTGCGCCTTGTTGTTGTAAGTTGCGGTGTCGCACTTGATATAGTAATTGTCGGTACCCGCCGCAGCTGTTTCAAGCTGGAAGAGCGTGTTCGTGCCCTGCTCATCAACAAGCTGTACATTGGTTCCGTCCGCCATGAGGTATTTGCCGTCCGCGGTTGCAAACGTATACTTGCCGTCCGTAACCGAAACAGTCAGCCGAACCGCCTCATCGGGAACTGCGAGAACATTGTCGGTCAGCGTCGCGTCCTTCGCCACAAGCTCGTGCTTCTTGTTGTTATACAGATAATCCGTGCCGGTCATGACCTTGCTCGCCGTCGGATAATAGATAACAACCGTGTCGCCGTTTGCCGGAACGCGCTTCAGCTTCATGTCGGTGTAGGTGGGTTCGGGGGTCGG
>CAMORL010000086.1 GCA_946623765.1 uncultured Clostridia bacterium
ACGACGCGCAGAAGTTCATCGGCGAACGCGGCGGCGTGATCGGCGTGCATTGCGAAAACTATGACGTTCTGCAGGCGCGCATCGCGGAGGAGAAGGCAAAGGGACATCTGGATCCGACCGCGCATCCGGTAACCCGTCCGCAGGCGGTCGAAGCCGAAGGCGTGGCGCGGCTGATGCGCATCGCGGAGCTTTCCGGATATCCCGCGTGGGTGGTGCATCTTTCCACGGCGGACGGACTGGAAGAGGTGAGGCGCGCAAGGAAGCGCGGCGTCGAGGTCTATGCCGAGACCTGCCCGCAGTATATCACGCTGGACGTAAAGCAGTATGCGGAGCCGGACGGCGCAAAGTATGTGATGTCCCCGCCGCTTCGGGAAGCGCGCGACCGCGCGGCGATCCTCGACGGCATGAAAAAGAAGGACATCGACTTTATCGGCACGGATCACTGCTCGTTCACGATGGCGCAGAAGGCGCTCGGCAAAGACGATTTCTCGAAGATCCCGAACGGCGGCGCAGGCGTACAGAACCGCGCGGAGCTCGTCTATACCTTCGCGGTAAAGACCGGCGCGATCACGCTCGAGCAGATGGCGCTGCTTTTGAGCGAACGCGCGGCGAAACTCTTCGGCATGTACCCGCAAAAGGGCGTTCTGCGGGTCGGCTCCGACGCGGACGTCGTGATCTTCGATCCGAACGCGCCGCATACGATCTCGTGGAAAACGAACCTGCACGCCTGCGACAATTCGCCCTATGAGCAGGTTCGGGTTTCGGGCCGCACGCGCGACGTGATCCTGAACGGCGAGCTCGTCGCGGAAAACGGAACGCTTACAAAACCGTACTGCGGACGGTATGTATTTCGCAAGCCGTCGGAGAGGTACAGAAAATGAAGATTGCATTGGTATTGACCGCCGCCGGAAGCGGCAAACGCTTCGGCAGCGATAAACTCGCTTATCCGATCGACGGAAAGCCGATGCTCCTGCATGCGCTGGAGCTCTATGACCGGATGCGGGACCGGTTCGTTTCGCGTACCGTCGTGCTGAAAACCGGCGCGCAGGAACGCCGCATGGCTGCCGAGCGCATGGAGTACCGCGTGGCGGAAAATCCGGATCCGGAGCGCGGCATCGCGTCGAGCGTCGTGATCGGCACGGAGGACGCCTTAAAGAGCGATCCGGACGGGATTCTGTATGCGGTGGGAGATCAGCCGTATGTGACCGAAAAGACCGTCCTTGCGCTTTTAGACGCGTTTATAAAGGACCCCACGCGCATCGTCGCGCCGACGGCAAACGGAAGACGCGGCAATCCGGTGCTGTTTCCGAAGGATCTCTTTTCGGAACTGCTTCGGATCACGGGCGACGTCGGCGGATCGCAGGTCATTGCGAACCACAGCGAACGGCTCGAAACGATCGAAACGCCGCAGAGAGAACTGGACGACATCGACACGCGTCTCGCGGAGAAAACGCACTATACCGTGCTGCACGGCAATATCCTGACCGTGCCGGCGCTCGGCGAGCTGAACGCCGTCAAAAGCGGCTATATCGTCCTGAACGCCGACGGCGTGATCGAGGGCGTGTTTGAAACGCTGCCCGAACGGTTCAAAGCGGGACAGCTTGCGGATTACGGCGACGCGCTGATCCTGCAGTCGTTCTGCGATATGCACCTGCACGCGCCGCAGTATCCGATGCTCGGCATGGGCATGGATCTGCCGCTGCTCGACTGGCTGAACACGTATACCTTCCGCACGGAGGCGCGCTTTGCCGATCCCGATTACGCGCGATCGCATTACCGGCGGTTTGCGGAACAGCTTGTGGAATTCGGCACGACGCGCGTATCCGTGTTCTCATCGCTTCACACGGACGCGACGCTGATCCTGATGGAGGAGCTTGAACGCGCAGGGATCACGGGATTTGTCGGCAAGGTCAATATGGATCGCAACAGCCCGGATTACTACACGGAGACGACGGAGGAGAGCAAGCGCGAAACGCTGCGCTGGCTTGACGCGTGCGATCGGTTTTCGCGCATCCGTCCGATCATCACGCCGCGGTTCACGCCGTCATGCTCCGACGAACTGATGGCGTGGCTCGGCAGGCTCGCAAACGAGCGGAACCTGCCGGTGCAGTCGCATCTTTCGGAAAACACGAGCGAAATCGCGTGGGTGCGAACCCTCCATCCGGACTGCAGACAGTATTGGGAGACCTATGCGAAATACGGGCTGTGGAAGAGCGACACATTGATGGCGCACTGCGTGTACAGCGACGAACGCGAGCGGGAAGCGATCAAAGAACACGGCGTAACGGTCGTACATTGCGCGGACTCGAACACGAACATTGCGAGCGGCGTCGCGCCGGTAAGGACCATGCTCGACGAAGGAATCAAGGTGGCGCTCGGCAGCGACATCGCGGGCGGCGCGCATCTTTCGATGCTGAACGTCATTCAGATGTCGATCCGCGCGTCCAAGATCAAGCGCATCGAAAGCGAATGGACGACGCCGTTTCTGTCCGTTGCGGAGGGCTTCTATCTCGGCACGACCGCCGGCGCGCTGTACTTCGGCGCAAAACCGGGATTCCAAAAGGGCGACAGGCTGCATGCCGTGGTCATCGACGACCGCGAATATCCCGATACGGAACGGCTGACGCTCAAGGAACGCTTCGACCGCGCGGTCTATATCGCCGAACCGAAGGACATCGTTGCGGTGTACGGCGAAGGAAAACGCTTAAAGTAAGCATAATTCAAAAAAAGAATCACATCCTATCCGAAAAAACGGGGGATGTGATTTTTATGATGTGGACGGCGCGAATCGCGCTTCTTTCGACCGGATTTCTGACGCTCGGCGGGTGGTTCGACACGGTTCTGCGGAAACGGAAAAAACGGACGCTGCTGCTTTTGCTGCCCGTGCTCTTAGGACTTTCCGCGGTTCCGACGCTGGAGACGCCTTCCGTGCGCCTCTGCTTCGCACCGTGCGTGTTTTTTCTCTGCACGGCGATCCTGTGTCCGACGGATCAGCCGCTTTCCGCGCTGGTTGCCGCGCTTCTCGGCGGCTTTCTCGGGTGGAAACTCATCGACACGTTCCCGCTGTTTTCGGAACCGGGACTGTTCGTCGCGCTGCCGACGCTGATGCTCGGCGCGCTGTACTGCCGCGACGCAAACGCAAAGGCGCTCGCGATTGCCGCGGCGCCCTTTGTGATGCTGTTCTTTCAGATGATCGGGGATTATACGCTGTTTCAAAGCGCCGTTTTAGAGCTCGGAAACGCGGACGCGCTGACGGCGCAGACGGTCGGATCAGCGCTTGTGCTTTGCGGGACGCTTCTCGGCAGCCGTCTTGAAACCGTCCGGCGCAGGCTGCGTGCCTCCGCATAGCGCGGACGCGATCAGCGCGGTCAGCGGTACGGCAAGGATCAGACCGATGCTGCCGGAAATGCCGGTGATGACCTCGTGCGTGATGTAGTCGCCGGAAAGGATCGCCTTCCAGTCCCAGTTATAATATTTGATCAAAAGCAGGTTCACGAGCGCGCCGCCGGTGAACGCAAGGATCAGCGTATTCGTCATGGTGCCGACCGCGTCGCGCCCGATGCGCATGCCGCTTCGGAACAGCGCGGAAAAGCCCATGTGCGGGTTGACGGTTTTGAGCTCGTTGACCGAGGACGAAATGCTCATCGCCACGTCCATAACCGCGCCGAGCGCGGAGATGATGATGCCGGAAACGAACAGCCCGCGGATGTTGATCAGCGTGCCCTGAAACTTCGCCTGGATCAGCGTGTCCGTCTCGGCGACGTTGTATTCGAGTCCGTCAAGATGCGCGATCCGGCTTGCGATCATGGCGAATACGCAGGCGACCGAGAAGCCCGCAACCGTGCCGAGAATCGCGGAGAGCGTCTTTTTGGAGAGACCGTCGAGCAGCAGAAAGCAGACGATCGTCACAAGCACGCAGAGAATCAGCGTCAGCGGAATGGCATAGAAGCCTTTCAGCAGCGCGGGAACCAGCAGGAAAAAGACCGCGGCAAGCGTCAGCGCAAGACCGAGGATCGAGCGCAGCCCGACCTTTCCGCCGACGAGCGCGGTGACGAGCAGAAACAGCGCGGCAAGCCCGAACAGCAGCCACTGCCGGTTATAGTTCATGACCGAAAGGGAGAGGGCGGGAAGCCCGTCGGAAAGCGTCGCGCGGTCGGTGAGCACATAGACAAGAAGCGACGTGCCGACCTCGGCGTGCTTGTCGAAGAGCTTGCTCATGTAGTTCATCACTTCGATGCGCCGTCCCTTGTGTTCGCCGGTCGTGATCTCGACCAGAAGCCGCTGCGAACCGACATGGACGTTCTCGGTGGAAGGATCCCGGTACGAATCGTCGGCGAGGACTTCGAGCACGGTCGCATAGGCATAGGATTGCGTTTTCAGCGAGCCGGAGGATTCAACGTAGCCTTCCGGCAGTCTGCCGGTCTCAAACAGCAGACGGTTGCTGTCCGCGGCGGCGGCAAGGTGCGTAAAGTACACCTCGGCGGCGTCGCTGCGGTCCGGGTTGTATTTGGCAATCGGCTTTTTCAGCAAGAACGCAAACAGGACCCCCGCGCCGACGATTGCGGCGACGATGAAAAAGGCGATCCATGTCTTCGGGCGGCAAAGCCCCGCGATCCGGTTTTTCCACGTTTCTTTCATATCTGCATTATATCGCGCCGCGTTCACGCGCGTCAAGAAAAAAGGACCGTTCCCGAAAAAGGAACGATCCTTGCTGTTTATTCTTCGTATACGCGCGGAACGCGCTCGCTGATCGAAAGCAGAATCTCGTAGGAGATCGTATCGGCTTTGTCCGCAAGCTCGTCTGCGGTGATGACGCTGCCGCCCTGACGTCCGATCAGAACGACCTCGTCGCCGACCTTGGCTTCCGGCACTTCGGATACGTCGACCATCATCTGGTCCATGCAGATGGTGCCGATCTGCGGACAGCGTTTTCCGCCGATCAGAACGTCCGCCTTGCCGGTGAGGCAGCGCTTGTAGCCGTCGCCGTAGCCGATGGGAAGCGTTGCAACGCGCGTCGGACGTGATGCGACGAACCGGAGTCCGTAACTGACGCCTTCGCCCGCTTCGACCGTTTTGAGGTTGCTGATGTGCGTGATGAGCGACATCACAGGCGTCAGCCTGCTGCCCGGGGTGCGCTTTGCGTCGGGATGGCAGCCGTACAGCGAAATGCCGAACCGCACCATGTCGTATTGCAGCTCGGGATAGTCGAGCGTTGCGCCGGAATTTGCGGCGTGAACCAGGGGACGGTAGCCGCGCGCGTGAATCTTCTCCACGAACGCGTCGAACCGCTGCGCCTGCAGATGCGTGAATTCCGCATCGGATTCGGACTTTGCAAAGTGCGTGAACACGCCGTCCATCGAAACGTCCGGACAGGCGTCGAACGCGTCGAGAAGCGCTTCGAGCATGGCGTCGTCGGTGACGCCGATGCGGCGCATGCCGGTGTCGAGCTTTACGTGGACGTGCGCGGTCTTGCCGGACGCCTTCGCCCAGTGCTCAAACGCATAGACCTGTTCCGCGGTAAAGACCGCAGAGGTGAGATCCTTCGCCACGGCGGCGGGAATGTGATCCGGATCGGTCACGCCGAGGACAAGGATCGGCAGCGTGATGCCCGCAAGACGGAGGCGGATGCCTTCCTCCGGAATGGCGACGGCGAACATATCGACGATGCCGGAACGCTCGAGATACTGTCCGACCTCGATGATGCCGTGCCCGTAGGCGTTCGCCTTGATGACCGCGAGAAACTTCGTTTCGGGTTTCAGTCTGCGCTTGGCAAGCCGGATGTTTTTCAACAGCGCAGGCAGATGAATAACCGCATAGGTACTGCGAAGCATGATTGAATCCCCCTTATTACCGCACTAAATTCTACAGGAATGTGCCGTAAAAGTCAATTCTTTTCCGCGGAATTACCCGAATTTTACGATGGACACAAAATGACGAAAAAATGTTAACAATTTATTCAAAAACTATTGCATTTTCAAGACCTTGGTGCTAAAATGGGATAGACAATACAAGATATAGGGGTTTCTATGGTCAGAATCATTGCGGGCACGGCTCGCGGAAGAAAGCTGGAAACGCTCGAAGGCCTTGAAACCCGGCCGACGCTCGACCGCGTCAAGGAGGCGTTTTTCGGCTCCCTGCAGTTTCGGATTCCCTATGCGGAAGTTCTGGATCTGTTTTCGGGAAGCGGCAGTCTCGGACTGGAAGCGCTGAGCCGCGGCGCGAAGCGGGCCGTTCTGAACGACCGCAATCCCGTCTGCGTGGAGATCATCCGGCGCAACATTGCATCGCTCGGGTTTGACGGCGCGGCGCGGACGATGAATCTCGACTATGCCGCGGCGATCGACCGGCTTTCTGCGGAAGGCGCGCTCTTCGATCTTGCGTTTTTGGACCCGCCGTACCGGGAGGGACTGTCGGAGGACGCGGTGAAAAGGCTCTTTCAAACAGGGCTCATGAAGTCCGGCGGTATTGTCGTATTGGAGCATGCGGCGGAGCTTGCGCCGCAGGACGCTCCGGGCGTTTTCCGCGTGACGAAGACCAAGCGCTTCGGCAAATGCGGATACTCACTCATTGAGGAGGATGAAACATGAAGATCGGCGTATATCCGGGCAGTTTCGATCCGTTCACGATCGGGCATCTGGATGTGCTGAAAAACGCAGCGGGACTGTTCGACGTCGTCTATGTGGCGGTGCTGAACAACAGCGCGAAGTCACCGGTGTTTACGGTGTCGGAACGCGTGGAGATGATCGACCGCATGATCGAAACGGAAGACCTCAAAAACGTCAGATCCGATTCGTTCGACGGGCTGCTCGTGGATTATGCAAAGCAGATCGGCGCGCATTACATCATCAGAGGACTCAGGGCTATCACGGATTTCGAGTACGAATTCCAGATTGACGCGGTGAACCGGCATCTGAATCCGGAGATCCGCACCGTGTACTTCATGGCAAGTCCCGCACATTCGTTCCTCTCGAGCTCGAATGTGCGTGAAATCGGAGAAATGGGCGGTTCCATCGAAGGATTGG
>CAMORL010000087.1 GCA_946623765.1 uncultured Clostridia bacterium
TTACCGGTCGCGATAGAGTTTTACAAGGTTTTTGAGGATCTCGACCGATGCGTCCATGCCCTCGACGGTGATGTGCTCATACGGACCGTGGAACGCGTAGCCGCCGGTACCGAGGTTCGGGCACGGAAGTCCCATGAAGCTGAGCCTTGCTCCGTCCGTGCCGCCGCGGATCGGCTGTACCTTCGGCGTGACGCCCGCAAGCTCCATTGCCTTTTTCGCGTTGTCGATGAGGTGCATGCACGGCTCGATCTTCTCCTTCATATTGCGGTACTGGTCGCGGATCGAAAGCGTGACCGTGCCCGCGCCGTACTGCGCGTTGATCGCGTCCGCAATGGTTTCGAGCGTCGTCTTGCGCTGTTCAAAGGAATCGAAATCGTGATCGCGGATGATATAGGAGAGCTTTGCGGTCTCCGTCGTGCCGTTTAGATCGGTCATGTGCCAGAAGCCTTCATACCCCTCGGTGTCGCGCGGGGTCTGTCCCTTCGGCAGCTTTTCGTTGATCTCGCAGGCGACCAGAAGCGCGTTGACCATCTTGTTCTTCGCCTCGCCCGGATGCACGTTGAAGCCGTTGATCGTGAACACAGCGCCGGCGGCGTTGAAATTTTCATACTCGAGTTCGCCCTCGGCGCCGCCGTCGCAGGTGTAGCCGAAGTCCGCGCCGAAACGCTCGACGTCGAAATGATCCGCGCCGCTGCCGACCTCCTCGTCCGGCGTGAACGCAACGGAAATCTTGCCGTGGGGGATGTTCTCCCGGATGATCTCTTCCAGCATCGTGACGATCTCCGCAACGCCTGCCTTGTCGTCTGCGCCCAAAAGCGTCGTGCCGTCGGTGACGATCAGCGTTCTGCCCTTCAAAGACGGAAGATGTCCGAACTGCGCAGTTTCCAGCGTTCTGCCGGATTCACCGAGCGCGACGTCCTTGCCGTCGTAGTGTTCGATGACGCGGGGACGGACGTTCTCGCCCGAAAAATCCGGCGCGGTGTCCATATGCGCGATAAAGCCGAGCTTTGCCGCATGTTCATACCCTTTCGTGGCGGGCAGCGTACCGTACACGTAGCACATATCGTCGACCGCGGCGTCCTTGACGCCGATCGCTTTGAGCTCTTCGACGAGCATCTTCGCAAGGTCGAACTCGCGTGCGGCGGTCGGGACCGTCGTGCTCTCCTCGTCGCTCGTGGTGTGGACGACGACGTACTTCAGCAACCGTTCATATGCTTTCATATAAAACTCCTTTCAGTTTCTGCTGCCCATGACCTTGACGGTGAAGCGCCGGGAACGCGGACCGTCAAACTCCGCAAAATAGACCGCCTGCCGCGCGCCGAGCACCGGTTCGCCGTCGTCGATCATGATCGTGACGCTGCTGCCGATGACGCTCGCCTTCAGATGCGCCGCGCTGTTGCCGTCCGCATGGCGGAAATCCTCGCGGTCGGGATAGGTCTTGTTCAAAGCCAGCAGCAGGTCGTTCTTCGCCTCCGGATCGGTGTTTTCGTTGATCGTCACACCCGCGGTCGTATGCGGACAGTAGACGGTCAGCATTCCGTCAAACACGCCGCTCTGCCTGCAGGCGTCGCGCACCTCGTTCGTGATGTCGATAAAGCCCTCTTTCGGGGTTTCCAAACGGTATTCGTACAGCATGGATCCGCCTCCCTTTCGTTTGTTCCATTGTACCATCTCCGTACGGAACTGGCAAGCATGAAAAAACAACGGCCGGAGCGGGTATGCCGCTCCGGCTCGGGATGCTCGGATATTACCGGTTGCCCGGGATGTATTCGGAGAACGTGACGCGCACCTCCATGCGGTTTCCGTCGCGGCGGATCGTCAGCGCTGCGGAATCGCCCGCGTTGTAGGAGGCGATCAGATCGGACAGATCGTCGTTCGAGGATACGGTTCTGCCGTCAACTTCGAGGATCAGATCGCCGGACCTCAGCCCCGCTTCCTCTGCCGGGCTGTTCGCCGCTACGTCCGTAATCTGCACACAGCGCGTTCCGCCGAAGGAGAAGAATCCGTAATTGTTCGTAAGCGTAACATTTTGTGTGGATACGCCGAGGTATGCGCGTCCGGTCACGTATCCGAAGTTCAGAAGATCGTTGATCTCCGTGATCACGCTGTTGACCGGGATCGCGAAGCCGAGTCCCTCTGCGCTCGCGTCGGACACCTTTGCGTTGACGATGCCGATCAGCTTGCCGGAGGCATTGAACAGCCCGCCGCCGGAATTGCCCGGGCTGATTGCGGCGTCCGTCTGAATGAGTTCCATGTCGTTGTTTTCCACCGTAATGCTGCGGCGGACCGCGGAGATGATTCCGCCGGTCGCCGTGCCGCGCAGTTCGCCGAGCGGGTTTCCGATTGCGATGACGTCTTCGCCGACGGTCAGCATGTCGCTGTCGCCGAGCACGGCGGGGGTCAGATCCTTCGCGTCGATCTTGATGATCGCGAGGTCGTTGCGCACGTCCTCGCCCACCAGCGTCGCGGGATAGGTTTCGTCGTCGTGCAGGGTCACGTCGATCGTCTTTGCGCCGCTTACCACGTGCGCGCAGGTTGCGATATAGCCGTCCGCGGTCAAAATCACGCCGCTGCCGCTGCCCTTCTGTTCATAGGTCTGCGGACGTCCCCAATACGAAACCGTCGTTTCGGAGACCGCGTCGATGCCGACGACGCTCGGCGCGGCAAGTTCCACGACCTGCGCGCGGGTGTACTGTCCGTCATACGCAAAGCCGGTCGAAACCGTTCCTGCGCGCATCGGTTCCTGCGTCGCTTCCGCCGTCTCCGCCGCCAACGCCGGCTGCTCCGTAACCGCGGGCTGCGCGGTGGTCTCCGGCGCCGCCTCTGCGGTACGGTTCCGCTTCATCGTGCCGTTCATCAGCAGCACGCCGGCAAACAGACCGATCACGACCGCGATCGCCGTGCAGGCGATCAGCACCGACGTCGCGACGCCGTGCTTCTTCCGTTTCGGTTCATAATCATAATAACGGTTGTATTCCATATGAATAACCTCCTCGTTTATGCCTTTCAACGGTATCATTGTATACGCCGATTGTGAAGCAATTTTGTCAAAAAATCAACGTTTGCGAAAAAACCGCGCTGTACAGACCCTTATATTTTTGAATAAGCTGTAATTATTTCCCGTGTGCGGTTGACGAAACGTTTGCGCTGCCGTAAAATGAAACCATGAATACGTCAAAGAAAATCTTAAACTGGATCGTCGCCGTGCTGAAAGGCACGCTGGTCGGTCTCGCCATCGTCATCCCCGGCGTGTCCGGCGGCTCGATGCTGTTAACCATCGGCGTTTATGAAGACGCCGTCTCCATCACCTCCAAGGACAAAGCCCGCCGGAAGGCAGCGATCATCAAACTGATTCCGTACGCGGTCGGGATCGTGCTCGGCGTCGTTGCGCTGTCGTTCGTTGTCACATGGCTGCTCGCGAATTTCGAGTTCTTCACGATTCTGCTGTTCTCGGGTCTGATCCTCGGCTCGCTTCCGATGCTGTTCAAAAAGATCAAAGGACACAAGGTCAAGCCGGGCTATATCGTCGTCGCGCTCATTATGATCATGCTGATGGTGGGACTTCCGTACCTCAACGACAACACGACAGAGGTCTTCAAAAAGCTGTCCGCAGCCGATACGCTGTCCGTCGGCGAACGCATTGTTTTAACGGACGCAGACGCCGACACGCTGACCGTCAAATCGGGCGACGCAAACTATTCCGTCTACGAGATCAAGAGCGCGGGCGGCACGTTCGGCAAGCCCTCGGACGGCTACAAACTCCGCGACGGCGCCGACAAGAAGAGCTTTTTCAAGCTCGGCGACGCAGAGGTGTTTGATTTCGAGATCCTGCCCGACGGAACGCTGACGCTTACCGCGCGTGAAAGCGGCGCGTCGTATTCCGCCGCCGTATACCGCTCGGTCGATGCGCTTCACAACGGCGTATGGAGCGCGCTCCTCGCCCTGCTGCTCGGCTTTATCGCGGCGGGCACCATGATCGTGCCGGGCATCTCCGGCTCGATGGTGCTGCTTGTGCTGGGCTATTACAACAGCGTGATGATGCACCTGAAGAGCGCCGTCGTCTGCCTGTTCACGCTGAACTTCTCCGCGCTCGGTCCGCACCTTCTGGTGCTGATTCCGTTCGGCGTCGGCATCATCCTCGGACTTCTGATCGTATCGAAGGTCATCCGCTGGCTCCTTGACAGGCATCCCACGCCCACCTATTACGGGATCCTCGCGCTGATGCTCGCCTCGCCATACGCGATCTTCCTGAAAGCGAAGTGCTTCGGTCCGGCGTTCGGCGCAAACCTTGCGCAGTGGTGGTTCATCCCGGCCGCGGTCCTCTGCCTTGCCGCAGGCTTCGTTGTTTCCTACTATATGTCGAAGAAGGAAGGCTGACAAAGCCTCCGTCAGCGGCGCTTCCGCGCCGCTTTTTTCATGCCCGGGAACGTGCATTTGTTGACAGATCAGCGACTTGCCGTTATACTGAATACTGTCAGAACAGGCGTTTTTGCAGATAAAACGGGTTTTTGCACGAGTTCTGCTTGTTCCGGTTTTGCGTGTCGAACACCTTTGACGGGTACGGAAAGGGAATCAGAACCGTTCTTTCTGACGGAAAAACGACCGGACGTACGCTCCGGTACGAACTTATCGAACGCGATCAATCAATCATATTCAGTGAAACGAGGCGATCACCATGTACTGTCAGAACTGCGGTACCATTGTAAACGAAAATCAATCCTTCTGCCCGTGCTGCGGCGCGCGGCTCGAACCTGCGGAGGGCAATCCCGCGCCGCAGGAACCCACGCCGACGGATCCGTCGCTGTGGCCGGAGGAAGCACATTCTCTGCGGAAAGAATCATCCGATTCGTCCGGACATCCGAAAAAGAAACCCGCCATCGTGCAGAAGAGCGGACGGAAAGCGCACATGCAGAAGAAAAAGGTCCGGGCGATCTGGATCGTTCTGCCCATTGTCGCCGCGCTGTTGCTTATTGCTGCCGCCGCGGCGGTGATCCTCTTTTCCCGGAAACTCGTTTCCGCCGTCTCCGCGGATCCCGATCCGATACCGACGGCAGACGCCGCCGAGAGCAGCGTCGTTCCGGGCGGCGTCGAAGCGCCGGCCGTCACCGAATCCCAGAAGGTATCCTTCGCAGATCCGGATTTTGAAGCCGCCTATCGCAAGGCGTTCGATCTCAAGGGCGACATCCGGACGACGGATGTCCTTGCCGTGACCGAGCTGAAGCTGCCGAAAGCGGGGCTCAGGAACATTTCGGACCTCGCGCTGTTCACGAACCTGACCTCGCTGTATCTCGAGGACAACCGGATCGAGGACATCTCCGTGCTGAAATCCCTTCAGAAGCTCACGCGGCTGAAGCTCGCGCGAAATCAGATCACGGACATCTCCGTGCTCGCCGAACTCCCCGCGCTCAGCGAGCTGGATCTTGAAGGCAACCGGATCGCCGACGTCTCCGTGCTCGGACGCAAATCAACCCTTACGCGGCTGTTCCTTTCCGGAAATCCCGTCTCCGATCCTGCCGTACTGAAGGATCTGACCGGACTTACCGCGCTCTCGCTCGGCGGCTGTCAGATTTCCGACCTCTCCTTCCTCTCCAAGCTGACCGCGCTCGACGACCTCCGTCTTCCGGAGAACCGGATCGAGGATCTCTCCGTGCTTTCCGGACGCAAGGGTCTCAAGCGGCTGGATCTTACGGGCAACAATGTTTCCGACATTTCCGTTCTTTCCGAAATGAAGGAGCTCAGTGTGCTTCTTCTTTCGAACAACCGGATCTCCGATATTTCCGCGCTTTCCGGCAAGACCGGGATGATCCGGCTGGAGCTGACCAACAACGGTATTTCCGACATTTCCGCGCTTTCCGGCATGACGAAGCTCAGCGATCTGAGCATCTCCGGCAATGCGATCACGAATATTTCCGCGCTTGCCGCGTCGACCGGACTCAAGAAGCTCGATCTCACCAAGAACCGGATCACCGATATTTCGGCGCTTTCCGGCATGACGGAGCTCAGCGATCTGAATCTTTCCGGCAACCGGATTACGGACATTTCCATGCTCGGCGGTCTGAAAAAGCTGAAATCGCTGTATCTGAACGAGAACACGATCACTTCAATCGGCGTGCTGGAAAAGCTGACCGAGCTGGAGACGCTCGACCTCGGACAGAACAACATCTCCGACTTCTCCGCGCTGAGTCAGCTGACAAAGCTCGGGACGCTGTATCTCCCCAAAAGCCATATCCGGGACATTTCCATGCTGCGCGGTCTGAGAAAGCTGACCTATCTGAACCTTTCGAACAACGAGATCACCGATATTTCCGCGCTGGTGATGCTGACAAAACTCCGGACGCTGTACCTTTCCGACAACCTGATCACCGACATCTCCGCGCTCGAAACGCTGAAAAGCCTCACGACGCTGGACCTCGGACAAAACCGGGTCGCGGAGCTTTATCCGCTGAAGGGACTTGTAAACCTCGAAAAGCTCTTCCTCGTCGGAAACAACATCGACGACATTTCGTTTTTGCGGACGCTCACAAAGCTCACGTATCTGAACCTGACGAACAATCAGGTCAAGGATATCTCCGCACTCGGCGACATGACGGCGCTGAACACGCTGTATATGAACAACAATCAGATCAAGTATATCTCTGCGGTCGAGGGGCTCAAAAACCTCCGGACGCTCGATTTCGGACGGAATCCGATCGTGGATTATACGCCGCTTCAAAAGCTGACGGATCTCGATAAGCTGTTCCTTACAAACAACAATATTTCGGACATCGGTTTTTTGCAGAAGCTCGAAAACCTCACGTACCTGAATCTGTCCTACAACAAGATTACGGATCCTTCGCCGATCAAGGGGCTCAAAAAGCTGACCTCGCTGTATCTGAACCATAACAGCATCGGCAAAGAACAGCTCGACGAACTGAAAGCCGCGCTTCCGAACTGCAAGATTCAGTAAGCGACACGAACCGCATCCCGCCGTACCCCGGCGGGATTTTTGACGTCCG
>CAMORL010000088.1 GCA_946623765.1 uncultured Clostridia bacterium
ACCGCTTCGATCAGGCTGTCGTATACGGAGACCGGGATGTTGTTGCGGAACAGCGCCGCTTCGCATGCGCTCGGGTAGTTCCTGACGTTCGCGTTGAACTGATCCTGCTTGACGTTGCCGGAATACAGCGCGGCAAACGTGTTGATGTACTTCTTATAGGTGCCGAACATGGCGTTGAACGCCTCTTCGCGGACGGCTCTTTCGGGGCTTTCGCGGTACACGCCGAAGTTGCCCGCCGTGAGCTGGACCTCGTTGCCCTCTGCATCGTGAATCTTCGGCAGCTCCATGTCGACGTTCGTCAGCATTTCATAGGCGTCCTGCGGCGTCTGCGCGGCGTCGCCCAGCATCGCCAGCATGCGCTCGCGCTGCGCGTCAAGACAATGCGCGCGGGTACGCGTGATGTTTTCGACCGTGAAACGGTAGGGCTTCATTTCGTCCGGCGCGAGGAACTCGCTGAGCTTCTCTTCGGGGATCGCAAGGATCTCCGGCTCAAAGAACGCGAGCATCGTCGAAAACTGCACATATGCGCTCGTCGCCTTGCCGTCCATTTCCTGGTGCTTCGACTCGGAACCGTCGGCGCAGCGGTGGAGGTTCGCGTAAATATACGCCTTTTCAAGCCGCTCGGCGATTTCATTGACCGTGTCCATGCCCGCCTTGAAGCTCTCGCGCGAATTGCCGAGGGTGCCTTCGATCGCGGCAATCTTCGGAAGATCCGCGACGATGGCGTTCAGCTCGGCTTCCCAAGCCTCGTCGTTTGCGTACATGTGCGTAAAATCCCACTGGAATTTCGGGTTCATGTCTTTTCTTGCCTGCATGTTCGTTCTCCTTTGTTTGATTTACATACAGTATAGCGTGTTTCGTGTCCGTTGTCCACGGTTTACGGTGATTTTTTCAGCGAATAGACCGTCGCTCTGCCGCGGCGGATGCACACGACCGGCAGACCGTACGCTTTCAGAAGCCGCAGATCGTCCGAAACGCTCTTGCGCTCTGCAGGGATGCCGCGCGCGTTCAGCGCGGACAGAATCTCACGCATGGAGACGGTTCGTCCGTTTCTGTGCGATTGTTCCAGAATGTCCTTCACATACAGGATCTTGAGTTTCCCGTCCGTTCTTTTTGCCATGTCGTCGCCCTCCTTTCCGGGTTTGCGCATTCAGTATGCGCCGTGATCCGTCCTATAAATCGGAAAACAAGACGCGTCGAAACAGGTTATTCTTGCGAAACGGCATGGAATATGCTACCATGTTCGTATGAAACCGCTGCATGCAAGAGAACGGAAAACCGCGAAGAAGCTGCTGCTCCGCTGCACCGAGGTGCTCGAGGAGGGCTTTCGCGTGGATCTTTCGGAACGGACGGAGGAGTGGGCGGAGCTTTCGCGCGCGATCGGTTCGGGAAGGCTTTGCGCGTATCTTGCGGATGCGCTGTCCGCCGCGTACGAACGGCGGTTCGGCGAGCCGTTTCTGTTCTCCGTGCCCTGCATGACGTTTGAGCTCAGATACCATCTGAACGCATACCTTTCGGTGAAGGGGTTCAGGCGCGTCCGCCACGTCACGACGCTGCTGTTCAAAAAAGCGCTGATCGAGCGCAAGTGCCGCTCGATCGAGATCGACACGGGCGACGTGTACCGGCCCATGCAGCGGATCGCGTTCCGGTACTTTTTCGGGATCCGCAGGGAATACCGCCGCACCGCGCGCGATCCGTATGCAAAGCAGCGCGGCGGCCGCTTTGTCCGTATTCCGTTTTACCGTTTGCGCGGGTGAACGCAGCACGCCCGACCCGCCTTGCGGGACGGCGCAAACTGTGATATTCTGACAGAACAGAAAAGAAAGGGGACTGTCCGTGGAACGCAAGCCGCAGCCGAAAAAGAAACTGACCGGATTGATCGTTGCGATCGTTGTGATCGCGGCGGCGATCGTTCTGTTCGGCTCGATGTGCGCCTGCGCGTGCAGAATCGGAAAGTGTCTCGAAAACGCCGTTGACGTCCCGCAGGACGCCGTAAAACCGACCGCGCTGCCGGCGGAACCGACACCGCGGGTAACGCCGCAGCCCGAAACCGCTGCCATAAGTTCTCCGGACACGCCGGATCCAATGATCTTCGACGGGCAGGTTTCCCTGAAAACGCCCGTTCCGCAGGAGAATCCCGCTGCGTGGGTGCGTCCCAAAAAGGTGCAGCTGAAGAACGACGGCACCGACGTCGTGACGGTTCTTGTTTTGATGAACGGTTCCGATCTCGAATCCCAGTACGGCGAAGCGACCAACGACCTTCTGGAGATGGTCCGCGCCGAAAAGAGCGACCGCGTCAACATCCTTGTCGAGACGGTCGGCACGAGAAACTGGGACAGGTACTTCGGAATCTCCTCGCGGCACGCCGAACGCTACCGCGTGGACAGCGGCAGGCTCACGCTGCTGGACGGAACGCTCGGGCAGCTTGACACAACGATCCCTTCAACGCTGTCGGATTTCATTCGGTGGGGCGTCGAAACCGCGCCTGCGGACCGCTATATTCTGCTGCTGTGGGATCATGGCGGCGGTCCGGTATACGGCTTCGGCTACGACGAGTTCCGGAGTTTCAATTCCTCCCTGACGATCGACGAGATGCAGATTGCGCTCCGCGACGCCGGCGTATATTTCGATTTCATCGGCATGGACTGCTGCCTGATGTCCTCGCTCGAGGTCTGCTGCGCGCTCTATGAATACTGCGACTATACGATCCTTTCCGAGGATTTTGAGCCCGGCTGCGGCTGGTCGTATCAGGGATGGCTTTCCGCGCTTGCCGACAACCCGGCGATCGACACGCCCGCGCTTGCAGAGATCGCGATCGACGATTCGATCCGCGCCGCGGGCAGGAGCAGCGATCCGGACGACGGCATGACGCTTGCTTTGATCGACGAATCCTATATGACGCTGCTGTATCCCGCATGGGTGGAGTTTGCCTATGCGAACGAAACCGCGCTGCTGTCCCAAAACTACAGCCAGCTTCGCGAATTCAGCGACAGAGCGCATCCGCGGCTTTCGCGGTCGATCGGCAACTGGAGTACGAACGAGTATTCCCTCGACGATTACTATATCACCGACATGCTTTCGCTTGCGGCGAACATCCCTTCAAAGACGTCCGACGCGCTCTGTGCGACGCTCGATCATGCGATCGCGTACTACGGCGCGACGGCGGGCGAAACGACGCTCTCGGGGCTTTCGGTCACGCTGCCGTACGGCGACCGCAGCTTCTACAACGAATTGAAGCGCGTGTTCCGCAACGCGGGCATCGACGCGGACTACATCGAATGGCTCGGTCGGTTCGTGACGGCTGAGACCGGCGGACATTACGATTTCGGCGGTTGGAACGGCTGGGACGACTATCTCGGCGGGTTCGACTGGGGGAATTGGCCGTCGCTGTTCGACGGCAGAAACTATGAGGAGGAATGGGCAGGCGGGATCGATCTTTTCGATCTGTTCTCGCTGCTCTTTCCCTGAGAAATGAAAGGAACGACCATGAAACGAGCATTGACCCTGTGCGCGGCGCTGCTTCTGCTGCTGACGCTTGCCTGTACCGCAAAGACCGGATCCGTCCCAAAGGAGCCGGATCCCGTTTCCGTACCGAACGATCCGGGACTCAAACTGTCGCTGCCGATCGGCGCGCGCGACGACGTCGCAAAGCCGATCCCCGCATACACCGCGGGCTTTCGGGCAAAGGACGGCGGCGCGCTGACGTTCACCGTTTCGAGCGCAGATCCCGCGATTGCGGAGGGTCTGCTTCGCGGCGACGGAACGCTGTATGTGATTGCGCACGGCGCGGGCGAAACGAAGCTCACCGTCACCGCGGAGAATGCGGCGGGGGAGCAGGGGCAGGCGACCGTGTCCGTTGCGGTGCGTGACGGGCGGCGGACGCTGGCGCTGATCGTCCTCGGCGTGCTGTCCGTTGCGCTGCTTTGCCTTCTCGGAAAGCCTTCGGACCGGAAAGCGGCTTCGAAAGAGGCGTCCGCTCCGGCGGAGGGTAAAGAATCGAAAGAGTCCGCCGTGCTCTTTGCGGAGGAACCCGCGGCGAAGGAGGAACCGGAACAACAGCCGGAACCGACCGTGATCTTTGAAGAAACGAACGACGACCCGGAAAGGAGATAACTTATGATCGGCGAAACCGTTGAACAGTATCGGAAGTATCTTGAAAAACTGCGCGCATACCGTCATGCGATGGGGCTGATGAATTACGACATGAGCACCTTGATGCCGAAAGGCGCGGGTCCGATTGTGGGCGACACGTTCGGCGTGCTGTCCGAAGCGCTCTACGATATGATCACCGCGCCGGAAGTCGACGCCATGCAGCGGGAGATCCTCGCGCATCGCGGCGAGGTCGATTCCGCGATCGTCCGCACCGCCGAGCTTGCAATGCAGAGCCGCGAACGCATCGCCTGCATTCCGAAAGCGGAGTACGTGCAGTACACGGTCGATCAGACGCGGGCGGATCAGGTCTGGCACGAGGCGAAGCTCAAGAGCGATTTTGCGATGTTCCTGCCGCATCTTGAAAAACTGATCGCGGCGAAAAAACGCTTCGCGAAGTATTATAAGCCGGACGCGCCGGTGTACGACACCATGCTCGACGAATACGAAAAAGGACTGAACACCGAAACGCTCGACGCGTTTTTCAAGACCGTGCGCGAACGCCTCGTTCCCGTGATCGCGAAGATACAGAGCCAGCCGGACGTTTCGTTTCTGCACCGCTTTTATCCGATCGCGCAGCAGCGTATCTTCTCGGATTATCTGATGGACGTTCTGGGGCTGGACAGAAATTACTGCACCATCGGCGAAACCGAGCATCCGTTCACCACGCAGTTCACAAAGTATGACGTCCGCATCACCACGCATTACCACGAGGACGCGGTGGAGCTGTCGATGTACAGCGTCATTCACGAGGGCGGTCACGCCACCTATGAGCGCAACATCGGCGACGACATCGCGAAACTGCCGATCGGCAAGGGCGTTTCCATGAGCGTGCACGAAGGACAGTCCCGCTTCTTTGAAAACATCATCGGCAGAAGCGAACCGTTCATCGAGGCGATCTTCCCGAAGATGCAGGAGATCTTCAAGGAGCAGCTGAAGGACGTCACCGCGCACGAATTCTACGTCGCGGTCAACAAGGCGGAGCCGTCGCTTATCCGCACCGAGGCGGACGAGCTCACCTACGCCCTGCACGTCATGGTGCGCTATGAGCTTGAAAAGCGGCTCTTTAACGGCGATCTTCAGGCGAAGGATCTGCCCGCGGAGTGGAACCGGCTGTATAAAGAATATCTCGGCGTCGACGTGCCGGACGACCGGCGCGGCGTCCTGCAGGATTCGCACTGGGCAACCGGGCTGTTCGGCTATTTCCCGTCCTACGCGATGGGCTCGGCATACGGCGCGCAGCTCATCAAGCGCATGGAGCGCGAGATCGACGTCTGGGGCAGCGTGAAAAAGGGCAATCTGAAGCCGATCGTGGAATGGCTCACCGAGCACATCTACCGCTTCGGCTGCAGGAAGGATCCGACCGCGCTGATGGAGGAAGCCTTCGGCGCGCCGTTCGACCCGACGTACTACACGGACTATCTGACGAAGAAATACAGCGAGCTGTATCATCTCGATTGAATCAGATTCACGGAACGGCTTTGCGATTCGTTCGGAAAGGAATTGCTATGAAACGATTGTTTGTCATACTGCTTGCCGTGCTGCTGTTTGTCGGATGCAGGCTTCAGACCAACACGGAATCCCATGCGGCGGCGCCGGACCCGACGGAACCGCCGGCGGCGACGGATGCGCCGACCGCCTCACAAAAGCCCGTACCGACGCCGCAGCCGCTGAGCGAAGAGCGACTTTGCGGTGCTTGGGAGCTGGAGGAAATGATTGAATCCGACGGCACATTTGTCGGGATCCGGGAGAACAGTATCGAATCCCATCTGATCTTCAACGAGGACCATACCTATATCTATGATTGGAACGAGCGATATGAAGCGACGCGGTTTCAAAGGAACTGGAAGATCGCCGGCAACAATATCATTCCGCTGCCGGGAACGAACGATCCCTTCTTCTATGAACCCGAAACGGACCGGATCCTGTTCCGATCGGATGCGCGTACATACCGGTACAGGAGAACAGACGCGTTTACGCTTCCGCCGTTTCGCGTGCCGGAGGATACATCCGGCAAAACGGACGGGATCGTCGGCGTATGGCATCTGGTCCGGATCGAAAGCGAACAGCCAGACATCAAGATCGTCGCCTTAAACGCTTCGATCGCCGCCGGACGGTATGCAATGCGCGTGCAGTTCAAGGAGATCGGCACAATGGCGTGGTACGAGGAAGAGACCGGGGATCAGTTTCTGTACGCCGGATACAATTTCGTTCTCGACCGTGACGCGCATATGATCCATACCTTCCGGGAAGATACGAACGACTATCCGTATTCGCTCGAGGGAAGCGTTCTCAAAATGCAGATCGGCGGCGCATTCTATGTGTTCGTCCGAAATCCCGAATCCTTCTCCGCCTGATCCGAAAACCAAACAGGGAAGCTCATAAGCGAGCTTCCCTGTTTTATTTGATCGGAGAGTCTTCCTCCGCCCCATAGACGGCAGACCCCGTCACGGGATGACGGTCACATGCGTCACGGGGTGACAGCCGCAGCGTCACGGGA
>CAMORL010000089.1 GCA_946623765.1 uncultured Clostridia bacterium
TCAGCGATCGGGACGGCGAGGAGAAACGCATGCAGTCGATCCTCGAAAACGAGCGCTTCATCAAAAAGGCGGCAGCGGACGATACCGACATGGTAAAGGGCATGATGGGTCTGCACGCGGCGTTCACACTCTCCGACAAAACGCTTGAGGACTGTCTTGCGCACGGGGGAAAGGAAGCAGGCTTCCATGTGCATTGCGCGGAAGGACCGGGAGACGTGCAGGATTCTCTCGACAAGTACGGCAAGCGCATCATCAACCGCTTCTATGAGGCGGGCATCCTCGGAAACAAAACGCTTGCGATCCATTGCGTCCACATCAATAAAGCCGAGATGGAGCTTCTGAAGGCGACGGATACGGCGGTCGTGCACAATCCCGAGTCCAACATGGGCAACGCGGTCGGCTGCGGTCCGGTCATTCAGATGAAAAAGCTCGGGCTGCTGCTCGGACTCGGCACCGACGGCTATACGAACGACATGCTCGAAAGCTACAAGGTCGGCAACATTATTCATAAGCATCATTTGTGCGATCCGACGGTCGCGTGGGGCGAGATCCCGGACATGCTGTTTTTCGGCAACGCGGCGATCGCGGGCAGATATTTTGAAGCGCCGCTCGGCGTTCTGAAGCCCGGCGCATATGCGGACGTCATCGTCACCGATTACGACCCGCTGACCCCGATGGACGGAAACAACGCAAACTCGCACATTCTGTTCGGCATGAACGGCAGAAGCGTCGTCACGACCGTATGCAACGGCAAGGTGCTGATGAAGGACCGCGAGGTGCTTGTGTGCGACGAGAAGGAAATCATGGCAAAGTGCCGCGAGAGCGCAAAGAAGCTCTGGGCGGCCGTCAACGCTTAAAAGGAGGCAATCACGATGTCCGATCGAATGACGCCGATCCCCTTTCGGGAATTGATGGAATGGGTGCTTTCTGAATACAAAACCGGCAGCGTGTTCGGGGTGAAGCGCGCGTATCGCCCGATCCCGGGCAGGATGCTTTCGATCTTCGGCGAGCATCTGGAAACGCCGTTCGGTCCCGCAGCGGGTCCGAATACGCAGCTCACGCAAAACATCCTTGCCGCGTACTATGCGGGCAGCCGCTTCTTTGAGCTCAAGACCGTGCAGATCATGGACGGCGACGAGCTTGCCGCCTGCATCGGAAAGCCCTGTATCGTGGCTTCGGACGAGTGCTACAACTGCGAGTGGTCGACCGAACTCACCGTGCCCGAAGCGCTCGAAGAATACGTCAAGGCGTGGTTCATGCTGAAGCTGTTCACCAAGGAATTCGGCTGGGGCGATCCGAACGGATTCGTCTTCAACATGAGCGTCGGCTACGATTTTGCCGGCATCACGTCCCCGAAGATCGACGCGTTCATCGAAGGACTCAAGGATGCGTCGAAGACCGAAATCTGGTCGGAGTGCATGGCATGGACAAAGGCGAACCTCGACCGCTTCGAGAAGATCGACGAGGAGTATCTCGCTTCGATCAATCCGCATGTGTGCACGTCGATCACGCTTTCGACGCTGCACGGCTGTCCGCCGCAGGAGATCGAACGGATTGCAAGCTATCTCATCGACACGAAAAAACTCAACACCTTCGTCAAATGCAATCCGACGATCCTGGGTTATGCCTACGCAAGAAAGACGCTCGATAAGCTCGGCTTCGACTATATCGTGTTCGACGAGCATCATTTCAACGAGGATCTGCAGTATAAGGACGCGGTTCCGATGTTCCGCCGCCTCCTTGCGCTCGCGGCGCAAAACGGTGTCGCATTCGGGCTGAAGCTAAGTAACACCTTCCCGGTGGACGTCACGCAGGGCGAGCTTCCGAGCGGCGAAATGTATATGTCCGGCCGCTCGCTCTATCCGCTGACGATCGAGATGGCGAAGCGCATGAGCGAGGAATTCGACGGTAAGCTCAGGCTTTCGTTCTCGGGCGGCATCGACGCGTTCAACATTGCGGAGCTGTTCAAGGCGGGTATCTGGCCGATCACGCTTGCCACGACGATCTTAAAGCCCGGCGGCTATCAGAGACTGTCACAGCTCGGCACGATCTGCGATGCGCTGCCGTATGAACCGTTTACGGGCGTCAAGGTCGGCGCGGTTGCGCTGCTTTCGAAACAGGCTCGCGTATCCGTGCGCAACACAAAACCCGTGAAGCCGCATCCGGAACGCAAGCTGACCGAAAAGGTTCCGCTGTTCGACTGCTTCACCGCGCCGTGTACGCACGGCTGTCCGATCGGACAGGACATTCCGAACTACATCGAACTGGTCGGCAAGGGCAAATACGAAGAAGCGCTGAAGCTCATCGTCGAAAAGAACCCGCTGCCGTTCATCACCGGCACGATCTGCCCGCATCATTGCGCGGACAAGTGCACCAGAGGCTTTTACGAGGAATCCGTGCGGATCAGAAGGGCAAAGCTCACCGCCGCGGAAAACGGACTTTCCGCGCTGCTTACGCATCTGAAACCCGCGGCGAACACCGGCAAACGTGTCGCCGTGATCGGCGGCGGTCCCGCAGGCATGGCGGCGGCGTTCTTCCTGGCGCGGCAGGGCGTAAAGGTCACGCTCTTTGAGAAGCGCGGCGCTTTGGGCGGCGTCGTGCGGTACGTCATTCCGGAGTTCCGCATCGGGCACGATGCGATCGACAGCGACGCGAAACTGCTCGAGGCAATGGGCGTCGACATTCGCCTGAATACGATCGCGCCGAATGCGGACGCGCTCTTTCATGAAGGGTTTACCGATGTGATTTACGCCGTCGGCGCGTGGGCGGAAGGAAAGATGCGCCTTGAAAAGGGCGAGGCGAAAAACGTCATCCGCTTCCTCGAAGAGAGCAAGGCGGGCACGCTCAAAGATCTCGGCAAAAACGTGATCGTCATCGGCGGCGGCAACACTGCGATGGACGCCGCGCGCGCGGCAAAGCGCACGAAAGGCGTGGAAAACGTGTGGCTCGTGTACCGCCGCACCGCAAAGTACATGCCCGCAGACGAAGAGGAACTAATGCTTGCAAAAGAGGACGGCGTGTTTTTCTGCGAACTGCTTTCGCCGGTCTCGTACGAAAACGGTCAGCTTCTGTGCCGTGTCATGCGGCTCGGCGAGCCGGACGCATCCGGCAGGAGATCGCCGGTCGAAACGGATCAGACCTTTGAGATCCCGTGCGACACGCTGATTGCGGCGGTCGGTGAAAAGGTCGAAACCGCGATCTTCACGGAAAACGGCATTGCGCTTTCGGAGCGCGGCAAGGTCGTCGTCGACGCGAACCTGATGACCTCCCGCGAACACGTTTATGTCGTCGGCGACTGCAGCCGCGGTCCGGCAACCGTCGTCGAGGGCATTGCGGACGCACGGAAAGCGGCGGACGCGATTGCGGGCAGGTATACATACGAGATCCCCGAAGATTCAAAAACGACGGAGGACGCCTGCTTCGAAAAGCACGGAATCCTCAGAGATTACGAACAGGCGGAGAAGGAGCGCGAACGCTGCCTGTCCTGCGGGACGGTTTGCGAATGCTGCGTGCAGGTCTGCCCGAACCGCGCAAACGTCGCGATCCGCGTGCCCGGAAAAGCGAAGCCGCAGATCCTGCACGTCGACCGGATGTGCAACGAGTGCGGCAACTGCCTCGTATTCTGCCCGTATGACTCGAAGCCGTACAAAGAAAAATTCACGCTGTTCGCAACCGAAGCGGAATTCGACGGTTCCGAAAACAAGGGCTTTTTGCCCGTTTCCGACCGGGTTGTAAAGCTCCGTCTGGACGGCGTACGCACGGTCGATCTCGACCGCGACGCGATCGATCCGGACGCGAAAGCGATGATCGAAACGGTTCTTTCGGATTACCATTATCTGATCGGCTGAGCGCCGGAAGGAGAGCAATATGGCGACCTTTACGGTCAACGGACGGACCGTCGTCTGTCCCGAAAACAAAAAACTCATCCGCTTTTTAAGGGATGATCTCCGGCTCACGAGCGTCAAAAACGGCTGCTCGGAGGGCGCGTGCGGCACATGCACCGTGCTGATCGACGGCAAAGCGGTGAAAGCCTGCGTGCAGCAGACCGACCGCATGGAAGGGAAGACCGTTCTGACCTGCGAAGGGCTCACCGCGCGCGAGCGCGAGGTTTACGCCTACGCCTTTACCGAGGCGGGCGCGGTGCAGTGCGGCTTCTGCACGCCGGGCATGGTGATGGCGGCAAAGGGGCTTCTCGACGTAAACCCCGATCCGACGCCCGCGGACGTGAAGAATGCGATCCGCATGAACATCTGCCGCTGCACCGGCTATAAAAAGATCGAGGAAGCGATCCTGCTTGCCGCAAGGGTGTTCCGAAACGGCGAACCCGTGCCGAAACGCGTTCTTAAGGGCATCGTGGGAGAAAACCTCGACCGCGTGGACGCGCCTCAAAAAGCGCTCGGCGATGCGAAGTACGCGGACGACATCTATCTCGACGGCATGCTCTTCGGCACCGCAAAGCGCAGCGATTATCCGCGCGCAAGGGTGCTTTCAATCGACACGGCAGAAGCGGAGAAAGCGCCGGGCGTGGTGTGCGTGCTGACCGCAAAGGACATTCCCGGCACACAGAAGATCGGGCATTTGAAACAGGACTACGACGTGATGATCCCGGAGGGGAAGATCACGCACTTTCTGGGCGACGCGATCGCGCTGGTTGCCGCCGAAACCGAAGCGCAGGCGCGCGCGGCGGCAGCGCTGGTCCGCGTCGAATACGAACCGCTCCCGCCTGTGCTCGACATGATGGAAGGGCTGAAGGACAAAACGCTCGTCCACGCGTCGAACGGCACGAACGTGCTCTCGCACGAGCATCTGGTGCGCGGAAACGCCGAAGAAGCGATCAGAAACAGCAAATATGTCGTGACGCATCATTACAGCACGCCGCCCACGGATCACGCGTTTTTGGAACCCGAATGCGCGGTGGCGCTGCGCGAGGGCGACGGTATGCGCATCTATTCCGGCGATCAGGGCGTGTATCAGACGCGCAAGGAATGCGCGCAGATGCTTGGGTTAGAGCAGGACAAGGTGCGCGTCACCGCCATGATGGTCGGCGGCGGCTTCGGCGGCAAGGAGGACATGAGCGTGCAGCACCACGCGGCGCTGCTTAGCTGGCACACGGGAAGACCCGTCAAGGTGACGTTCACCCGCGCAGAAAGCCTGCTGGTGCATCCGAAGCGTCACGCCATGGAGATGGAGTTCACGACCGCCTGCGATGAAAACGGGTATCTTACCGGCATGAAGGCGACGCTGGTTTCCGATACCGGCGCATATGCCTCGCTCGGCGGACCGGTGCTGCAGCGCGCCTGCACGCACGCCGCGGGTCCCTATAACTATCAGAACATCGACATCGACGGCAAGGCGATCTATACGAACAATCCGCCGGCGGGCGCGTTCCGCGGGTTCGGCGTGACGCAGAGCTGCTTTGCCACCGAGTGCAATCTGAACGAGCTTGCGGCTTTGGTCGGCATCTCCGCGTTCGAGATCCGCTACCGCAACGCGATCCGTCCGGGACAGGTGCTGCCGAACGGACAGATCGCAGACGAAACGACGGCGCTGGTTGAAACGCTCGACGCCGCAAGACCGATTCTCGAACGCGATCCGAAGGCGGGCATCGCCTGCGCCATGAAAAACGCGGGTCTCGGCGTCGGCATTCCCGATACCGGACGCTGCCGCATCGAGGTCAAGGGCGGCGACGTGTATCTGCATTCGTCCGCCGCGTGCATCGGACAGGGCATGGGTACCGTGCAGACGCAGATGGCGGCGGAGATCCTCGGCATTTCGCACGAACGCGTGCATTACTGCACGCCCGATACCGCGCTTGCGCCGGACGCAGGCAACACCACTGCGTCGCGGCAGACGCTGTTCACCGGAGAAGCCGTCGTGCGGGCGGCAAAGCAGGTGAAGGAAGCGCTCGAAAAAGAGGGCTCGTGGGAAGCGCTGGAAGGAAAGTCGTTCCTCGGCGAATACACGGGAATCACCGACAAGCTCGGAAGCGACAAGCCGAATCCGGTCTCGCACATCGCTTACGGCTACGCCACGCATGTGGTCGAGCTGAACGACGACGGCACCGTGAAGCGTGTGACGGCGATCCACGATCTCGGCGTGGCGGTCAATCCGCGCGCCGCAGAAGGACAGATCGAGGGCGGCGTCGTGATGGGACTCGGGTATGCGCTCACGGAGGATTTCCCCTTAAAGGACGGAAAGCCCGCCGCAAAATACGGCACGCTGGGACTGTTTCGCGCGGACAAAACGCCGGAGGTCAACGCGATCCTTGTGGAAAAAGCGACCAAGGACGGACTTGCCTGCGGCGCAAAGGGAATCGGCGAGATCTGCACGATCCCGACCGCGCCGGCGGTGCAGAACGCGTATTATAACCGCGACGGCGTGTTCCGCACGGCTTTGCCGCTGCCCGATACGCCGTACGCCAGACGCAAATAACAAAGGATCGACGCCTCGCATATCGAGCGGGGCGTTTTTTTCGAAGAGGAACCGTTGGACATGAAACGGCTTTGGATCGTACTCATCTGCATCATGCTGTTTACAGCGATCCC
>CAMORL010000090.1 GCA_946623765.1 uncultured Clostridia bacterium
GAACACGGCGGGCATGAGGAAAAGGAAAACCGGACCATGCTGATCCGGCTGATCGTGGGGGCTGTGCTCTTTGCGGCAGGGCTTACGGCGCATTTTCTGCACGCGCCGCTGTATATGGAACTGCCGCTGTTCCTTGCCTGCTACGCTGTCGCGGCGTACGACGTCGTGTGGAACGCGATCCGCGGAATTCTGCGCGGCAACGTATTCGGCGAGGCGTTTCTGATGACGGTCTCCTCGATCGGCGCGTTTGCGCTCGGCGAATATCCCGAGGGCGCGGCAGTCATGCTGCTCTATCAGCTCGGCGAATGGCTGACCGACCTTGCGCTCGACCGTTCGCAGGATTCGATCCGCGCGATCCTCGACATCCGTCCCGACACGGCGAACGTCGAGCGGAACGGCGAAACCCTTTCCGTCTCCCCCGCCTCCGTTGCGATCGGCGAAACGATCGTCGTGCGTCCCGGCGAGCGCATCCCGCTGGACGGCGTGATCCTGTCCGGCAGCGCGTCGCTTGACACCCGCGCTTTGACCGGCGAATCGGTCCCGCGCACGGCACATGAGGGCGACACGGCGCTGTCCGGCTGCATCGCGCTGGACGGCGTGCTGAAAATCCGCGTCGAAAAGAGTTTCGGTGAATCGACGGCGTCGAAGATCATCCGGCTTGTGGAGGACGCCGCCGACCGAAAAACGCCTGCGGAGCGCTTCATCACGAAGTTTGCAAGGGTCTATACCCCCGTTGTGGTAATTGCCGCGGTGCTGCTTGCCGTCATTCCCTCGCTGTTCACCGGAAACTGGAGCGACTGGATCCACCGCGCCCTGACGTTTCTGGTCATCTCCTGCCCCTGCGCGTTGGTGATTTCGATTCCGCTCGCAGTGTTCGGCGGACTCGGCGCGGCGTCGAGAGCCGGTGTGCTCGTTAAAGGCGGCAACTTTCTCGAAGCGCTGAACAAGGCGCACACGGTGGTGTTTGACAAGACCGGTACGCTGACCGAGGGCAGCTTTGCGGTGCGCGAAGTTCTGCCTGCGGACGGTTTTACGGCGGAAGAGCTGCTTGCGCTTGCCGCAGGCGCGGAATCGTTCTCCACGCATCCGATCGCAAAGTCGATCCTTGCCGCTGCGGGCGAAGCGCCGAAGGACGTTTCGGACTGCCGCGAGCTTGCGGGTGCAGGCGTGACGGCGAACGTCGCCGGACGCGCCGTTTCGGTCGGCAATCAGCGACTGATGACATCTTTGAGCCTTTCGGTTTCTGAACCCGAAGGGATGGGTACCAAGGCGTTCGTTGCGGTGGACGGCGCATATGCGGGCTGTATCGTGATTGCGGACGCGCTGAAGGCAAGCAGCGCCGCGGCGGTCGAAGGACTTCGCGCCGCGGGCGTGCAGCGGCAGATCATGCTGACCGGCGACGCAAAGACGGTTGCGGAAGCGGTGAATCGGGAACTTCACCTCGACGGCGTTTCGGCGGAGCTTTTGCCGGACCGGAAGCTCGCAGCGGTCGAAGAACTCTATGAGACGCTTCCGAAGGGGAGAACGCTGCTGTTCGTCGGCGACGGCATCAACGACGCGCCGGTGCTTGCCCGCGCGGACGTCGGCGTTGCGATGGGCGGTCTCGGAAGCGACGCCGCGATCGAAGCGGCGGACGCGATCATCCCTGCGGACGACCCGGCAAAGCTCGTCGATGCGATTGAAATTGCGCGAAAGACGCACCGCATCACGGTCGAAAACATCGTGTTCGCGCTGGGCACGAAAGCGATCTTCCTCGTTTTAGGCGCATGCGGTCTCGCAAACCTCTGGGTCGCGGTGTTCGGCGACGTCGGCGTAATGCTGCTTGCCGTTCTGAATGCGCTCAGAGTGCTGAAAAGAAGCGGAAAAGCTGCATAAACCACTTGACTTTCCAGGGCGGAACAGATATGATTTTTTCGGAAACGGGGGGCTGTGCATATGAAAAAGAAGACGGCGATCGCTCCGAAGAAGAATCAGAGCATCATCGGATATTATCGGAAATACGGCTGGAAGATGGCGGTCAAGGACGTGCTGCACGACATTTGCGGCAGCATTCTCTATGCCGCGGGCATCTATACCTTTGCGGCGACGGCAGACTTCGCGCCCGGCGGCATCACCGGCGTCGCGATGATCATCAACCATTTTCTCCCGTTCCTCAAAATCGGTCTTTTGACGCTGCTGATCAACGTCCCGGTCGCGATCATCTGCTATCGGCTTCTCGGGCGCGTGTTCTTCTTCAAGTCCGTCAAGAGTATGCTGATTTCGGCATTCTTCATGGACGTCGTCTTTCCGCTGATTCCGCAGTATAACGGCGCCGAAAACCCGCTGCTGGCGGCTCTGTTCGCAGGCGCGCTGTCGGGCGTCGGACTTGCGCTCATTTACATGCCCGGCTCGTCCACCGGCGGCACGGATTTCGTCATCATGAGCATCCGGAAACTGAAGCCGCATCTGTCCATCGGCTCGATCTCGCTGATCGTGGACGGTGTCGTGATTCTTTTGGGCTGGCCGGTGTTCGGCAACATCAATGCGGTTCTGTACGGCGTGCTGATGACGATCGTTTCGACCACCATCATCGACAAGGTCATGTACGGCACGGGCACGCGGCGCATGCTGCTCGTCGTGTCGGACAAAGCGCAGGAGATCGCAAGCGCGATCATGGAGGAAACCGAACGCGGCGCGACACTTGCCGACGTGCGCGGCGCCTATACCGGCAAGCCGCACCAGATGTTGATGTGCGTGTGCAGCAAGGTCGAGGTCTATACCTCGCGGCGCATCATCAACCGCATCGACCCCGGCGCGATCGTGATGCTCACCACCGTCGACGAAGCGTACGGAGAGGGCTTTTGGGAACCCGATCTGGACTGAAACATGAAGTATTCAGCGGCGTGCTTGACAGCGCGCCGCTTGTTTGTTACAATACAGAAAAACACAGGAGGCAAACGAGCGAATGCGCAACTGATCCGTCTTTTTCGAATGTAACGGACAACCCGAGCGATCGGGTGCGTCTTGCGCTGTCGAAAAACGGATCACCCTCCTTTTATACCGCCGATGTATCGGTGTATTTGGGTCGTTCCCTGCTTTTCGGCAGCGGAGCGATTTTTTGTTGAGGAGGGATCGAACGGATGGAGATCATAACCGAACGGCTTATGATTACGGAATTTACGCCCGACATGGCGGAAGCGGTGCATTTGAACTCGCTTGACGAAGACACCCGCCGCTTCGTGCCGGACGAGGTGTTTGAAACCGTCGAAGACGCCGCGGAAACAATCGCGTTTCTGATGACGCGCTACGGCGGCACGGAAGGTCCGCTGGTCTATCCCGTGCTGCAAAGAACCGGCGGGAACATCGGCTACGTGCAGGCGGTCCCGTTGGACGGCGGCGAGTGGGAGATCGGCTTTCACATTGCGAAGACACACACCGGACGCGGTTACGCGACCGAGGCGGTCCGCGCGTTTCTGCCGGTCATTCTGCCGGCGCTCGGGCTGAAAACCATGGCAGGCGTATGCCTTGCGGACAATTACGCGTCGCGGCGCGTAATGGAAAAATGCGGCTTTATAAAGATCTTCGAGGGCATCGGACCCTATCAGGGCGAGCAGCGCAGCATCTGCCGCTTCGAATACGGAGGTGATTCATATGATACAGGCAAGAAATATCACGATCACGATCGACCGTGACCAAAAGACGATCGTCGAAAACCTCTCCTTCACCGTGCCGGACGGCGCAAAGGTCGCGTTGATCGGCGAGGAGGGCAACGGAAAATCCACGCTTCTGAAGTGGCTCTGCGACCCCGCGCTCGTCGAAGGCTATGCGACGGTTTCGGGAACCGCGTCCGTTTCCGGCACGAAGGGCTATCTTCCGCAGGAGCTGCCGGCTTCGGAACGGGAACGCGGCGTATACGAATATCTGACCGCGCACGTTGACGCGGACACGCTTTCCCCGAAGGCGCTCTCCCGCGCGATGAAGGACGTGGGGCTGCCCTTTGACCTTGCATATTCGGACCGGAAAATGGGCACGCTGTCCGGCGGCGAACGCGTCAAGCTCGGACTTTGCACGCTGCTTCTGAACGACTGCGACGTGTTGTTTCTGGACGAGCCGAGCAACGACCTCGACCTTGACACGCTTTTGTGGCTCGAAGCGTTTCTTTCCTCGGTCAGAAAAACGGTGCTCTATATCTCGCATGACGAGGTGCTGCTTTCACGCACGGCGGAGGCGGTCATCCATCTGGAACTGGTGCGGCGCAAAAAGATTCCGCGGGCGACGGCGGCGAACATCCCTTATGACGAATACATGCGGCGGCGCGACGCGGCGTTCGAGCATCAGGCGCAGGTCGCGCAGTTCGAGCAGAAGGCGTTTCGCGAGAAGAAGGAGCGTTATCTTTCGATCTACAATGCCGTCGATCACGCGCAGGCGTCGCTGACCCGGCAGGATCCGAGTACCGGTCGGCTTTTGAAAAAGAAGATGCACACGGTGCAGTCGATCGGGCGACGGCTTGAAAAGGAGGCGGCGGAGCTGACCGAAGCCCCGGAAGCGGAATGGGCGATCCTGCCGAAGTGGCTCGGCGGAGAGGTAAAAAGCGGACGGACCGTGCTCGAATACGGACCGGAGACGCTCTCCCTCGGCGACCGCGTGTTATCGGAGAACGTCGCGATCCGCATTACGGGACCGGAGCGCGTGTGCATCGTCGGACGCAACGGCTGCGGCAAGACGACGCTTTTGAAACGCCTCGTGCCCGAGATCGAAAAGCGCGGGTACAACGTGTTTTATATGCCGCAGACCTACGCCGATCTGCTGCCGGCGGACCGGCTCCCGGCGGAGTTTCTCGCGCCCGAGGGCGACAAGGACTCGGTGACCGAGGCAAGAATCTTCCTCGGCAGCATGAAGTATACGACCGACGAGATGGATCATCCGATCCGCGCGCTTTCCGGCGGACAGCAGGCAAAGCTGCTTTTATTGAAGGCAATCCTCGACCGTGCGGATGTACTTGTGCTGGACGAACCGACGCGCAATCTCTCCCCGCTCTCCGCGCCTGCGGTGCGCACGCTTCTCAAAGGCTTTCACGGCGCGATCCTCATGGTCACACATGACCGCAAACTGATCCGGGAGGCGGCGACTCGCGTTCTGAAGCTCACGCAAGCGGGGCTGACGCCGTTTGATTCGTCCGTGCTCTAACCCAAAAGAATGTCCATTGCGGTCATCAGGGCAAAGCCGAACAGAACACAGAGCGTTCCAAAAACGGGGCGCTCTTTTGCCGTGTCCGGGAGCAGTTCAAAGCCGGTGACGTACGCCATCGCACCCGCCGCAAAAGACAAAAGCCACGGCAGCGCGGGCACGGCAAACTGCGCAAGCAGAATCGTCAGCGCGCCTGCGATCGGCTCCGACACGCCGGAGAGCACGCCGTAAAGAAAGGATTTGCCGCGTTTCATCCCGGAGGCATGCAGCGGCAGCGAGATGATCGTGCCCTCCGGCAGGTTCTGCAGCGCAATGCCGAGCGACAGCGCAAACGCGCTCATCGCAGTTACGCCTCCCTGTCCCGCAAGAAGCCCCGCGTACGCCGCGCCGACCGCCATGCCCTCCGGAATGTTGTGCAGGCACACGGAAAACACGAGCATGCGTGTGGAATGCGGCACCGCGCCGAAGCGTTCCGCCCGCCGCGGCAGACGGTCCCATAGGGCAAGGAACCCGACGCCCGCAAGAAAGCCGAAAACAGCGGGAATCCACGGTGTTCCGCCTGCGGTTTCGGTCTGTTCCATTGCGGGCAGCAGCAGGCTGAAGATCGCCGCGGCCGCCATGATCCCCGCCGCCGCGTCCGACAGGTACCCGGACACGCGCCTGCTTATGCCGCTTCCCGGCGCAAGCACCGCAGCCGCGCCCAAAGACGTGCCCAAAAACGGCACGAGAAGCCCCTTGATCGTTTCGCCCATCGCGTATCCCCTCCTTTTTCCGGCGCTCGTTGTATCGTATGCCGGACGGCGCGGAATCGGTGACAGACAAGGTCGAAAATGAGCACAACTTGTGCTTGACATCGGTTCCGGCGGGGTTTATACTGAAATCGGAAACGGGCACAAGCCCGGATCGCAGCAATCCTGCACGCGGCGGGCCGTCAGTCCGTCAAATTTCGAAATACGGAAAGGAACATGATTATGGGAAAATTTGAAGTTAAAGCAGTAAAGTCCGGTATCAAGTTCAATCTGAAGGCGGGCAACGGCGAGATCATTGCGGTCAGTGAAATCTACACCACCGAAAGCGCCTGCATGAACGGCATCGAGAGCGTCAGAAAGGCATGCCTCGGCGAAATCGAGGATCAGACCGTCGAAGGATTCGAGCAGAAAAAGCATCCGAAGTTTGAAGTCTACAAGGACAAGGCGGGCGAATTCCGCTTCCGTCTGAAGGCAAAAAACGGCGAGATCATCGCCACCGGCGAAAGCTACAAGGCAAAGGCAAGCTGCTTGAAGGGCATTGAGAGCATCAAGAAGAACGCGCCCGAAGCGCCCGTCGTCAAAGTCGAGGAATAA
>CAMORL010000091.1 GCA_946623765.1 uncultured Clostridia bacterium
AGATCCTTGTGGAAGAGGGCTACATCAAGAGCTACGAGCTCGTTGAGGACGGCATTGTGAAGACCATCCGCATCAAGCTTAAGTACGGCCCCAACAAGCAGCGCGTCATCGTCGGCATCAAGCGCATCTCCCGTCCGGGTCTTCGCGTTTATGCCCGCAAGGACGAGATCCCGAAGGTCCTCGGCGGCCTCGGCATCGCGATCCTGTCCACTTCTCGCGGCGTGATGACCGACCGTGAGGCAAGAAAGCTCGGCGTCGGCGGCGAAGTGCTCGCATACGTCTGGTAATACAACAGGAGGAAAAACAATGTCTCGAATCGGAAAACTTCCGGTACACATCGTGTCCGGAGTGACAATCACGGTTGACGAACACAATGTCGTGACCGTGAAGGGCCCCAAGGGCGAGCTCACGCAGCGTGTTTCGCCCGAGATGATCCTGGAGCAGGACAACGGTGTTCTCACCGTAAAGCGTCCCAGCGACGACAAGCAGCACCGCGCACTGCACGGACTGACCCGCTCGCTCATCAACAACATGGTCGTCGGCGTTTCGACCGGCTTTGAAAAGAAGCTCGAAATCGTCGGTACCGGTTACAGAGCGCAGATGGACGGCAAGGACCTCGTTCTGAACGTCGGTTACAGCCATCCGGTCAGATTCCCGAAGATGGACGGTATCGAATTTGAAACGCCCGCACCCACCAAGATCACGGTGAAGGGCATCGACAAGCAGAAGGTCGGCCAGATTGCAGCAGATATTCGCAAGACGCGCGCGCCGGAACCCTACAAGGGCAAGGGCATCCGTTACGAAGGCGAATTCGTACGCCGCAAGGAAGGCAAGACCGGCAAGTAAGGTAGAAAGGAGTAACATAGAATGTTTTCTAAGATCGATAAGAATTCTGTTCGTAAGGCGCGTCATCACCGTCAGCGCAGAAATCTGAACGGCACGTGCGAACGTCCGAGACTCAACGTCTATCGCAGCACGAACCACATCTATGCGCAGATCATCAATGACGTCGACGGTAACACTCTGGTTGCTGCTTCTACGCTTGATGCAGAGATCAAAGGTCAGCTCGAAGGCAAGGACAAGAAGGAAGCTGCGAAGCTCGTCGGAAAGCTCGTCGGAGAGCGCGCGCTCGAAAAGGGCGTGAAGAAGGTCGTTTTCGACCGCGGCGGTTACCTGTACACCGGTCGCGTTGCGGCGCTTGCCGAGGGCGCGAGAGAAGCCGGTCTGGACTTCTAAGGGAGGAAACGAAATGAGAAACGACAGAGATAGAAAATTCGAGAAGGAAGTTCCCGAATTCAAAGAAAGACTCGTAGCGATCAACCGCGTTGCGAAGGTCGTTAAGGGCGGTAAGAACTTCCGCTTCACGGCGCTGATGGTTGTCGGCAACGAGAACGGCAAGGTCGGCGTAGGTCTCGGCAAGGCTGTTGAAATCCCCGAAGCGGTCCGCAAGGGCGTCGAGGATGCAAAGCGCCACATGATCGAGGTTCCGGTCGTCGGCACGACGATTCCGCATCAGGTGGAAGGCAAGTTCGGCAAGGGTCACGTCCGTCTGCTCCCCGCTGAAGAAGGTACCGGCGTTATCGCGGGCGGTCCCGCGCGTGCGGTCCTCGAGGCGGCAGGCATCCGTGACATCCGCACGAAGTCCTACGGCTCCAACAACCCGTCGAACTGCGTGAAAGCAACGCTCAACGGACTTGCACAGCTCCGTACCGCAGAACAGATCGCTGCGCTCCGCGGCAAGACCGTGGACGAGATCCTGAACTGAGGAGGACAAAGCAATGTTGAAAGTTACTTTGGTCAAGAGCCCGATTTCCAGCCTGCGCGATCAGCAGGACACGGTCAAGGCGCTCGGTCTCAAGAAGCTCAACAGCAGCGTCGTGAAACCGGACAATGCCTGCATCCGCGGTCAGATCTTCAAGGTAAAGCACCTTGTCAAGGTCGAAGAAGTCGAAGAAGCATAAGAGGAGGGTCAACGTATGAAGATCCATGATTTGAGACCGGCAGATGGCGCCAAGCAGAGCCCCAAGCGTGTGGGCCGCGGCACGGGTTCCGGTATCGGCAAGACCTCCGCAAAGGGTCATAAGGGTCAGAAAGCCCGCAGCGGCGCAAAGAAGAACGGGTTTGAAGGCGGTCAGATGCCTCTGGCACGCCGTCTCCCGAAGCGCGGCTTCTACAATCATTTTGCGAAGGAATACACAATCATCAACATTTCCGACCTGAATGGGTTGGAGAACGGCACCGAGGTTACCGGTGAGCTCCTGAAGGAACTCGGCATTATCGGCAAGCTCGAAAAGGACGGCCTGAAGGTTCTGGGCAACGGCGAGCTTTCCAAGAAACTCACCGTCAAGGCTGCGAAGTTCTCAAAATCCGCGGAGGAAGCCATTCGGAACGCAGGCGGAAACGTTGAGGTGATCTGATGTTCAGCACATTCATCAACGCGTTCAAGATCAAAGACCTCAGAAAGAAGATCCTTTACACGATCCTTCTCATCGTGGTCTACCGTCTTGGCAGCGCTATCCCGATCCCGGGCGTCAACCTGATCGGCTGGCAGAAAGCGACGGAAACGCTGACGACCATGAGCGACTTCATGAGTCTCATGTCGGGTACCGCGTTCTCGCAGTTCACGATCTTTGCAATGGGTATTTCGCCTTACATCACGGCGTCCATTATCCTGCAGCTGCTCACCATTGCGATTCCGGCTCTCGAGCGGATGAGCAAGGAGGAGGACGGTCGTGAAAAGATCGAGCGCATCACGCGTTATGCGGGCGTCGGTCTTGCGGTTGTTCAGGCGATCGGCATCGTCATGTCCTACAACAGCGTTCTGTCCGGCGGCGAATACATCGTCTCCAAAGCAGACGGACTGTTCGTTCTGCGTCTCGCGATCATCGCGATCTGCGCAGCGGCAGGTACCGCATTCCTGATGTGGCTCGGCGAGCGCATCACGGAAAAGGGAATCGGCAACGGCATTTCCATGCTGATCTTCGCTTCCATCGTGTCCCGTATTCCTGATTTCATCAAGGAACGCGTCGTCGCGATTCAGGCGAACCCCGGCAGCGTCTGGACGTATGTGATCCTTGTTGTAACCATCGCGGTTATCATTGCGCTCATCGCGTTTGTCGTGTATATCGACAAGGCGGTCCGCAAGATCCCGGTGCAGTATGCAAAGCGTGTCGTCGGTCGCAAGATGTACGGCGGTCAGAACACGCATCTGCCGATGAAGGCAAATGCAAACGGCGTTCTGCCCCTGATCTTCGCTATGACGATCATGCAGTTCCCCGAGATGATCATGCAGTTCTTCACCCGCGAGAGCGGCTTTGCGAAGTTCTGGTATCGCTGGATGGTGTCCGCTCCCAGAGTGTGGAACGGAGTTGACTACGTCAAGACGAGCGTTCTTCCGAGCGCAGGCTCCGGCTATGTAGGAATTCAGTATGCACCGTTTGTGTACTACATCATCTACTTCCTGCTGATCATCGCATTCGGTTACTTCTACACCTCGATCACGTTCAACCCGGTTGAGATGTCGAAGAACCTGCAGCAAAACGGCGGCTTCATCCCGGGCATCCGTCCCGGCAAGCCCACCGGCGAGTATCTCGGCAAGATTTCGAACCGCCTCACGCTGTTCGGATCTCTGTTCCTCGCAGTCATCGCAATCGTTCCGACGATCATTCTGAACATGATGGGCGTCACCAATATGTTCGGCGCCACCTCTGTTCTGATTATGGTCAGCGTCGCGCTTGAAACGACGGAACAGCTCGAATCCCAGATGCTCATGCGTCACTACAAGGGATTCCTGAACTAACCGATATGAAACTGATCTTCTTAGGCCCGCCGGGTGCGGGCAAAGGCACACAGGCTGAGCGCATTGCGGAGCGATTTGAAATCGCGCATCTTTCCACCGGCGACATGCTTCGGGCGGAGATCCGCAATGCCACTCCGCTGGGTGCGGCGGCAAAGGCGTACATCGACCGCGGCGAGCTTGTTCCGGACAGCGTCATCATCGACATGGTCCGTGAGCGGATCACGCGGGACGACTGTAAGAACGGCTTCCTTTTAGACGGTTTTCCGAGAACGGTCGTACAGGCCGAAGCGCTTGCGGAATTCACCGACGTTGACTATGCGGTCAACATCGACGTTCCGAGCGAAAGGCTCGTCGCCCGCATCTCCGGGCGCAGAATGTGCCCCGACTGCGGCGCTGCGTATCATGTTTCCATGTACGCGGAACCGACCTGCAGGAAGTGCGGCGCAACGCTGTATCAGCGCGACGACGACCGGGAGGAAACGGTCAAGAACCGTCTGAAGGTCTACACGGAAAAGACAGCGCCCCTGATCGCTTTCTATGAAGCGGCGGGCAAGCTGGTCACCGTTGACGGCGATCAGGCCGTCGATGCGGTGACGGAGAGCATTTTGAAAGGGCTCGGCGCATGATAACGATCAAGTCTGCGCAGGACATCGAACGGATGAAAGCGGCCGGCAAAGTCGTGGAAGACACCCTGAAGCTCCTTGAACAGAGCGTACGGGTCGGCATCACAACCGGCGAGCTGAACAAGATCGCGGAAGATTACATCCGCAGTCAAGGCGCATATCCGACATGTCTCAATTACAACGGGTATCCGAAAGCGATCTGTATTTCGGTCAACGAAGTGGTCGTTCACGGGATTCCCGGTCCGCGCAAGCTCAAGGACGGAGATATCGTGTCATGCGATGTGTGCGCAACACTGAACGGGTTTGTCGGAGACGCTACGAGAACATTTCTCGTCGGCAATGTCCCGGAAGAGACGAGAAAGCTCGTCGAAGTCACGCGGGAATGCTTCTTCAAAGGCATCGAATTCGCGCGGCCGGGGTATCGGGTCTCCGATATCAGCAAGGCGATCCAGAACCACGCAGAATCGCACGGCTACGGCGTCGTGCGGGAACTGACCGGCCACGGCGTCGGCAGAAATCTGCATGAGGATCCCGAGGTTCCGAACTTCTATTCGCCCCGTGCACGGCAGCGCCTGGAAGCGGGCATGACGATTGCGGTGGAACCGATGATCACGCTCGGCTCACGGGAGGTCTGGCAGCTGGACGACGGCTGGACGATCACTACCCGGGACGGAAAACCGGCTGCGCACTACGAGAACACGATCGCGATCACCGAAGGCGATCCGATCCTGCTGACCTGCTCGGAGGCGGTTCAATGACATACGAACCGCTTGAACCGGGCGAGATCGTACGCTCACGCGCAGGGCGGGATCGCGGACGCGCATTCGTGATTCTCAAGTTGATCGACGAGGACTATGTTCTGCTCGTCGATGGGCGGCTTCGGACGCTGGAGCGTCCCAAGAAAAAGAAGCGCCGGCACCTTTTGAAGGCTTCCGAAACGCGGATGGAGCTTACGGGACATCTCGTAAACGCGGATTTCCGAAAGTTCCTTTCCGCCGAAGGGTTCCCAAACGACCGAACAGAGTAAGGAGGAATATCGTTGTCCAAACAGGATGTCATTGAAGTGGAAGGCGTCGTGACCGAAGCGTATCCGAACGCAATGTTCGAAGTCAAGCTTCCGAACGATCACAAGATCCTCGCGACCATTTCGGGCAAGCTGCGCATGAACTACATCCGCATCCTTCCCGGAGACAAGGTCACCGTCGAGCTTTCGATGTATGATTTGACCCGCGGCCGCATCACGTGGCGCGCAAAGAACTGAGAAGTCAGGAAAAGATTTATTAAGGAGAAAAGCTATGAAAGTCAGACCGTCTGTGAAACCCATTTGCGAAAAGTGCAAGATCATCAAGCGCAAGGGCCGCGTCATGATCATTTGCGAGAATCCGAAGCACAAGCAAAAGCAGGGCTGATCCCCAAAGGGAATAAACTTGCGGGGCGGCTGGCACAAACGTGCAACCCGCAAGCCAATATAGATCCAATTTTCAAAATTTTTACGGAGGTAGAGAAACGATATGGCACGTATTGCTGGCGTAGACCTTCCGAGAGATAAGCGAGTCGAGATCGGCTTGACCTATATCTACGGGATCGGTCAGACAACCGCTTCCAAGATCCTCGCAGAAACCGGTATCGACCCGGACATCCGCGTCCGCGATCTGGAAGAGAACGATGTCAACAAGATCAGAGATTATATCGACCACAACCTCAAGGTTGAGGGCGATTTGAGACGTGAAACCTCGATGAATATCAAGCGGCTGGTGGAAGTCGGCTGCTATCGCGGGGTTCGTCACCGCAAGGGCCTGCCCGTAAGAGGACAGTCCACGAAGCAGAACGCTCGTACCCGCAAGGGCCCGAAACGTACGCAGGGCGGCAAGAAGAAGTAAGGAGGAGCTAAACAATGGCAGGTAAAGCTAAGGTTAAGAAAGCTGTTGCGCGTAAACGTCGCGAGAAAAAGAATATCGAGCGCGGTGCAGCGCACATTCGTTCCTCTTTCAACAACACGCTGGTGACCATCACCGACACGCAGGGCAACGCGATTT
>CAMORL010000092.1 GCA_946623765.1 uncultured Clostridia bacterium
GGCATCAGCACGGTCTTTGCAAAGTCGCCCGGCATTGCGCCGTTGTGGGGAGTGAGCGTTGCCATAATGCCTCCTTACAGATTGAGGAGCGAAGTGAGCTTCGCGTCCATATCGTTCATGAGCGCGGAAAGCCGTGCGTCGACCGCCGCGTCGGTGTCCGCATGCGCGCCGATGTACAGCTTCAGCTTCGGTTCCGTACCGGAGGGACGCACCGTGACCCACGCGCCGTCGCTGAGCGTAAAGCGCAGAACGTTCGATTTCGGCAGTCCGGTCTCTTCGGGACGATTGAAGTCCTCGGTCTTTTCGACCTTCGTGCCGGCGATCGCTTCGAGCGGGGATTTCCTGAGAAGCGCCATCGCGTTCTGGATCGCTTCGATGCCCGCTTTGCCCTCGAGCGTATAGGATTTGACCTTTTCGCGGTACCAGCCGTAGGTTTCATAGATTTCAAGGAGCGCGTCGTAGAGCGTCATGCCCTTTTCGCGATAGACCACGCATGCCTCCGCGACGAGCATCGCCGCGCAGATCGCGTCCTTGTCGCGCGCGAAGCTGCCGGCAAGGAAGCCGTAGCTTTCCTCAAAGCCGAACAGGAACGAGTGCGCGCCGGTCGCTTCGCATTCCGCGATCTGTTCTGCAATGAAGCGGAAGCCGGTGAGCACCTCCTTGAGCGCGACGCCGAACTTTTTGCAGATCGCGTCCGCCAGCTGCGTGGAGACGATCGACCGCACGACCAGTCCGTTTTCGGGGAGCTTGCCGGTCGCCTTGTAGGAGGAGAGCAAAGAATGGATCAGGATCGCGCCGATCTGGTTGCCGGTCAGAACCGCCCATTCGCCGTCGGTCTTTTTGACCGCAAGACCCAGCCGGTCGCTGTCCGGGTCGGTGCCGATGATGACCGTCGCGCCGACCTCCTCCGCATAGCGGAACGCCAGCGTGAACGCGTTCGGATCCTCGGGGTTCGGGGCTTTCACCGTCGGGAAGCTGCCGTCCGGCGCTTCCTGTTCCTTGACGACCGTGACGTTGGTGACGCCGATGCGCCGGAGAATTTCGCGCACCGGGACGTTGCCGGAGCCGTGCAGCGGGGTATAGACGAGCTTCAGCTCGTGCCCCTTCGCCTTGACGAGCTCGGGCTGCGTGAGAAGCGTCATCGTCTTTTGATAATAGATTTCGTCGATATCAGCGCCGATCAGCTCGATCGAACCGTCCGCAATACCCTCTTCGTAGGGCTTGTAGGCGGTTTTGAAGCCTTCGACCGCGCGGATGTGCCTTGTGATCTCGTTGGCGAGATCCGGCGCCGCCTGACCCGCGGAGGGACCGTAGACCTTGTAGCCGTTGTACTTCGGCGGGTTGTGGCTCGCCGTCACAACGACGCCCGCGTCGCATCCGAGCTCCAGAATCGTGAAGGAAAGCTGCGGTACGGAATGCAGCGTGGAATACAGGAATACGTGTACGCCGTGCGCCGCGAGCACGCAGGCGGTTTCCTTCGCAAACAGGTCGGAGCAGTGCCGCGAATCGTAGGCGATGCAGACGCGCGCCTGTCCCTTCACGGTTTCGTCGAGGTACCGCGCAAGCCCCTCGGTTGCTTTGCGGACGTTGTAGATGTTCATGCGGTTGTCGCCCGCGCCCAAAATACCGCGAAGACCCGCCGTTCCGAATTCGAGTTCGGTGTAGAAGCGTTCTTCGATCTCTTTCGGGTCGTCGGCAATGGACCGCAGTTCCGCCTTGGTTTGTTCGTCGATGTCGGGGCTGTTCAGCCAAAGTGCATAGCGTTCGTTTGCGTTCATCGGTTTACCTCCGTAAAATCATTCAGGGTCAGTTCTTTTGCGCTTTCAAAGGTTTTGTTGAGAACGGTCAGCCTTTTATGCAAAAGGCATTGACGCCGTTTTTTGTACCGTTTGTTGCGCTCCCGGTCGCCGTACTTGTCGTCGCCGAGCACCGGATGCCCGATCGCCGCAAGCTGCACGCGGATCTGATGCGTGCGTCCGGTGAAAAGCCGGATCTCGCAGAGCGAAAGATCGCGCTTCGTTTCGAGCACGCGAAGGGAGAGTTCCATGCGCAGCGCGTCCGGGTCGCTTTCGCGGCACAGCCGCATCAGCGCGGCGTCCGCGTCCTTCTTGGCAAAGTGCGTATACGTGCCGTCCTTCGGAACGCCGCACACGATCGCGTGATAGATCTTCTGCGTCTCGTGCCGGTAAAACGCGTCCAGAAGCCGGTCGCGCATCGCCTCCGTGCGGGCAAACACGACCAGACCTTCGGTGTTCGCATCGAGCCGGTGGACGGGGTAGAGCGGATCGAAGATGCCCGAAAGCGCACCGAGGAGCGCGCCTTCGACCTCCGTGTTTGCGTTCTTGTCGACGACGAGCAGTTCGTCGTCAACGTACACGCCGCTGCATACCTCGTTCGCGGGAAGCAGCTTCAGCGCCGCCGGGTACTCGCGCCAGCCGGGAATCGACCAGAAGGTCATCGGTTCGGAAAGCGTCGGGTGGTCCACCTTGAGCATATATGCCCAAAGACGGATCTGCGTGCCGGGCTTCGCCCTCGGGTGATAGCGCATGTCCCCGACGATCGGGAACCCTCTGCTTGACAGCTGCACGCGGATCTGATGCGGACGCCCGGTTAAAAGCTCGACGTCGAGAAGCGAGGTGCCGTTTTCCCGCGCAAGCGTGCGGTAGCGCAGAATCGCCTTTTTCGCGCCGTCGGTGCCTTCCGGAACGACGCGCGTCGTATTCGTGCGTTCGTCCTTATAAAGCCAGTCCACGCACTCTCCGGAAGCGGGCGCGTCGCCGTCGACGATCGCGACGTAGCGCTTGTGCGCGCGGCGGTCCTTGAACTGGGCGGTGAGGCGGGCGGCCGCCTTGCTCGTCTTTGCAAAGACCGTGACGCCGCCGACCGGGCGGTCGAGCCGGTGCACCAGCCCGAGATACGCTTCGCCGGGCTTATGATAGGTCTCTTTGATATACGCCTTGCAGACGGTCAGCAGATCGGGATCGCCCGAAGCGTCCGCCTGTACGGGCAGATTTTCGGGTTTTTCGACGACCAGCAGGTGGTTGTCCTCGTAGAGAATGTGCGGCGTGTTCATGCGTTCGTCCATCTTCCGCTCGCGCCGCACGGCAGAACGAGCCCGCCGCGCGCAATCGGCAGTCCGATCTCGTCGGCTTCGGCATGTCCGCCTTTCAGAGCGAGCTTCAAAACATTGGAAAGCACGGTCGGCGCAAGACCGGTCGTGTAGGAATTGATGAGAAAGAAACAGGGATCGGGGGACAGAAGCTCTGCGCACAGCTCGACGAGCGGGTAGAGATCGTCCTCGATCTTCCACATTTCGCCGGTCGGACCTCTGCCGTAGCTCGGCGGGTCCATGAGGATGCCGTCGTAACGGTTGCCGCGCCGGATCTCGCGCTTGACGAACTTCACGCAATCGTCGACGATATAGCGGATCGGCGCAGTTTCAAGACCGGAGGAAGCGGCGTTGTCCTTCGCCCAGGCGACCATGCCCTTCGCCGCGTCGACGTGCACGACCTCCGCGCCCGCCTTTGCGCAGGCGCAGGTTGCGCCGCCGGTGTACGCAAAGAGGTTCAGCACCTTTGCGGCACGTCCCGTACGCTCCTGAAACGCCGTAATCTCGCTGCGCATCCAGTCCCAGTTGACCGCCTGTTCCGGAAACAGCCCGGTGTGCTTGAAGCCGGTCGGGCGAACGTTGAAGCGAAGGTCGCGATAGGAGATCGTCCACTGCTCGGGCAGCGTTTTTTTGTATTCCCAGTGCCCGCCGCCGCTGCTGCTGCGGTGATAGATCGCGTCGGCGCGATCCTGCACCTTCGGATCCATCGTCCAGACCGCCTGCGGATCGGGACGCAGAAGCCGGACGTCGCCCCAGCGCTCGAATTTACAGCCGCTGCCGGCGTCCAATATGGCGTAATCTTTCCAGCCGGATGCAAGATACATGTGTTCCTCCGAAGAAATGAAGCGGTTCAGTCCTCGTCGACGCGGACGATCTCCGCGCCGATCGCTTTGAATTTGGAATCGAGATATTCATACCCGCGGTCGATGTAGCCGATGTTGTGCACGCGGGTTTCGCCGCCGCTCATCAGCCCTGCGATAATCAGCGCCGCGCCGGCTCTGAGGTCGCTTGCCGAAATATCCGTGCCGCGCAGCGTTTCCACGCCCTTGACCCGCGCCACGCGCTTTGCGATCGAAATGCTCGCGCCGAGCTTGCGGAGCTCCTTGACGTGGTTGAAGCGGTTTTCAAAGATGTTTTCCGTGATGACGCTCGTGCCGCTTGCGGTGGTCAGATACGCCATCATCGGCTGCTGCAGGTCGGTCGGGAAACCGGGGTAGACCATTGTGCGGAAGCTCACCGCGCGCGGACGGTCGTTCATCGTGACGCGCAGGAAGAAGTCGCGTCCGTCGTCGCCCTCGATGACGCGCGCGCCGCTTTCCATCAGCTTTGCGGAGATCGCCTCCATATGGGTCGGGATCACGTTCTTGATGATCACGTCGCCGCGCGTCGCCGCCGCCGCGATCATATACGTGCCGGTTTCGATCTGATCGGGAATGATGGAGTAGGAGCAGCCGTGCAGCTTCTTTCTGCCCTGAATACGGATCACGTCGGTGCCCGCGCCGCGCACGGAAGCGCCCATCATGTTCAGGAAGTTTGCCACGTCGACGACGTGCGGCTCCTTCGCGACGTTCTGAAGCACCGTCGTGCCTTCCGCCCTTGCCGCCGCGAGCATGACGTTGATCGTCGCGCCGACCGAAACGACGTCGAAGAAGATCTCCGCGCCTTTGAGCTTTGTCGCCTGCGCGCGCAAAACGTTGCGGCTCTCGTCCATATAGATCTTTGCGCCGAGCGCGCGCATGCCCTTGACGTGCTGGTCGATGGGGCGCGGTCCGATCACGCAGCCGCCGGGCAGCGCGAGTTCGATCTCGCCGCACGCGCCGAGCATCGCACCGAGAAGATAGTACGACGCGCGCATGGAGCTGACCTTTGAGGAGGTGGCGTCGTAGGTATTGATCGTGGAGGGATCGATGCGCATGCAGCCGCCCTCGGTCATATCGACGCTGCAGCCGAGGCCCTCCAGAATTTCCCGGAGACTTTCGACGTCCGCAATGTTGGGCAGGTTTTCAAGCACGCAGGGTTCCCCTGCGAGAATCGCCGCGGGAATGATCGCGACCGCCGCGTTCTTCGCGCCGCTGATCGTCACCGTTCCTTCAAGCCGTTTGCCGCCGTGAATGCTGTAAAATGCGTCCATAAAAACGTTCCTTGTCTTTTATAATAGAAGAAAGCTGTTCTTTTATTCTATCGGATTTTATGCGTTCCGTCAACCGTTCGTCCCCCATTCGACGCCGAATGTTCGTCCGGCGTCCCGGAAGGTTCCGTCCAGCTGCCAGTCGTAGAATACTTCGTTCGCAAGATCGATCAGCACGGAGTCCTTTTTTGCGATCGCGCGGTAGGGAATCGTGCCGATTTCGAAGCGCTGGATGCGCGTACGCGATTCGTGCCAGCTCTGCGCCACGGTGCGCGGCAGGCATACGGCGTCGACCGTTCCCGCGCGGAGCATGACCCGCATCGAGTAGTAATCCGCGCACGGATGCACGACCATCTCCGGCTCTTCTTTCTCGAGGTACTCATAGAGCAGCTTTGACGACGGTGTGTTTTCGAGCACGCCGACGGTCTTTCCGGAAAGGGTGTCCATCGTATCGTAGCCCAATATCACGCAGCGGTCGACGAAGAACGGGATCTCGCTCTTTTCGTAACCGTCCTGCCGGAACTCGGTCATGCTCATCAGCACGAGATCGAGCTCGCCGTCGTTCATGCGCCACGGCGCTTCGTAGCGGTCGACCGGAACGAACGTAAGTCCGTCCGTGTTCCCGAAGATCAGCAGGGCAAAGCGCTCCGCGATCTCGCGCTCGTAGCCCTGTCCGTTTTTGTACATGCCCTCGAGATCGGCGTCCACGCCGACGCGCAGCACGCCCGCGCTTTTGATGACGTCCAGCTCGGGACTCGAAAGCACGGTCGCCGTCGGACGGTTGATGAGCATCAGCACGGTCAGAAGCAGCACAAAAGCAGCTGCGACAAGGATCGGCTTGATCGGCAGTTTGTCCTGCCATCCCGGTCGCAGCAAACGCTTTTTCTTCGGCTGCAGTTGTTCATTGAATTTTGTATCCACGTTGTTGCGGGCTCGGCTTCGTTTGCGGCAGCCTGATCTGGTTTACGGGAAAACTGCCGTATGAATGCCTTGCCGGTCCTCCTTTCCGCAAAAGATTTCGATCGTTTGCGGGGCTGCGCCTGCGGCGCAATTCATCCGCGAAAAGCGGAACGCTTTTCTGCGTGTACTCCTCATCCGTCGCTCCTTCGCCGCGACACCTTCCCCACGGCAGGGGGAAGGC
>CAMORL010000093.1 GCA_946623765.1 uncultured Clostridia bacterium
AACGCATTGAGGAGGGAAGTCATGATTGAATTAAGCAAAGAAAGAATCGAGCAGATCCTGCACGAAGAGACCGTAAAAAAGGAGGAAACGAACACGATCCTCCGCGGGGTCTATACGAGGTATATGCGCCTGTATGAAAAATACTTTGCCGATATAGACGCGCTCGACGACGAAACGGTCGCCGCATTGAGCAGGTATCATCAGGAAACCCAAAGCCTGGTAAAGTATTACTATATGGATATGCCGCAGGATGTATGCAAGTGCCTCGCGGTATTCGACGACGAATACAGCGCGAAGCTGCTCGGATCCGAGTGGCGCCAGTATCTTTCCGACATCTATAAAAGCTTCAAAGACAAACACAAGAACAAGATCAAAAACAAGGAATCCATGAAAGCGGCGTTTGCAAAACAAACGCTGGATGCGTTTTACAACGTAATGGATTATGTGTTCAGAGACGGGTTCGGTACGGGCAGCCAGACGGTCAATTCAACCGTCAGCGAGATCACAAAACTGCTGTTCGGAAAAGAAAAGTAAACGCAGAACAGAACAGAATCGGGAAGGTGACTTTTCGTTTGCGATGCGATCGTGAACGAAAGGTCGCTTTTTATACACGAAGCCGCTGAGAAAAACTGCACAAAAGAGGGGCTGCGCCGGAACAAATATCCGGGAGCCCTGCGCTTCCCGAATGGCTCGCAGACGGCCAAGAAGCGATCCGAAACGTTCTGCCGGATGATGCGGCAGCTTTTCCGCGCCGCATGGCACACAAAAAACGGGGCAATTCCACGCGGAACTCAAAAGAAACAGTAGAAAAGCAGGACGGTTTGTGATATGCTTTTACGGAACAACAAAGCGAGGCGGAGAGAGGAACGATGGAGACAGAGACAAATCGGGAAAAGCTTTTGAACACCGGATGCGGCACGCTGAAAGGTCTGACAAACGAATGCTGCGACCGGTATCTCGGTGTGCCGTTTGCACATGCGGAGCGGTTTTCATACGCCGTTTTGACCGAACGGTGGGACGGGGTGCTCGACGCGACGAAGCCGGGACCCGCCTGCCCGCAGAACCGTGCGGTGCACGAGCACTTTGAGCATCCGACGCGGCTGTTTTATCACCGCGAGTTTCGGGAGGGACAGACGTTCGAGTACGGCGAGGATTGCCTGAACCTGAACATTTTTGTGCCGAAAAATGCGAAAAACGCGCCCGTGATCGTATTCTTTTACGGCGGCGGGTTCGATTCCGGCATCAACTGGGAGAGTCCGTTCGACGGCTCTGCGCTTGCAAAGCGCGGCGTCATTGCGGTATTGGCCAATTACCGCGTGGGCATTCTCGGGTATCTGACGCACGAAGAACTCAAAACGCGGTACGGCCGCGAAGGCAATTTCGGGCTCGACGATCAGCTGAACGCGATCCGCTGGGTGAAAGCGCACATAGCGGATTTCGGCGGCGACCCGGAGAATATCACGCTCATGGGGCAGAGCGCCGGCGCGATCTCGATCCAGTATCTGTGCCTCAATCCGGAAAACAAAGGGCTGTTTCAGCGCGCGATCATGTTGAGCGGCGCGGGGCAGTTTCCGAAATTCTCCTTGCCGAAACCTGCGGAAACCGCGCGGGAATACTGGAAACAGTTTATGGAGGTCGGCGGGTTCAAAACGTTCGATGAACTGAAAAATGCTTCGACCGACGCGCTGTTCGATACGGTCGAAAAGATGAAGGAGGTCCGAAAGGACGCGATCTATTATACCATGCCGGTCATCGACGGCGTTTTGCTTCCGGACGCCGTGGACAAGCTCATCAAAACGCCGCTGACGCTCGATTACATGATCGGATACACCAACAACGACATGTATGCGCCGATCATGGGATATATCGGAAATCGCTTCGGAAGACGCAGCGGCGCGTATATCTATTATTTTGACCTCGATGCCCCGGGCGACGACAACCGTGCATTCCATTCGTCGGACCTGAGATATGTGTTCGGCACGCTCGAAAAGAGCTGGCGTCCGTACGGCAAACGTGATCATGAGGCGTCGGAGCAGCTTGTGCGGTACATTGCAAACTTCGCGGCGACCGGCAATCCGAACGCGGAAGGGCTGCCGCTGTGGAAGAAAGCGGGCGGCGGCATGCGCACCGGCGTGCTGCACATCGCGCCGGACGGCACAAGGATGGGACACGCGCACTACGGCGTCATGCTGAAAAACATGCTGACGAAGGGGGATCCGAAGGCATGAAATTTGACCATCGATTCCGCCTGACGAAAGAAGAACCGTCCGCACGTATCTACGAGGCGGACGGTGTGACCGTGCGGCTCGACTTCTTTGATCACATATTGCGCGTCGCCGTGCTGAAAACGGAAGCGCCGCTGCCGACGTGGAGCGTCTGCCCGGACGGCGCGATGCCGCTGCACGGACGCAGCAAATGCGGGACGGAAGGGTTTATGCAAGTGTCGCCCGACGTTTCGGAAACGGACGATGCAGTGTCGTTTACGCTTTCGGATGTGCGGTTTTCAATCGAAAAGAAGAACTTCCGCATCACGGCGGAAACCGACCGCGGGGTGCTCTATCGCGACCGCAGCGGGCTTGCGTACAATTTCGAAGGCGAGTTCGGCAAAGGCTCGGTCCATTACACCGATCGGTTCGAAGAACAACGGATCTTCGGACTCGGTGACAAGTGCGGTCCCGTGAACAAGGCAAACCGCCGGTTTCTGCTCGCGGCGACGGATTCCATGGGGTATTCCGCCGAATACAGCGATCCGCTCTACAAGCAGATTCCGTTCTATATCTGCGCGCATGCGGCGGGCAGCTACGGACTCTATTACGACACCTATTCAAACGGCGCCGTCGATTTCGGCGTTGAGCATGACAACTATTTTGAGCCGTTCAATTCGATCCGGTACGACGAAGAGGATCTCGTCTTTTATCTGATTCTCGGCACGCCGAAGGAGATCGTACAGCGGTTCAACGCACTGTGCGGCGGTATTGCGCCGGTTCCGAAGTGGGCGTTTTCCTATACCGGCAGCACCATGGAGTATACCGACGCGCCGGACGCCGATGCGCGGTTGCGCGGATTCTTATCCGAATGCGAGGCGTACGGCATCCGTGCGGGCGGGTTCTGGATGTCGAGCGGGTATACGCAGATCGGAAATGACCGCTGCGTGTTCCATTGGAACACGGACAAGATTCCCTCGCCCGAAGCCCTTGCCGACGCGTTTGCAAAGAAGGGCGTCGCGCTGATCCCGAACGTCAAGCCGGCGTTTTTGACGACGCATCCGCTGTATGAAACGATCGCCGAAAACGGTTGGTTTCTGCGGCATGCCGACGGCACGCCTGCCTGTTTCCCGTTCTGGGGCGGCATGGCAAGCTATCTGGATTTCACGAATCCGGATGCGTATGCGTTTTGGAAGAACTGCGTCAAGACTCAGCTCGTCGAAAAGGGTTACCGGCACATCTGGAACGACAACAACGAATACGACGTTTTGGACGAATCGGTGCTTGCGCACGGCTTCGGACATCCGGTGCCGGCGGTGCGCATCCGTCCGCTGTTTTCCTATCTGATGGCGCGGGCAAGCCGGGAGGCGTGTGTGGAAGCGGGCACGGAACTGCCGTTTAACGTCTCGCGCTGTGCGATCGCAGGTACGCAGCGGGTCGCGTCAACCTGGACCGGCGATAATTTCACGTCGTTTGCCGAGCTTCGCCGAAACCATAAGCAGTGTATGACGATGGCATTGTCCGGGTTCTGGTTCTTCGGACCGGATATCGGCGGCTTTGCGGGACCGAAACCCGGGGAAGAACTCTTTTTGCGCTGGCTGCAGTACGGCGTCTTTCTGCCGCGCTTTACGCTGCATTCATGGAAACCGGGCGAGCCTTCCACAATGCCGTGGCTGTACCCCGAACGAATGAATGATGTGCGGCGGCTGTTCGATCTTCGCGAGCGCCTCGTCCCCGTTCTCTTTGAAGAAGCGGGACAATGCCGCCGAAAGAACCTTCCGCTGCTGCGTCCCGTATTTATGAACGATCCCGTCTACGATCCGGAAAGCGACTGCTTCCTTTGCGGCGAGCGACTCTTTGTCTGTCCGGTGTTCGACGAAGGCGTAAAGGACGTGACCGTCAGCCTGCCGCGGTACGGCGGATGGCGGCTGCGCGGGGAAGGGGAAGCGCATGCGGGCGGCGAAACGCTGACCGTGCCGTGCAGCCCCTACGACCTTCCGGTCTGGTTTGAACGAGCATAACAAGGAACAAAAAAACGCCCGACCTGTTTTCCGGTCGGGCGTTGCACGTTCAAACGGTTGTGTCGATTCGTGTTCTGTTCCTTTTCTCGAAAAGCCTTCGGACGCGTCCGAAGCCCGTCGTAAAGCGCAGGAATCAGCCTGCGGCAGAACAATGATCACGGTGTCAAAGGCTCGGACGATCTTCGCCCGGTGCGTGTCCGAACCGCTTTTTATAGGCGCGGAAAAATGCGGAATAATCCGAAAAGCCGCATGCTTCCGCGCTTTTTTGCGCCGGTTCGCCGCGCTGCAGCATGGCGCGCGCGGACAAGAGCCGCTTCATTTGCACATATTCCCAAAGCGACGTTCCGGTCGCCTTGCGGAACAGACGGCTCGTTTGCGAGATGCTCCGCGCAAAGCGCAGACTCAACGCGTCGAGCGACAGCTCTTCAAAGAGGTGTTCGTTTACATAGGAGACCAGCTGCGCGGAAGGTCCGTCGTGCGGCTCGCCGCCGCCGGAGATTTCGGGATAAACCGCAGCGAGGTCGGAAAGCAGCTTCAAAAGCCTTGCGAGGATATCGAACCGTTCAAGCCCGGGCTTCGGAGAAAGCTCCGAAAACGCGCTGCAAAGATGCGGAAACTGCGCGGCGGGATAATGATTGCGCTGTCCCAAAGCGCGTGCATAAAACGGCTGCAGCAGACGGCGGTCGGGATCGATCCGCTCAAAAAACTGCGGTGAAAAGTGCACGGCAATGCGCCGGTACGGATCGTCCGGCTCGATCAGCAGCTTGTGCGTTTCGGCGGGACGCATCAGAAGAATATCACCCGGCGCAAGCGCATACAGCGTACCTTCCACAAGATACCGCCCCCTGCCGGAAAGAAAACAGAAAACCTCCGGCATTTCATGCGCGTGGATGGGAAATGCGTTCGGATCCGGCGCAAGATCCAGCGTGTGATGACAGTACAGACCCGGTTCACGGTATGAAAATAAACGCTCCATAATCTCCTCCGCAGGCAGTATAGCAGATCATGCGCAGATTTACAATATAAATTGATAATAAATACAATTCCATTGTATTTCAAATAATGATATAAAATTGTTAAGAATAGGAAAAGGAGACCGTGAAATGAGTATCAGACCGAGAGCGGACGCGCGTTACGCGCTCGCGACCGTTACAAGCATGGGCGTGCGGATCTCGCCGCTCGACCGCATGCCGGTACAGAACAGCAATACGTTTTATATGCAGGCGACAAGCGCGGAAAGCAACGTGCTGAACATTGCCGCATCCCTCGGCAGGGACTGCCTTGTCATGACCCGATTTGTCGAGGGCAGCCCGATCGCCGCGTTTATCAAGGCGCAGCTTCGCGCAAGAAACCTCTCCTGCGTCGGCAGGGAGATCAAACCGGACGGTCCGTGGGGCGTGCGGCATCAGTTCAACGTCGCGGACATGGGATTCGGTCTTCGCGCGCCGCGGGTGTGGAACGACCGCGCCGGCGAGGTGGGACGCACAATCACGGCGGAGGATTTTGACCTCGAACGGATCTTCGGCACGGACGGCGTCGGGATTTTGCATCTGTCCGGTCTGATTGCGTCGATGAGCGAGGAAACGACGGCGTGCTGCCTGAAAATCGCAGAGGCGGCAAAGGCGCACGGCACGCTTGTGAGCTTCGATCTCAATTACCGTGCGAGCTTCTGGAAAGGCAGAGAAGCGGAGCTTTCCGAAGCGTTCCGGCGGATCGCGTCGCAGGCGGATATTCTGATCGGCAACGAGGAGGACTTTCAGCTTTGCCTCGGACTGAACGGTCCGGAAGCCGGAGGAAAGGATATTTCCGGAAAGATCGAAAGTTTCAAAGCGATGATCGGGACCGTGCGTGAAACGTATCCGAATGTGCGGCTCTGCGCGACGACGCTTCGACAGGTGATTTCGGCGAACGAACATCTGTGGGGCGCGATCCTGAGCGCGGACGGCGAATGGTTCGTCGAAGAACCGCGTCCGATCCCGGTCATGGATCGCATCGGCGGCGGCGACGGGTTTTCCGGCGGACTTTTATACGGCATTCTCTCCGGATGGGAGCCGCAAAAATGGCTGCAGTTCGGCTGGGCATGCGGCGCGCTTGCGGCGT
>CAMORL010000094.1 GCA_946623765.1 uncultured Clostridia bacterium
TCATAGGAGCGCTCGCCGTGGCCGGACTGTTCGACCACCATCGGTATCAGATTCATATGGATACCTCCTTTCAGGATTCGGTCTGTTGAAGGTCTTCAACAGACCGGATTATTACAGGATCGCCTGAAATGCAGAGCATTTCCGGGCGGCGATCCTGCAAGGTGTAAAATTCACCGCGCATGTCGCTGAATTTTACGGATTTTGTGTTTCGGTTCGTCCGTCGCCTTCGCCGCGCATGCCGCTGAATGTGACGGATTTTGTTTGGGTTCGTTCCGCCTCATTCGCTGCACATGCCGCTGAATCTGACGGAATTGTGTGCCGCTGTTATTCGGCTGCCTTTTCCGGCTCGGTTTCGACCGCCGCGTCGACGATCAGCTTCACAGTCTTGTCGACCGCGATGCGATCCGCGAAGTATTCGCGATCGGCGTCGGTGAGCTGCGCCTTGAAGGTCTCAACGTCCGTGCTGCCGTTCTCGGCATACTTTTTGATCTCCTCTTCGATCTCCTCGTCCGTCGCTTCGACGTTCTCCGCCTTGGAGACCGCCTCGATCACGAGCTGCATCTTGACGCGCGCTTCCGCTTCGGTGCGGTAATTCTTCCGCATGTCGGCTTCGGTGGTGTTGAGATACTTGAGGTAGGTGTCCCAATCGAGGCCGCTGCCCGCGAGACGGTACTTGATGTCCTGCACCATGTAATCCACCTGACGGTCGATCATGCAGTCCGGAATGTCCACGGTCGCATTGTCGCACGCGCCCTTGATTGCAAGGTTCTCACGCATGTTGTCCATGTACTGCTTCTTTTCCTCGACCAGCTTCGCCATCTTGTCGGCTTTCCATGCGTCGACGGTTTCGAACTCGGAGATGTCGCCGATAAACTCGTCGTTGATTTCCGGAAGCTCCTTCTTCTGAACTGCCTTCACGGTGCAGGCGAACACCGCCGCCTTGCCCGCAAGATGCTCTGCGTGATACTCAGTCGGGAACGTGACGTTGACATCGCGGGATTCCCCTGCGACTGCGCCGACGAGCTGATCCTCAAAGCCCGGGATGAACGTGTTGCTGCCGAGAACCAGCGTCTGATCCTCCGCCGTGCCGCCGTCGAACTTCACGCCGTCCACGGAACCGGAATAGTCCAGCAGCACGCGGTCGCCGTTCTCCGCCGGACGGTCCACGTCCACGAAGCGCGCCTGATTCTCGCGCTCTGCTTCGAGCGCCTTCATGACGTCCTCATCGGTTACAGTATAGTCCGCCTTCGGCACGGCAATACCTTTGTATTCGCCGAGCTTGACTTCGGGCTTCAGCGTGACTTCCGCAACGTAGGTGACGCCTTCGTTTTCGCCGATCGAAAGAATGTCGACGTCCGGACGGTCGACCACAAACAGATCGTGCTCCTTTACCGCCGCATCGTACGGCTCGCCCCAGCAGAGTTCAAACGCATCCTCATAGAAGACCGCCGCGCCGTAGTAGTTCTCGATGACCTTGCGCGGAGCATGTCCCTTGCGGAAGCCCTGAACCGGGTAGCGGTTCGCCGTCTTTCTGTATGCCTCGTTCAGCGCTTTGCGGAACGTTTCCGCATCGATCGTGATCGTAAGCTTTGCTTTGTTCCCCTCAAGTTTTTCAAGTTGTGCCATGTTCTTAACTCCTTATCTATTTCCTTGCAAGCCGATGCAATCGGCATTCTTCGCCGGATTGTGGTATCATATCACAAGCCCCCGGCTTTTGCAAGCGCAGAAGCCGTTTTTCACGCTCATGTTGCAAAAAGTTTGCAATGCGCCGCCCGTTTGCACCGGCGGGTTCATCTTGACCCGCCCCGCGATCTATGGTATGATAGATTGATTCAGAATGGACGAATGAGGACGGAGGCATCTATGGAACGGTATTGTCTGATTGCGAACCGCACGTCCGGCAGCGGAAGCGCCGGCGCTTACATCGACAGCATGAAGGTCATGCTGGAAGCGCGCGGCGTCGATTTTACGATCCGCGAGACGATGTATCCGGGTCATGCAACAGAGCTCGCCAAGGCTGCGGTCGACGAGGGCTTCGACGTGATCGTCGCCGTCGGCGGCGACGGAACCCTGCGCGAAACCGCGCTCTCCGTGATACATACAGACCGGACCCTCGGGCTTCTTCCCTGCGGCACGGGCAACGACTATGCCCGCGCGCTCGGCATCCCCACCGATGCCGAAGCCGCGCTTGAAATCCTTCTGCACGGCGAAACGAGAGTCGTGGACGCCGGACAGGCAAACGACCAGATTTTCTTCAACATCGCAGGCTTCGGGTTTGACGTAGACGTGCTGGACTATACCGAAGAATTCAAGCCGAAGTGCAAAAACGGCGAAACCGCCTACCGGCTCGGCGTTCTGAAGGCGGTGTTCGGACTGAAGCTCCGCAAGACGACGCTGACCTTTCCGGACGGCACGATCGAACAGAACGTGCTTATGGCGGCTGCGGGCATCGGTACGCATTTCGGCGGCGGCATGAACGTGCTGCCCCAATCCGATATGTCCGACGGACTTCTGGATGTATGCATTGCGCACGACGTCGGACGGCTGCGGCTTCTGAGTCTGTTCCCGAAATTCATCAAGGGGAAGCACGTCGGTCTTCCCGTCATCACCTACCGGAAAGCGACCGAGGTTTCGGTCGTATGCGATCCGGTTTCACGCATCGAAGTGGACGGCGAACGCATGTACGGCACGCCCGTCACGTTCCGTGTACTGCCCCGCGCGCTCAAGGTGCGCGCGCCCAAAAAGAACTGATTCGGAGTTTTTGATTCTATGAGCGACTTCAGTGATCGCGTTCGGGAATACCTGCGGGAAAGCGCAGACCGCAAGCTGACGATCGGCAGAATGACCGTATCGCGGCTCGCGATCTTCGGTATTGCCGGCGTGATCCTTGTCACGGGAGCAGTCGCGCTGTTTCTGATGGTGTTTGCAAAGCATGACACGGGTCTCGCCTTTGCCCGCGCCGACGTCGTGAACGGATACACCTATCGCATGAAGGACGACCGCATCACCTATCGCGCGGGAAACTTCATTTATACTTATGATTGCGCAAGGGATCTGTCCACGTATTATCCCGTTGAAAACCTCGAAGGATACGACGCCTCTTCCACAATGACGATCGTCTACGCGGGTTCGCTGTTCCAGATTCAGGGCGCTGAGGAAGCGCGGACGCTGACCAGCGGCACGATCCTCGAGGTGCGCGCGGGCAGAAACTATGCCGCGCTGCTCTTCAAAACGCTCGGCGTGGAGCGCGACGACCGGTTCATCCTGATCGTCGACCGGGAAATGCACTCGGTCAACCAGATTTCCTTCAAGGACAGCGAGATCGTCGCTTTCGATTTCCTGTACGACGGAAGCACGGAGTATCTTTGGGTCTCCACCATGGACATCGGGCAGTTCACCGAGGAATCCATCGTCCGTATCTACGACTGCGGCAAGCAGGGCACGATGGTTCATTACACCACGCCGTTCTATAACCAGTCCATCTACAACGCGTATTTGTCCGATCGCTGTCTGTTCCTCGTCGGCACGCATTCGATCATCCGCTACGACCGCGAGGAAGACGGCGGATTCTCCGCCGAACGCGACCGCGTACGCGTTTACGGCAGTACGATCGTCGATTTTTCGGCGGGCACGGAAACCGCGTACTTCATTGCGGAGCCGGTCGCGGCGGAAGGCGAGGAAAACAGCCTCGTGCGTCTCATTACGATCTCGCAGACGGACGACCTGTGGTCGAACGTCATGCAGAAGTACATGCCGTCGCCGGTCGTCGGCGCGTTCCTGTACAACGGCAGCATCTGCGTCTTTACCAAAGAAAACTTCCTGCAGTTCTCCTTCGCGGGCAAGAAGCTCAACGACATCGAACCGGCGTACACGCCGATCTACGCCTACCGCTACGGGCAGGACGGCTTCTTCGTCGTCACCGAACAGAACTGCTATCGCGTCACGATCGAGTAACGCAGAAAGGAGAAAGCCTTGGTCACCGTTCTGATTCTGATCATCCTCGGCATCTGCATCCTTGCGGGATACTATCGCGGGGTCATCTACTCTGCGATCAGCATCGGTCTGACGCTGCTGTCTTTCTTTCTTGCGCTCATCATGATTCCGGTCGTCGCGCGGCCCGTGCGCGAGAGCAAGACTCTGTACAGCGCGCTGCTCTATTACTTCGAGGGCTATGAATTCGTCAGCCGGACGAGTGTGGAGCTGATTCACGAGCCGATCTCGATCCTTGACAAACAGGAGCTTTCGGACGTTGTGGACAACGCGGGACTTCCCCTGCCCCTCGGCAATGCCGTCGAAAAAAACATCCGCAGAGAGGTGTACGCCAAGCGCGGCATCACCACGATCGGCGATTATTTCAACCAGTCCATCGTCGACGTCGTTCTGAACATCCTCTCGCTGCTGTTCCTGTTCGTGATCTTCCGCGTTCTGTTCGGATTCATCCTGCGCATGGTCGATTACGGACGATACGGTCTGCCGCGGCTCAAGCAGTTCGATCCCCTGTTCTCCTGCGGAATCGGCTTTCTGCACGGCATGGCGCTGCTCTGTATCTTCTTCCTGCTCGTTCCGGTCGTTCTGGTCATCGTGCCGAGGCTCAGAAACGAGCTCGTCGTACCGGCGCTTCCCGGCTTCTTCTATCGCATGAATCCGTTCATGTGGCTTGTACCGACCACCTGATTCCTGCAGAGCTTCGCGGCGCGAACGCTCTGTTTTCTCTTTTCACAGCACCGAACCGGAGGTTTTTATGGAGTTTGATTTCACAACGGTTCTCGACCGCCGCGGTCGCGACGCGCTCGCGGTCGATGTCGTCCCCTATCCCGACGTCACGGTCGACGCGGGACTGAGACCGATCCCGATGTGGGTCGCGGACATGAGTTTTCCGACCGCGCCGTCGATTGTCGAAGCGGTGCAAAGCCGCCTCGCGCACCCGAATTTCGGATACTTTCTGCTGCCGGACGCGTATTACCGGTCGATCATCGATTGGCAGAAAACGCGGCACGGCGTCGAGGGACTTCTAAAGGAGCACATCGGCTACGAAAACGGCGTGCTCGGCGGCGTTTCCTCCGTCCTCCGTTCTCTCACGAAGGACGGCGATCCGATCCTCGTGCACAGCCCGACGTACGTCGGCTTCCTGCACGTGCTGCACGGGCTCAACCGCAAGGTCGTCACAAGTCCGCTGACGCGCGACGGCGGCGGCGTCTGGCGTATGGACTATGCCGACATGGACCGGAAGATCAAGGAGAACGGGATCAAGGTCGTCATCTTCTGCTCGCCGCACAATCCCTGCGGCAGGGTCTGGACGCGCAAAGAGATCGAAAGCGCGATGGCGGTGTACCGCGAAAACGGCTGCACGGTCATCTCCGACGAGATCTGGGCGGACCTGACGTTCGGCGCGCACCGGCACATCCCGACGCAGAGCGTGTCCGACGACGCGAAAAACCGTACGGTCGCTTTCTACGCGCCGAGCAAGACGTTCAGCCTTGCGGGGCTCATCGGATCCTATCATATCATTTATAACGAAGCGCTGCGCAAAACGGTGACGGACTGCGGCGACGCCACGCACTACAATTCCTGCAACGTGCTCTCCCTGCACGCGCTGCTCGGCGCATACAGCGCCGCCGGCGCACGGTGGCTCGACGAGCTCCGCACGGTGCTGGAGCAGAACCTCCGGTATGTCAAGGACTTCATGGAGACAAACTTCCCCGGCGTTTCGATGTTTCTGCCCGAGGGGACCTACATGCTGTTTCTGAACTGCCGCGGCTGGTGCGACGCGCATCACATTTCGACGGACGATCTCATCAAGCGCGGCGTGCGGGCGGGCGTGATCTGGCAGCGCGGCGCGGATTTCGGCGATCCGGACAGCATCCGCCTGAACGTCGCTCTGCCGTTTTCGCTGGTCGAAGAAGCGATGCAGCGGCTGAAGACGCGCGTCTTTGTCGACTGCGCGTCCGAAACGAACGCGCAGGAATAATATACTGTCACAATTTGCGTCGTCGGCATTGACTTTATGCCCGTTTCGGCGTATGATCGCTATGTATGGACACAATGGAGGAATGTTGTGTTCCGCGTATAGTTCCGGAGTCGATTCTGCTCCGAAAACGAATCTTGAAAAGTGAGGACGATCATGGAAAAGCAAAAGAAAACGCTGGTCATCGGCGTCATCGGCGCGGACGTCCACGCCGTCGGCAACCAGATCCTGTACCACGCCTTCACCGACGCAGGCTTCAACGTCGTCAACCTCGGCGTCATGGTCTCGCAGGAGGAGTTCATCAATGCCGCGATCGAAAC
>CAMORL010000095.1 GCA_946623765.1 uncultured Clostridia bacterium
TCCAGTTGACGGACTTGTTGAACGCGATCAGCTTGTCCTTGACCGCGGTCATCTTAATAAACCAGCTTTCGCGGGCGTAATAGATCAAAGGCGTGTCGCAGCGCCAGCAGAACGGGTAGCTGTGCTCAAACGGGAGCGCGGCGAACAGTTTGCCGCTCTCTTCCAACGCTTTCAGAATCGGCTTGTCCGCTTCCTTGACGAAGAGACCGTCCCACGGCGTGCCGCCGCACATATGACCGGACGTGTTGACGAGCTGCAAAAACGGCAGATCCCACGTCTTGCCGACGCGGTTGTCGTCTTCGCCGAATGCGGGCGCGATGTGAACGACGCCGGTACCGTCGGTCAGCGTGACGTAATCGTCCGCCACGACGCGATAGCCTTTCTTGCCGCGGAAGTTCACGGGAAGATCGAACAGCGGCTCATACTCGGTGCCGACGAGCGCTTCGCCCGGGAAGCGGTCGAGGATCTCGGCGTCTTCGCCGAGCACAGAGCCGACCAGCGCTTCCGCAAGGATATAGACCTTGCCGTCCTTCTGTGCCTTCACATACGTTTCGTGCGCGTTGACGCACAGCGCGACGTTCGAGGGCAGCGTCCACGGCGTGGTCGTCCACGCAAGGATCGCCGTGCCGCTTCCGTCCGTGAGGTAGAAGCGCGCGATTGCGGAGACCTCCTTGACGTCGTGATAGCCCTGCGCGACCTCGTGGCTCGACAAAGCCGTGCCGCAGCGCGGGCAATAGGGAACGATCTTGTGTCCCTTATAGAGGAGACCCTTCTCATGGATGGTCTTCAGAGCCCACCATTCGGACTCGATATAATCGTCCTTGTAGGTGACGTAGGGATTGTCCATATCGCACCAGAAGCCGACGCGGTCACTCATCTCGCGCCACTGGGATTCGTACTTCCAGACCGACTGCTTGCACGCCGAGATGAACGGCTCCACGCCGTACGCTTCGATCTGCTCCTTGCCGTCCAAGCCCAGCTGCTTTTCGACCTCCAGCTCCACCGGAAGACCGTGGGTGTCCCAGCCTGCCTTGCGAAGGACGTCGTAGCCCTTCATGGTCTTGTAGCGCGGGATCAGGTCCTTGATGCTTCTCGTTAAGACGTGACCGATGTGCGGCTTGCCGTTTGCGGTCGGCGGACCGTCAAAGAACGTAAAGGCGGGATTGCCCTTGCGCCATTCCACGCTTTGTTCAAAGACGCGGTTCTCTTTCCAGAATGCCAGTGTTTCCTTCTCGCGGGAAACAAAATCCATATCCGTCGATACTTTCTTATACATGCTTTCCTCCAAAAATAAAATACTCCGTCCGAAAGAGGACGAAGTTTCTCCGCGGTACCACCTCAGTTGACAGGGATTCCCCCTGCCCGCTCATTGCCCCTTAACGCGGGGATACGGAAACGGTTACTCCGGTTTCGCCGTCTCACTCCCGGGTGATTTTCACGTCCGTTCCGCCGCCGCCTTGCACCGAACGCGGCTCGCTGTGGGTTTTCCGAAACGCTACTCGTCCCGATCAACGATTTACCGGGATATTATATCCGAAAGAACCCCGTTTGTAAAGCCCCGATTTTCATGCATTCCTGCATTTTTCCGCCCGTTTGCGGCGATCTCACGCCGAAGCGCCGTCCCTTCCCGCATCGACCCGTTTACAATCTTTTTTTGCCGATGATGTTGAAAAGGCGCGAAACAGGTGGTATGCTGTAAGCTGCATAAAGGAAAGGAGGAGGTTTTCGTATTATGACATTTCCGAATGCACATGACGGCGTAAAAAAGATTTACAAGTCACAGATCCTTGAGCTGATCGGCTTAGCGCTTGCCATTCCGGCCGGCATCCTCAGCATATTCGCTGCCGCAGCTGCAATGAAAGAAAACGTCGGGCTTGCGTCCGGTCTCGCAGTGGCATTGTTGCTTTGCGGAATTGCGGCCGCAGTCGTTTGCGTGATTGCTCTTGTGTTCTACATCATCGGCATCATCCGTGCGAAGGCTGACGAACCCATGTTCGGCAGAGCGCTGATCTGCGTCATCGTTTCGCTCGTATGTTCCATCCTTACGGCGATCTTCACCCAGAACGCAATGCTCAAGCACATTATGGAACTGGTGCAGTCTCTTGCAGAGCTTTGCGCAATGATCTTCATCATCGGCGGTATTCAGTTGCTGGCAAAGAAGCTGGAACGTCCGGACATCGACGTTCTCTGCAGACGCATGCTCTACATTCTCATCGCCGTGCAGCTGAGCGCGCTTGTCGTAAACATTCTGACAGTTATTTTTGCCCGCAATCCGGTCATGATGATCGTTTCCGCCCGCATCGCGCTTGTTCCCCTTGTTCTGTCCATCGTTTCGGTTATCGTCTATCTGGTTCTCCTCAAGAGAACGGTCAAGATGCTCGAAGACTGATCCATTCAGAAGCAAAAAGACTCCTCAAAAACGAGGAGCCTTTTCTTTGTTTTGGATTCAGCCGTTCTTAATCAGGTTTTCGAGGAACTTGATCGTGGTGATGTTGCCCTTGGTTGCGGGATAGATCTTTGCGAGATCGTCCGCCGTCACCTTGCCGGTCGGCTTGTACCAGCTGAACTGCTTGAAATACTTGTAATAGTTGCTCGTATCGCTGAACTGATGTCCGCCGCGGGCAAACATCTCGTTTCTGGCGTAGCCCAGAAGCTGCAGCAGCGTCATATCCTTTGTCTGCGGAATATCCCACAGCTCGTCGTAGCTCACGGATTCCCTGATGCTCTTTGCCATCACGAGACCGTCGCCGTCGAACGGGCTTTCATTCTCGTTCTCCTCAAAGACCATGCTGCCGCCGGACAGCGTATAGACCTTATAGTTTTTGAGATCTTCGGTGCTCTTCGCGGTGTTGCGGTCATTTGCCACGGTAAGGTGCACGTCGTTTGCCGTATAGCCCGTCTCCGATTCCAGGTCATACACGTCGGCGACGAGATATTCCGTTCCTTTGGACGTCGCGATGTAATACACGATGCGGAACACGTTCGTGTGTTCGGCGGAATCGTTTCCGACCGCGAAATAATTGAACTTGATCTCGCTCGATTCGATGCTGCTGCCGTACTTCTGCTCCTTTGCGGCGCGGATCGCTTTGCGCACATCCGTCTGATCGAAGCCGTACAGCGAGTCGATCGCGTCGTCGTTGCGCGTCGGCGTTGCGGTCGGCGTCACGTTTGGAACGTCGTTATACGTGCCGGACGGCGTCGTCGGCGCGGTCGTTTCCGGCGCAGGGGATTCGGACGCGGACGCTTGCTGCACGGGTGTTTCCGGCGCGGCCGTTTCCGGCACGGTGACCGTACCGACGTGCGCCGCCATCTCTGCGTCGCTCCACGTCCATTTCGTTATCCCGTATGCAATGCCGGACGCCTTGAGGTCGTCCATAACGCTTGCAAGAGAACTCGTGATCTGCAGGCGGTATCCGTCGTCCGCTTTCCGGCAGTCGATGCCGATGCTTGAAAGCGCGCGTGCGCCGAGCAGCGATGCGGGGTCGGTATCCGGATTGAAGCCTAAATCGATCAGCATGGCGCGGTTGTCCATGACGGCGGTATATGTGCCGTCCGCGCCGCGCGTCGTTCGGACATACTGCGAGAAATCGAGTTTTTCGTCCTTTGCGGGCTGCTGCGGCTCTCCGCGAAGTTCGGCTGCGTTGACCGTCCACTTCGTATTGATAAGCCGGATGCCGTGCTCCTTCAGAAGCTCCGTCGGATCCGTCCCGCGCGTGACGGTTTCCAGTTCATACGCGTCGCCGCGCTGCGTCATGCGGACGGCAAGCGAGCGAAGCGCCGCGATTTCCGGATGGTCTTTCATTTCCTCCTCCGTCGGGCGGTAGAGGCGCTCTGCGCTGATCAGCCGGTCGACGTTCAGCGCGGCGGTATAGCCGCCGTTTCCGTCCGGACGGATCTCCGTGTACTCGGAGACGTCAATGCGCTGCAGGTTCGCTCCGGTCAGAAAGTGCGCTATGATGATCACGGCGCAGATCAGAAGGATCAATCCCGTTCCGACGCCGGCGATCAGCCTGCGAATCGATGCATTCGACATAGTCCTTCCCTCCTTTACACGCGTTTGCCGCAATACATGCAGAATGCCGAATCCGCGTCGATCGTGTTCCCGCAATAGATGCAGCGTTTGGTCTTCGGCAGCGGATCCTCCTGCGGTTCCGGCTCGACAGAATCACGTTCCGGCGCATCGGGTGTTTCTCTGAGAATGTTCTCCTCTCCCGCCCGATTTCCGAACGGCTGTACGTTTGCATGGGGATCGAAACCCGGTTCGGCTTGCGCCGCCGCATATGCGCGTACCTCCGGCTCCGCCTGTGACGCGCTTTCCCGGAAGGAGGACTTCAGATGCGCGGAATGCAGTTCCTGCGGCGTCTGTGTTTCTTCACGGAAGGAGAACGGTTTCTCCGGTTCGTCGTCGCCAAACAGATCCGGCGACGGCTCTTCGTCGGTGTGCCGCAGCGCTCTGCGCTGCATCCGCTTGATTCGCGGCGACCACGTCTCGTCCGCTTCCTCGGCATTCTCCTCCGGAACGGTCTCCTCCTCGAGGAATTCCTCCTCCGGATCGTCATACAGCAGGTCGTGCTTTTTGCGCGTGCCCTCGTCGCGGAACGATACAACCGCGATCGTCATAATCACAAAGGACAGCACGCAGCCGATGCCGATCACCAGCATAATAAAGCCCGTGTCCCGGAACAGCTGATAGATCGAACGCCCGGTAAATGCGAAGTTGTTGTGCATCGCGATCAGCGCGAACGCGCCGTACAGCAGCGACGTGACCCCGAAGGTCGCAAGAATGGTTCGAATCGTTTTCATACAGTTCTCCTTATTTCTCAATCAATGATTGAATCTCACGGAGCAGCCGGATGTTGCTTTTCTCGGCCTCCGTCATCAGCATCGTCAGGTCCGGTTCCTTCGCCTCATACCAATCGTATGCGTTGAAGTGATCCGCAAATTCCCGCTCCGATTTCGGATCGAACGCCGCATAATACCGGGCGTAGATCTCCTTTCGGGCGTAGCGCAGCAGGTTTGCAAGCGAATGTCCGTCCACCGCGGTGAGGCTCCAGACCGCATCCTCGTCCAGCGCGTCGTAGGTCGGCGACCAGTAAACGCCGTTGGCAAGCCGGTAGCTTGCCGGATACCCCGGAAACGCCACGAATCCGTTGAGATCGAAGCCTTTTTTTCCGTTGACGCGCACGCCGCCGCCCGAGAGTTTTGTCACCGTTCCGCTGCCCGGGAGCCGCTTGCTTTCCTCTTCGCTGTCGTACATCGAGACGTCGGTCCCGGCAAACGTGATCTGTCCGTCCCGCCGGGCAAGGTCGTATACGTCGACCGAAAACCAGACCGAATACGGCTCCGACCCGTCCTCCGGACGGTAGGTTGCCGTGTAGCTTGCGCGGTACAGATTCTTCCTCCGTCCCTCCGTATATACTATAAACGCCGTTTGCGTCTTAGTTGTGTCATAATTGTTTCCGAATATCTCTTTACACAGCAAATCCCGCTCGTTGTGCACGGTTTCGCATACGGAACGGAGGTTGAGACCGTTTCCGTTCGCATCGAGCAGCGAGGTGAGATACCCGTCCGGCTCGACCGCTTCCTGTTCCGGGCGCTGCGTCGGCGCTTCCGTCTGCGGCAGCGGAACCGGCGTCGGCGTCGCCCCTGCGACAAAGCCCTTCATCTGCTGTTCCCACGTCGTCGCCGCAAAGCGGATGCCGTACCGTTCCAGCGTCTCCGTGTCCGCCTCGATCGTGACGCGCATACGGTCCCCGTCGATCGGCAGCAGATGCATCTTCGCCGTACACAGGGCGTAAACCTCCGGATAGTCCGCCGCCTTCACGCCGGGTCGGTTCGGATTCGGCAGTTTGAGATCGGTCAGAATCGCGTCCACGTCCAGAAGCACCGCGGGATTGCCGCCCGCGTCCGTCCCGACATTCACATATTTCTGCAGGTCAATCTCCGTGGAATGTCCCCGGATCGCGGAAGCAACGGCGATCAGCAGCGAAACGCCCAGCACGATCCCCGAGGCGATCCATGCAAAGACGATCCGCGGTCTGACGCTGTATTTTCTGTTGTCCGTTTGCTGTTCCATGCTGTTCAGTATATCACATTTCCGATGCCTTGCAAAGTGTCTTGCTATCCGAAATACCGGGTTTCCTTCCATTCGGTTGCATCCGCGCGGAAAAATCTTCCTTTTTGCACGGCGGAGGCTTCCCC
>CAMORL010000096.1 GCA_946623765.1 uncultured Clostridia bacterium
TTCTATATAATAGACACCTCGGCGAGGCAGTTTGTCCATTCGAAAAATAATATATTTTTATTTTATCAGCATTTCGCTGTGCTGTCAACGTTGACACGCCGTGCCGATCGTTTGCGCGCAGGGGGCGATTCCGCTGCGTCGCCCAAATCTGACTTGCAGTTACAAAAAAGCGGTCTGCAATCATGGAATTGCAAACCGCGCTGTTTTCATGGATTGATCGTTGCTCCTCTTGGAAGGCAGCCTCTTCGGAGGTTCCGCGCCCCTTGCAAGCCGGGTTTCAGAATCCGAGCGTATCGTTGACGAGAATGACGTGGATGCGACCTTCGTGACGCGAAAACCGCGTAATCAGAAACTGACAGCAGATCGTATCCGGCGACTTGCAGTTCAGGCAGGAGCCGGTCTTGGAGCACGGGGTGGAGAGCCCGAACCGCTGCGCGTTGATCGGCGCGGCGACGTTGCGCGCGCGTTTCACGGCGGCGTCGATGTCGTTCGCGACCTTATTCATGCCGACGATGAAGAGCACGTGCTTCGGTCCGTTTGCAATGCAGGAAACGCGGTTGGCGTTGCCGTCGATGTTGACGAGCACGCCGTCCTCGGTTATGGCGTTTGCGCCGGAAAGGAACCAGTCCGCATCATAGGCAAGAAGCATCGCCTCGCGCGGGTTTTCATATGCGCCGCGGTCGATGAAGTTGTAGTTTCCGTCCTTGACCGCCTCGACGAGACCGATTTCGTGCGCGCTCATTGCGCCGCCCATCGTGACCGAGCTGCCCTCGGGAATCAGGGAAAGCGCGATGCGTTTCGCCTCCTCGCGGTCCTTTGCATAGTAACCCGTCATATTGCGCGATTGAAGTCCCTTTACGATTTTCTGTGCAAGCAGTTCGTTGCGCTTTGTGATATTCGGATCCATGGTTGTTCCTCCCGTGTTTTGATACCTGATTATACCGTGAAGACAGGCAAAATGCAACGGGCAGATCCCTGCGTTTTGTCGGAACGGCATATAAAAAAGGAAGCCGGACGGTCGTTAACACCGGTCCGGCTGCGCGATCCCGTATGCGAGAGGCGGAGCCGCCGCCCGGGAATACGAAGCATGCGAGGCAAAAGCCGAAAAAATCGGTCTGCAGAAACGGATTTCTGCAGACCGAAGCGTCAGCGTTCCTTGCCGAAGAAATAAACCGCAACCGTGCCGGGACCGGAGTGACAGCCGATGGTCATGCCGATCATGTAGACCTCAATTTCTCCGTCGATGTGCGGGAAGCGTTCCTCGACCATCTTCTTCACGGTCAGCGCGTCCTCCTCGCAGTCGGAATGGCTGATGAAACAGCGACCGGCATAGTTCTCGCCGCCGTCCGCAAGCTCCGCCATCTGATCGACGAGCGCGCGGAGCGCGCGCTTCTTGGTGCGCACGCGGCTGTGGATCGCAAGATGTCCCGCATGATCCATGCGCATGACGGGGCAGATGCCCAAAAGGTTTCCGAACTTGCCGGCGGCAGGGGAGATGCGTCCGCCGCGCACATAATAGGTCAGCGTCGTGGAGCAGAACAGATGCTGGATGCGAAGACGGTTATTGAGCGCCCAGTCAAAAAGCTCGTCGATCGTCCTGCCCTCGTCGCGCATGCGCGCAAGCGTTTCCATCTGAAGACCGTAGCCGGACGATGCGCCGCGTGAATCCACGATCAGAAGCTTGCGCTCCGGGAAACGCTCCTTCAGCACCTCCGCTGCGGAAAGCGCGGACTGGAACGTGCCGGACAGTCCGCTCGAAAGGCAGACGTGCAGGATGTCCTTGTTCTCTTCTTCAAACAGCTTTGTGAAGTATTCGATGTATTCCTCGGGGTTGATCTGGCTCGTCGCGCTGACCTGCCCCGCACGGATACGGTCATAGAATTCCTTATAGGACATGGTCTTTCCGAGATCGTCCTTATAGGGAACGCCGTCCATCGAATAATCGTTGCATAGGAGGCGGACGTCCATCGCGTCCAGCTTTTCCTGTGTGACGTCGGCCGCGGAGCAGCAGCTTAAAATATAATCGTGCATAATGATTCTCCTGTTCAAGGCATATTTTCAAATACTACTATAATTACGCGCGTTTGAAAAGGCAATCTATTGAATCGATTTTTCACTCTACCCGAACAAAGAAACACGGTAGAATCCGTTTTCGGGACTCTACCGTGCGTGGAATTGCAGTGTTTATGCGGGTTTTCGGGCAATCAGAACTTGCCGGAATGTCCGCCGTGCGTGCCGCCGGAGGACGAGGTGTGCGTCGAGCTTCCGCCGTGGAAGCCGCCTCCGCCGCTCGGACGGCTGCCGCCTCCGCCGGAGCTTGTCGGCTGCACGTGGATCGAACGCGATACGTTCGTGCCGAGCAGCACGTCGCTGTTCTGCGTCAGCGTGAAGGTGGACGGGACGAGATATTCGTCCGCGTCGGTGCGGCGCTGTACGCTGACCAGCTGCCGCTTCATGCCGGAAAGCGGAAGGAAGCCGAACAGCAGACCGACGCCCGCGGCGAGCAGAACGGCAAAGATATTCAGCGGATGCATGATCTTATTGGACCGTGCCGCAAACGCTTCGAACGCGCCGTAGTAATCGCCGGATCTTACGAGCGGTTCCACTTCGCGCTGCACCTTGTCGAGCCGTCTTCCGGAAAAGCGCGACGCGGCGAGCGGGCCTTTCGCGGTCAGCTTGATTTCGTCCTTGCCCACGCCGAGCACAAACGCGTTCGATTCCGGCACGCGCTCCGCAAGGAACCGTTCGGCAAACGCGCCGAAATCCGTGTTCGACGGGAAGCAAAGATAATAGATCGCAACGCCGTTTTCGTCGACGAAGCGTTCCGCCGCTTCGTTCGCGTTCGCAAGCTGTACGGAATCGAGCGTTCCGTTTTCGGCGTAGACATGATAGCAGTCGTACGGCATGCCTTCCCGCGCCATTTTGAGCAGCGTTTCGCATCCGTCCGCATACGCGTCAAAGCCGCCGGCATAGTCGTTGCTGCCGAGATACGACAGGAACTTCGGTTCAAGGTATTCCTGAATGCCGTAGTCCGTAAACGCCGTGATGCCGTAACCGCTGGTGCTGACGGCAAAATCGCGGGCTTCCGTCGAAATGAGCAGCAGAATGCCGTCGCCGTTGACCGTCGTGCCGTTCGCGTCGGGGACAGCGCCGTAGCCGTAGCCGTTGTAGTCAAAGAAATCGTCTGCGTATTCCTCGGCGGTTTTGAGCCCGAGCCGCGGAACCGTTGCCACGATCACGTCGCATTGATACTCGCTGCCGATCTCCTTGAGACGCTTCGACAGCGCTTCGGCTTCGTCGGGTTCGAGAACGTTTGCGGCGTCTGCGACCGTCGGCTTGCCGCCGTCGGTTCGCGCAATGGTTGCGGGCACATCCGAGAGCGTCCACGGTTCGGAGGAGGGAGCGGGAGAAACCGGCGCGCCTTCCGCAAAGTATGCGGCAAGCGCGTCATCCGCGGCGTTGAAATACGCGAGCAGCTTCCGTTCCGGATCGCCCTTCACGGCGCGGTACGCATCCATGATCGCACCCTCGCAGACTTCGTCGGGAAGCGCGGCTTCGGCGATCGGTCCGATCTGCAGGAAGTACCGGTAATCCGAATTGAAGCCGAGCACGAGCGCGTTCTCTTCGACCACGTGTTCCCTTGCAAAGGACATGATGAAGGACGTCAGATCCTCCACGTCGCCGTAATAGAAGTAATAGATGCCGACGCCGCGGGCTGCGGCGATTTCCGCGGCGCGGTCGTTGACCGTTTTGATCTCGTCCGCCGTCAGAAGGTTCTCGTCCACGTAGACGTACTGACCGTCGTCCGCCGCCGCAAACGTCAGCGGCAGGGCAAACAGCAGAACGATGAGAAGCAGGGAAAGAATGCGTTTCACAGGCAGCCACCTCCGCATCCGAGAAAATGTCCGAGCACGACCAGCCCGGCGAGGACCGCCGCGCCGATTCCGCCGTACAGCAGCCAGTATTTCCAGTATTGCTTTTTGGAAAGCGGCAGATCGCCGACCAGCTTGCCGGTCTGACCGTTCATCGCGAAGGTATAGAGCTTGCCGTTCCATCTGACGTGCAGAAGCCACACGGGCAAAAGCGCGTATTCGCGGAAATTGTTGCGCTCCGAAAGCGTCGAGGACTGCATGGCAACGGAAGCGAACCCGCCGGTCGTCGCGTTCAGCCGTTCGGAAACGGTCTGGCGGAACCGCGCTTTGGCGCGTTCCACGCTGATATCCGCCTCAACGTCGTACCGGTCGGAGAAGTAGCCCGAAAGGTACGCGGTCTGGAAATCGACCGCCTCGTTGAAGTTGAACGGCTCGAGGGAATCCATCAGCGCGTCGTCCATTTTTTCCGATCCGTCGACCGGAAGCCGGTTGAAGCGCGCGTCCGCGGCACGGAGCAGCGCGTAGCGTGAGGTTTCCACGTAGTCGAAACTGCCGTCCGTCCATGCGCGGGACTTTGTTCCGCTGTAGCGCGCGCTTGCGGATACATCGGTCGAGAACAGCCAGAACGGTACGTAAAGTCCCTTGATCTCCTCGATATTCGATTCGGAACGGAATTCCTTCGGCAGCAGCTTTTTGCCGAACAGATGCTTGCGAAACGCCTCCTGCGCGGCTTTTTTGTCCAGCTTGAACGGAAGCACCAGATCCGGCTTCCAGTCGCCGGTGAACTGCCGCTTCATGATGACGGTATTATCGCAGAACGGACAGCGTGCGGAGGCGAGCGTATCGTCGCCGAGCACCTCGCCGCCGCATGCGGCGCAGGTGTAGACGTTGAGCCCGGTGGTTTCGTCCTTTTCCCAGCGATCCGAGTCCTTCGACCACGAATCGCTCGTTTCGTTCTTGGCGTCTTCCTTCAGGAAGCTGTCGTAATCGATCAGGTCCTGCGGCGAGAACGACGAATCGCAGTACGGGCAGACGACCTGCTGCGATCCGCTGTCAAACTGCAGAGACGCGCCGCACGCAGGGCATCTGTATTCCAATAACTGTTGCGCCATCTTGGTTTCTCCTTTGAGTAAAGATGGACGAAGGGTGCGGAGCACCTCCGCGCCCTTCGATACGGGGTGTCAGTATTTTGTTACTCCGCAAAGCGAGCGCCGCACTCGGGGCAGAACTTCGGCGGATTTGCGGGATCCGCAGGCGTGTAGCCGCACTTCGGGCAGCGCACCGCTTCGGGCTTCTTCTTGCCGCATTCGGTGCAGAACTTGCCGGTGTTCACGGTGCCGCAGGAGCAGGTCCAGCTGTCCGCGGGAGCGGGCTTCTTGGTGCCGCATTCGGTGCAGAAATTGCCGACCGCGTTTGCGCCGCACTTCGGGCACTTCCAGCCGTTCGCAGCCGTCTGCTGCGCTTCCTTCTGCTGCTGACCGAGCTGGAACAGCGCTGCCGTGTTTCCGCCCATGCCGCCGACGCCGTTGACCATGCCCATGCCCATGAAGCCGGTCATTGCGCCGTTCGCGTTGCCTGCCGCGGTCTTCATCGCTTCCGCGCTTGCCTGCGTCATCGTTGCCGCCGCCATGGTGGGATCGCGGTTGATCGCTGCGCGCTGTGCCGCCTTGATCATCTCCGCATCCTCTTCGGTCAGCGTGATCGGGTTCATTGCGATGGAGACGACCTCAAGACCTCTCTTCTCGCCCCAGAGCTTACTTAGCTCGATGTTCATCGCCTCGCAGAGCTCGGTGGTGTGCGCCGGGACCTGATTCGGACGGACTTCGAGATCGGAGATCTTCGCCATTGCGGGCTGCAGGGCGTTCACGAACTCGGTCTTCAGCTGGCTGTCGATCTCGCTGCGGAGATAATCGCCGGAAACGTTGCCGCAGACTTCCGTATAGAAGAGGATCGGGTCGACCATCTTATACGAGTATACGCCGTTGCAGCGCAGAGATACGTCGATGTCCAGGTTGATGTTGTGATCGACGACACGGAACATGATCGGGTTCGGCGTGCCGAACTTGTTGTCCATGATCTCTTTGGTGTTGAAGTAATAGACGCGCTGATCCTTGCCTGTATCGCCGCCGAAGGTGAAACGGCGTCCGAGCGTCTTGAAGGAGTTCAGAATGCTCTGACCGAGACTGCCGGCAAAGATGCTCGGTTCGGTCGAGGTGTCATAGATGAATTCGCCGGGCTCTGCGCAGACTTCCACGACCTTGCCCTGCTCGACGATGATCATGCACTGACCGTC
>CAMORL010000097.1 GCA_946623765.1 uncultured Clostridia bacterium
TCCCGTCGGACTACATCATCGAGCAGATGATCCGCGAGGATATGCTGCAGCCGCTGGATTATTCGAAGATCCCGAACGCAAAGAACATCGATCCGAAGATGATTGAGATCACGAACGTTTTCGATCCGGGCAACAAGTATTCCCTGCCTTATATGTGGGGCACGGTCGGCATTCTCTACAACACGAAGATGGTTGACGATCCCGTGGACAGCTGGGGCATTCTCTGGAATGAAAAGTACGCCGGTCAGATCTATATGTACGACAGCCTCCGCGACAGCATCGGCATCACGCTGAAGTATCTCGGATATGATCTCAATACCCGCAGCGAGGCGGAAGTTGCCGCCGCGCGCGACAAGCTGATCGAGCAGGCGCCGCTTCGGAAGGGCTGGGGCACCGATGACCTCCGCTCCACCATGGAAAACGGCAAGGCTGCGATGTGCGTGATCTATTCGGGCGACGCGTTCTGCAGCATGGACGGTCATGAGGATCTTGCGTACGCCGTTCCGATGGAAGGCTCCAACGTCTGGTTCGACAACGTCATCATTCCGAAGACTGCCAAGAATATCGAAGCTGCGCATGCGTTCATCAACTTCCTGAACGACGCAAATATCGCGGCGCGCAACACCGAATACATCGGCTACACCACGCCGAACAAGGCGGCGCTGGATATCCTCGGATCGGATTATACCGAGGATGAGACCTACAACCCGCCGCAGGAGGTTCTGGATCGCTGCGATGTCTTCCACGACCTCGGAGACTTCACCGAAGTGTTTACCAAGGCCTGGAGCGCGATCAAGTCCGCGAACTGAGGAGAACCTATGGAAAAGCTGAAACAAACGCTCAGAGCGCTCATGTCGATCGACAGCACGACCGGATTCTTCGTGGAAATGGATGAGTATCTGCTTGCGGAAGCGAAGCGGATGGGCTTTGAAGCTGTGCAGCTCAACAAGGGCGGCGTACGGTTTGAACTCGGCGGCGAAGGAAATCCCGTCACAATCGCGGCGCACACAGACGCGATCGGGCTGATGGTCCGTCGGATCAATGCGGACGGAACGCTGTCCGTCATCAAGGTCGGCGGCGTGCATCCGTACTATGCGCTCGACTGGAACTGCCGCGTCCATGCGAGAAACGGCAAGATCTATACCGGCACGGTCCGCAGAAAAAATCCGAGCGTGCACCTGATGAGCGCATCCGAAAAGGAAACGCCCATGGATCTCGACACCAATCTTGTGCTGCTTCTGGACGAGGACGTATACTCCCGTGCAGACGTCGAAAAGCTCGGCATCACCTGCGGCGATCAGGTCGCGATCGAAACGCGCTATCAGGAGACCGAAAACGGCTTCATCAAGAGCCGCTACCTCGACGACAAGGCAAGCGCGGCGACGCTTCTGCGCCTTGCACAGCGCGTTGCGGACGGCGAAGTGAAGCTCAACCGCAAGGTCAGTCTGCTGTTCACCGAATATGAGGAGATCGGGCACGGCGGCGCATGCGGCATTCCCGCGGACACGAAAGATCTCATCGCGGTAGACATCGGGTGCATCGGGCTCGATCACGACAGCAACGAGCACAAGGTCACAATCACGACGAAGGACGCTGCGTTCCCGTACCACACCGTTCTCACCGACGAGCTCGTGAAGCTCTGCGAGAAGAACAGTATTCCCTACGCGCTCGACATGATGGTCCCGAGCTACGGGTCCGATGCGGACGTTTCTCTTCGCGCAGGCTACGACGTGCGTCACGCGCTGATCGGTCCGGGCGTTCGCGAAACACACGGCTATGAGCGCACGCACGAGGACGCTTTGCAGGCGACGCTCGATCTCATTACCGCCGTCGTCGAAGCATAACGAATATCAATCCCGAAAGGACGCATTAACGCGTCCTTTTCTGATGCCTTGATCTTGGCGTAAAGACAAAGACAAACAGCAGACAAAACGTGCAGGAGAGCATAACTGTTAGCAAATCGAAGCTGTTTTGCAGCATTTCTGTACCGGACGCCATTGTCGGAACGACGGTGTCCGGGCAGAACAGCGGCGTGAAGAGATAGACCGCAATCGCCGCAAGCAGCGCGCCGATCAGCCGGATCAGACAATAGCGCGGCAGCGGCAGCGGAAGAGCGGAAGCACTTTGAAACAGCACGGAAACACCGCCGAACTGCAGCAGAAAAGCGGTCAGAGCAAGACGCAGCGGAAGCGAGAACGGAAGCGCGGCGAGTCCGGAAACGCCGGAGGTCATTTCAAACAGCCCGAGCAGGACTGCGCGGACGACCGTTTCGCCCGCACCGAACAGACGAAAGACGCCGGTTGCACCGAGCAGCGCGCCGAGCACGGAGGCAAAGACGAGACAGCCGCCGATGTTCAGGATTGCCCGCACACCGTCAGCAATGGCTTTCGGCAGCGCGTCGGACAGCGCAGGAGATTCGGAAGCGCGCACGGCAGAGATGCGAACGCGTGACAGCGGAATGAGAGAAAGGAGCGACGTTCCATAGATGCCGAGCAGCAGCGGCAGAGCGGTGCGCTGATCGCGGAACAGCCCGGCGGAAACGACGGAAACCAGGAAGACCGGATTCGGAAGATTGCACAGCGCAGCGACGGTCTGCGCGTCGGAAAGACGAAGCGCGCCTTTTTGATACAGCGTTCCCGAAATTCTTGCGCCGACCGGATATCCGCCCAAAAGTCCGAGCGGCAGAAGCAGCATCGACGCCCGACCTTTGAGCCGGGAGAGAACGCCGCTTCCGAGAAGCAGCGACGACGCGACAAGATACGGCAGCAGCGACGGCAAAACCCGCGTCCACCACAGAAGAGCAGCGTCCGACGCGGCGGCGCTCGCTGCGCCCGGCGCGGCGATCAGACCGAACAGAATCAAAAGCGACAAAGCAAAAAGCATAGCGTCCTCCGAGAAACGCTATGCTTATTTTGAACGTTTCATGCGTGCCGATCGAGCAGACGCCGGATCTCCGGCAGCGCTTCTGCGGCGGCGGCGCGTCCGATCGAAATGCACTTTGCGGCATCGTGCGGAACGAGCCTTCCCATGAACGAGACGTCGGGACGGATCAGTACGTCGGCGGAGGGAGGCTTCAGCCGGTCGATTGCGGCACGCATGATGTCCACCGAACGAAACGCAACCGTATAGGGCGTGGATTTTCGCGGGGTATAGGGCGCAGAGATCGAAAGATCGACGCCGATGACGAGATCCGCGCCGTTTTCGCGTAGAATGTCAACGGGAATCGCTTCGACCGTGCCGCCGTCGACATAGGTTCTGTCTCCGATTGCGTACGGTCGCAGAAGCCCCGGAATCGCAATACTGGCGCGGACCGCGTCGGCAAGCGAGCCCTCGTGCAGATAGCATGTTTCTGAGGTTTCCAGATCGACGGCGGAGCACCAGAAGGGCACGCAGGTCTCGGAAAACGATCGGTTATCCGTGACGGTTGCGCACAGCTTCAGAAACTTCTTTCCGGAAAATACGCCGGACCGGAACGGATTCGGCGGATCGAGGATATCATGCCGGCTGAGCTTTGCAGCGAACGCGCCGAGCGCGTACAGGTCCATTTCCGCGGCATACGCCGCACCGATGAATGCGCCGACCGACGCGCCGGATACAAAGTCGATCGGGATGTCCGCTTCCTCCAGAACCTGCAGAACGCCGATATGCGCAAGCCCGCGCATACCGCCGGAGCCGAGCGCCACGCCGACAAGCTTTCTTTTGTGCTGCATCATGTTTCCTCCGATCCGTTTTACGCATAGTATGTTTCGGAAAAAACGTGTTTATACGGTACTGGACAAAACAGAGAGGGGTTGCTATAATTTCCATATAAAATGAAAGGGAGTGTTTTTGTGAGCAGAAAGCAAATCAAACTGAATGCAAAAAGCGCGCTGCAGTTCCGGTACTGGCCGATTATCGGCGTCGAACTGATTGCCGCAGCGCTGACCGGCAGCGCAAGCCTCGGGTTTTCGTTCCGATTCAGCAACGGGGAAAGCATGGAGACGATGTTGAACAATCCGCACTTCCGGGCTGTGTTGGCAACGCTTTTTGCAGTGTCGATCGCGGCGTCGATCGCCGGGATCCTGTATATGATCCTGTTCGGCAATGTGATTACGGTCGGCAATGCGGGAGTCCGTCTGAAGGCGTATCGCAAAGAACCGTTCAAAATCGTCGATCTGTTCTCCGGACTGAAAGCGTATAAGAAGAACGTCGGTACGATGGCGCTTTACACGCTGTTCGTCGCTCTCGGCTTCATGTGCTTTTTCATTCCGGGCATCATCGTAGCGCTGGGATTGTTCGAGGTTCCGTATATGCTTGCGGAGAATCCGGAAATCTCCGGAATGGAAGCCATCCGCAGATCGTGGGAGAATATGAAAGGACATAAGGGAGAACTGTTCGTGCTGTATCTGTCCTTCATCGGATGGTTCATTCTGACGATATTGACCTTCGGCGTCCTCGCAATATTCTATGTAGGACCCTATGCGTCGCTTGCGGAGGCGGGGTTCTATCGTGAGATGCATCCTGTTGAAATCGAAGAGCCGGTTTCGGAAGCATAAGAAATCCAAAAATGAAAAACCGTCCGATCGCTCGGGCGGTTTTGTTGTTTTCCGGATTTATGCGGCGATGCGGGCAAGCAGCGCATCGATCTCCGCGTCGGTCATGCCGATGGAAAGCAGGAAGCTTCGCGCATAGACCGAAAGGTCGGCGGTCGTGATGTCGACCGAATCGTCGTTGACGATATAGCGGATCATGGCGACAAGGTTGCGGTTCAGGATCGTATCGTACTTTGCTTTGTCGTTTTGCTCCGTGATTTTGTAATAATTATTGTACGTGACCATGTAGTCGTCGACGATCTCCCGGTAGCTTGCGCCGGCAAGCGCTTCAAGCAGCATGCACATAAAGCCTGTACGGTCCTTACCCTCGGTGCAGTGAATGAGATACGGACCTTCCTGTTCGGTCATGGCTTTCAGCCCTTCACGGATCTTCGCTTTGAAATCGTCCGCCTGAAAGTTCATGCTCATCGAAAGCAGGATGACGTGCCCGTTTTCGTAAAGATTCAGCCAGTACGGCGAACGGAAATCGTCCGCGGCAAGATACTTCTGCACCTTGGCTTCGTTGTCGGCAAGGTCGACCACGCAGTTGACGCCGGCATTTTGCATCAGGGCGTCGACGTACGGCGCACGGTTGTGCTGGTTGTCGCACGGGGAGGCGGCACGGTACAGCATGCCTTTTTTGAGATTTCCGATCTCCATAGCGCGGAAGTTCGCAAAAGCGACGTCGCTCGGATACCGTTCGCGCTCGTCGTAATAGTGGATGTTGCTCGCTTCCTGTATGTCGAGATAGGCGCCGCGCTCTTTCAGCGTGACGGTTGCGGTCATGCTCTCGTCCAGACCGGCAAATTCCCATACGTCCTTCCCGTAATTGATCGCGGCTTTGATGTAGTCATATCCCGGATAAGCCACCAGAAGCGGCTCGCCGACGTTCACATAGTAGCCGCTGAAATAGGGGAGATCGTCCATCGTATAGCCGTTCGAAAACTCGACTTTGACGGAATCGCCGTAACGGAACCCCTGCGCGTTGAAATCGTCGATCGTCATCGTCAGATAGACGCCGCCGAACTCCGGCTCGTGAATGACGGACAGATCCTTGACGGTAAGCACGCCGTCCGGCTTTTTCGTACACGCGGTCAGACATGCTGCAAGAAAAAGCATCGCACCGATCGCAGCTAAAAATCGTCTGAACTTCATATCGATAATCCTTTCTTCGGAAAACGCCCGATCCGAAAACCGGACCGGGCGCAGGGAAACAGGGGATTATGCTTTGCCGTTGCAGCCGAGCACGTCGACCAGCTTGTGCTGTACCATCTTCTGGATCGCTGCACGCGCGGGCTTCAGATACTGACGCGGGTCGAAGTGATCCGGATGCTCGTTGAAGTACTGACGGATGCACGCCGTCATCGCAAGGCGCAGGTCGCTGTCGATGTTGATCTTGCAGACCGCCATGCGCGC
>CAMORL010000098.1 GCA_946623765.1 uncultured Clostridia bacterium
TTCGTTGCTGCGGTGCCGTCGCGCGCTTCCCGCACAAACCGTCATCCTCACGTACCGCATGCCGGAAGAATCAAAAAGGGCCCTCCGGAATCGGAAAGCCCGAAAAGATGTGCAGATCGCTTACCAGCCTGCGGGGAGCGGCGCACCGTCGGCGGCAAAGTACAGCCGGTATTCCGCAACGTCCGGTTCGTCTCCGATGCGGGCGGCATATTCCTCGCCGACCTTCAATGTGACCCAGATATCATACCCTTGATGCCCGTCGTTGTAATCCACGATGCAGCCGTTTTTCTCCGCACGGAACCGCAGCGTATGGTCGAGCTCGATGCCGTTCATGCCATCCCCCGCATAATGACAGGTATGCACCGTGCCGGACGGATCGCGCACGTACAGCGCCGCCGTCTCGCCGGGTCGAAACGTCGGCAGCGGTTCGGAACCGGCTTCGAGATAGGTTCCGTCATAGACCTCTTTCCCGAGGATCTCGACGATCGTGCCGACGGTGAACGCCGTTTTTCCGTCCGTGGTTTCCGCCTGCATGGAATGAGAACGATACACTCGATACAGGATTGCCTCGTAAACGACCGTACCTCCGTCCGTGATTCGATATTTTGTCGGGAAGCACAGCACGGCAAGCGCAAGCACGACCGCAGCGGCAATGATCCAAACGATGCTCTTCTTTTTCTTCTGCATGCGTTCTCCTCCGTTCCTTCGACGCCCTTCGGGGTCTCTGTATAGTAGACAATCCGGAACGCGAAATTGCTGCATCCGGTTCCAAAAAAGAAAAGGGCGTTTTCAAAACGCCCTTTGCGGTGCTAAATGCTTATTCTTTCGGCAGCTCGCTGGTGCAGTGCGGGCAGCGGGTTGCGTCTTCCGCGACTTCCTGCTTGCAGTACGGGCAGAGACGCGGCTTCTTCTCGGGTTCGGGTGCGGGTTCGTCCTTCTTTTTGGCTTCCTTCGCTTTCTCCTCCGCCTTTCTCAACGCGCGGATCACGATGAAGATTGCAAGCGCGATCAGGATGAAGTAGACGATCGCAGAGATGAACTTGCCGTAATGGAACAGGGAGACGCCGGCTTCCGCCATCGCTTCCGCGGTGTGGGCCGTTCCCTCGGGCACTTCGCCGAGCGGAATGAACCACTGCGAGAAGTCCGCCTTGATGATGAGACCGAGAAGCGGCATGATGATGTCGTTGATGAGGGACGTCACGATTGCGCCGAACGCGCCGCCGATGATGACGCCGACCGCCATGTCGACGACGTTGCCCTTCAGAGCAAACGCCTTGAATTCGGATAAGAACTTTTTCATGTTTGAACCCCCTTATGGATTTTACGAAATATATTATAACACCGTGTTTTCAAAAGGGCAACAGGAAAATGCGGACGATCTGCCGCGCGCTCCCCTCGCCGCTTTGGGCATATTGCAAATCCCGAAGGGACGGACCGCTTCAGGGCTTACCGTTCCGCTTTGCAGGGCGGTTCGACGACGATGGAGCGGGATTTGGTTTCGCGGACGCGGTTTTTAAGCGCGCCGATCAGCGCGCAGACAAGGAACGCCAGCACGTGCACGGCGATGATCGTCGGACCCGGCTGCGCCTCGATGAGCAGCGACAGGAAAAAGCCGATGAAGAAGCATCCGAGCGACAGCGCAGCCGACGTGATGATGACCGAGCGGAAGCGTCTGCACACGCGCATCGCGGACAGCGCCGGGAAGATGATGAGCCCCGACACCATGATCGCGCCGACCATCTTCATGCCGATGACGACCGTGACTGCGGTCAGCGCCGCGAGCATCATGGAATAGACGTTCACGCGAACGCCGGTCGCCTTTGCGAAGTTCCGGTCGAAGGTCACGCTGAAAATGCGCGTATAGAACAGAACGAACAGCATGACCACCACGACGGCGACCGCAACGGTGATCCACATGTCCGCGTCGGAGAGCAGCGCCATCGACGCCGTGCCGAACAGCGAATTGCAGATGTCCTGATACTGGTTGTCGGACAGACGGAACAGCAGCGTTCCGATTGCGATCGCGCCGGTCGAAAGCACGGCGATCGCCGCGTCCCCCTGCATGCGCCGCTTTTCGGTGAGCCACATCAGCACGAAAGCCGCAAGCATGACAATCGGCAGGGACACCGCCATGGACGCGTGTCCGACGTGCAGCACGGTTGCGATGGCAAGCGCGCCGAATCCGACGTGCGAAAGACCGTCGCCGATCATCGAGTAGCGTTTCAAAACGAGTGTGACGCCCAAAAGACTTGCGCACAGCGAGACGAGCATACCGACCGTGATCGCGCGGATCATGATTTCCGGCATGGTCTCGAAGATGGTTCCGATCGTACTCATAGCGTTGTCTCCTCGATGTATTTGCGTCCGACGGGGCTGTTCCGGTATGCCTGCGCCGTTCCGATGAACAGCGGATGGCAGGAAAGATGCAGGATGTGCGAGCAGTCGCGCACGGCTTCCTCGATATCGTGCGAGACCATGATAACGGTCATGCCCTGCGCATTGACCGTATGCAGAAGCCGGTAGAAATCCGCCGTCACGACCGGGTCGAGACCCGTCGTCGGCTCGTCGAGCACGAGGCATTTCTTCGTGGCGCACAGCGCGCGCGCCAAAAGGACCCGCTGCTGCTGCCCGCCCGAAAGCTCCTGATAGCTCTTCTTTTGGATCGAAAGGATGCCGAGCATCTCCATGTTCTTTTCGGCAAGCGCGCGCTCGCGTTTTCCGTAGAACGGCTTCATCCCGCGCCAGCCGATCGTGCCGGACAGCACGACCTCCCCGACCGACGCCGGAAAGTCCTTCTGGATGATGCTCTGCTGCGGCAGATACCCGATCTCGTTGGGCTTCAGTCCCTCGCCAAAAACGATCCGTCCGGACGCGCACGGAATCAGCCCGAGAAGCGCTTTCATCAGCGTCGTTTTTCCGGAGCCGTTTTCGCCGACGATGCCCCAGAACTCGCCCGCGTTCACGGAAAAGCTCACGTCATGCGCGACGTTCGCGCCGCCGTACGACAGCCCGACGCCTTCAAAGGTAATCAACGCCATTTATTCCACCGCCTTTTTGATGTTGTAAAGGTTCTGCCGCATCAGATCGAGGTACGTTACGCCCGCTTCAAAATCCTCGCGGCTTACGTTGTGGCACGAATGCAAAAGCCATGTTTCACAGCCCGTCGCGTTCGAAACGGTTTGCGCAATGCGTCCGTCCGAAAACTCGATACAGAACACGCCGGGAAGCTGCTCGTTTCGGACGCGTTCGATCAGAAACGCGACGGTCGGCAGCGCAACCTCCTCGTTGCTGGAACAGCCGGGCAGCGCGGCATAGTACGTAAGCCCGAGCTCGTCGCACAGATACCGGAACGGAAACCGCTCCGCAAACACGACGGTCGTGCGCTTCGCGTTCTGCATGACGCCCAAAAACGCGGCGTCAAGCGCTTCAAGCTCCTTTTGATAGGCGTCCGCGTTCGCCCGCAGATCCTCCGCCGCGTCGGGCAGGACGGCGCACAGCGCGTCCGTAAGCCCCTCGACGATGCGGATCGCGTTTTTCGGGCTTGTCCACACATGCTCGTCCGCTTCCGGCTCGTCCTCCGCCTTTCCCTGCATGCCCTCGACGCGCTCCTCGTCGACCGTATCGCAAAGGTCGATCAGCGCGACGGCGTTGAGCGCGCGGTCGCTCTTTTCGAGCAGATCCGAAACCCAGCGGTCCGTTTCGCCGCCGACGTACACGAGCAGATCGGCGTTCAGAATTTCCGTCATTTCCCGAAGGCTCGGGTCGAAGCCGTGCACCTCCGTGCCGGGCTTGGCGAGCAGTCTGAGATCCACGCGATCTTCCGCGATGGTGCGGATGAAATCATACTGCGGGAAGATCGTGCAGACGACGACCGGCTTTTCCTTCGTCTCAGCCGGATGACCGCACGCGATCGCGCAAAGCAGCATGATCGCGCAAAGCACGCCCGCAAGGATTCGATTCCGTCGCTTCATTTTGCAGCGCTCCTTCCCTTCGTCAGTACGCGTGCCACCGGCGAGCGGTGCACACGCATCGCGCCGACCGGGCAGAACTCCTGACAGCAGAAACATTTGATACAGTGTTTGCGGTCGATGACCGCTTTCTTTTCCCGGATGGCGATCGTATGCGCCGGACAGATGTCGCGGCACTTGCCGCAGCCGACGCACGCGCTTTTCTTCACCTTCGGCTTCGAAGCAAGGCACGCGTTCATCACGCCCTGCACCGCCCTGCCGAAGACCGTGTCGTTCGCAACAAACAGGATGCTGTTGCGGTTGTGAATGAGTTCAAAGTCCGTCTGCCGATACGGCTTCCAATCCCCCGCGACCGAAAGCGCGTCCGCGCAGTCCGGGCACAGCCCCCTGCGCGCCGCCGCCGCAATCGTCGGAACCTCCTTGGGATCGAGACCGATCACCGTTGCGGCAAGCACGTCCAGACAATGCGGATTCTTTGACGCAATGAGACAGCCGACGTGCTTCGGCGTGCCCTGCGTGGGACCGTTGCCCTCCATCGCCGTCACCGCGTCGCAGATGTGAAGGACCGGCTTGAAATACTCGTCGAGGTCGACGATCATATCCGCAAAGTCGTTCGGGTTCGGAAAACGGTAGTGGTATTCCGGCTTCATCGTGCCGGGGATCGTCCCGAACAGGTTCTTTGCAGCCGCGGACAGGGTCATCATCCCGTGCGATTTCAGCTTGCAGAAATTGATAATCGCGTCGCACGAATCGAGCCAGCCCGTATAGGTGAAGCGCTTTGCCTGCACGGCGGTTTCGTGATATGCGTCCTTTTCGGAGAAATCGCGGTTCAGCTGTGCACCCGCCGCCTCCGCAATCGAGAGATCGGACGCGGCGTAAACGTGATTCAGAACGGCGGCGTTGAAGAGATTGCCCGGGCTGTCGCCGATCACGACCGACGCGCCGCGCGCTCTGAGAAGCCGGGTCAGCGCCGCAAGCAGTTCCGGATGCGTGGTGATCGCCTTTTCGGGCTTTGCGCCCGCAACGAGATTTGCTTTGATCGCGATCCGCATGCCGGGACGTACCCATTCGAGCCCGCCGAGCGGCATAAGAACGGCGTTCAGCGCGGCTTCGCAAACGTCCGGCGCATAGGTTTCGCACGGGACGACGGAAACAAGGTTCGGATTCATTCGGTCATCCCCCGTACCAGTCGGATTTCCTCCGCGTATTCTTCGAGCTTCTCGTGCGGCGTTTCAAGGCAGAACGGCAGCTGCCGCAATGCCGGATGATTGACGATGCGCCGTATCGCTTCGAGTCCGATATACCCCTCGCCGATCGCCGCGTGGCGATCCTTGTGCTGTCCGAGATCGAATTTCGAATCGTTCAAATGGATGAACCGGAGCCTGTTGAGCCCGATCGTCTTGTCGAACCGCGTCAGCACGCCGTCGAGATCGTTGACGATATTGTATCCCGCGGCGAACACATGACAGGTATCGAGGCAGACGCCGACGCGCTCGTTCCGTTCGACGCCGTCGATGATCGCGCGGACCGCTTCAAAGGTGCCGCCGATCTCGCTGCCCTGCCCCGCCATCGTTTCGATCAGAACCGTGGTGTCGGTCGAATCGTCCAGGATGCGGTTCAAAAGCGCCGCGGTCTTTTCGATGCCGATCGACTCGCCCTGTCCGACGTGCGAACCGGGATGGAAATTATAGAACGGCGTCTGCATCGCGGTGCAGCGGATCAGATCTTCCCGCATGCAAAGCTCGGCAAACTGCGCCGTCTCCGGCTTTTCGGCGCACGGATTCAGCGTATACGGCGCATGAACGAGCACGGGCGCGAACGCGTGTTCCCGAAGATAGCTCCGCATGCCCGCTGCGTCCTCCGTATCCAGCGCCTTTGCTTTGCCGCCGCGCGGATTTCGCGAAAAGAACTGGAACGTGTCCGCGCCGAGCTCCGATGCGGTTTTTGCCATATTGAGAAGTCCGTCGGAAGGCGACAGATGACAGCCGATGTGCAGCAT
>CAMORL010000099.1 GCA_946623765.1 uncultured Clostridia bacterium
TTACCTCATCAGATATCCAGATCGGTGACGAGCTTCGCGTTCTGCTCGATGAATTCGCGCCGCGGCTCGACCTTGTCGCCCATCAGCAGCGTAAAGAGCCGGTCGGCTTCGACCGCGTCTTCGACCGTGACCTTGAGCATCAGACGGCTTTCCGGGTCCATCGTCGTCTCCCACAGCTGCTCCGGGTTCATTTCGCCGAGACCTTTATAGCGCTGAATCTCCGGTTTCGGATCGGAACCGATCTCCTTGAGCTTTTCATCCAGCTCCTCGTCGGAATACACGTACCACTGCTGCTTGCCGCGCTTCACGCGATAGAGCGGCGGCTGCGCGATGTAAACATAGCCTTCGTCCACCAGCGGACGCATGTGCCGATAGAAGAACGTCAGAAGCAGAATCCGGATATGGCTGCCGTCGACGTCGGCATCGGTCATGCAGATGATCTTGTGATAGCGGAGCTTTGATATGTCGAACTCGGTGTCGATGCCGGCGCCGAACGCGGTAATCATGTACTTGATTGCGTCGCTCGAAAGCATCCGATCGAGACGCGCCTTTTCGACGTTCAGAATCTTGCCTCTGAGCGGAAGGATCGCCTGATACTTCGGGTTTCTGCCCATCTTGGCGGAACCGCCTGCGGAATCGCCCTCGACGAGGAAGATCTCGCATTTCGACGCGTCCTTCTCGGTGCAGTCGGAGAGCTTTCCGGGAAGCGCGGTCGAATCCAGCGCAGTCTTTCTCCTGGTCAGATCCCTCGCTTTTCTTGCCGCTTCGCGTGCGCGCGACGCCATCAGACACTTATCGACGATCATTCTGCCGATCGACGGATTCTCGTCCAAGAACTCGGACAGTCCCTTATAAACCGTGTTGCTGACCAGCGGACGGATGTCGGCATTGCCGAGCTTGGTCTTGGTCTGTCCCTCAAACTGCGGCTCCTGAAGTTTGACCGAGATGACGGCGGTCAGACCTTCGCGGATATCTTCGCCGGACAGCGAGCTGTCCTTTTCTTTGAAGAGGTTCGCGCGCTTTGCGTAATCGTTGACCGCGCGGGTCAGCGCCTGCTTGAAGCCGTCCAGATGCGAACCGCCCTCGTGCGTGTTGATGTTGTTCGCATAGGTGTAGATGTCCTCATTATAGCCGTCGTTATACTGCATTGCGATCTCGACGGTCGCGGTCTCCTCGCCGTCCTCCATGCGCTTGGCGGAGAAATAGATCGGATCCGGATGCAGGACTTCTTTATTCTTGTTATAGTGTGAAACGAACGAACGGATTCCGCCCTCGAAGCAGTAATCGCGCTCCATGTGCGGTTCCTCGCGCTCGTCGATCGCCGTGATGCGCACGCCCGCGTTCAGAAACGCAAGCTCTCTCAGACGGGACTTGAGCTTATCGAACTCGAATTTCACCTCGTCGAAGATCTCCGCATCCGGCTTGAACGTGACGCTCGTGCCGGTATCGTCCTCTGCGCAATCGCCGACGACCTCGACCTTGGTCACCGGAATACCGCGCTGATAGTTCTGCCGATAGATCTTTCCGCCTCTTCTGACCTCGACCGTAAGGTCTTCGGACAGCGCGTTGACGCAGGAAAGACCGACGCCGTGCAAGCCGCCGGAAACCTTATAGCCTCCGCCGCCGAACTTGCCGCCCGCGTGCAGGATGGTCAGCGCGACTTCAAGCGCGTCCTTGCCGGTTTTTTCGTGATACCCCACCGGAATGCCGCGGCCGTTGTCGCTGACGGTGACCGTTTCGCCCTTGTGGATCACAATGTTCACATGGTCGCAGAACCCCGCCATCGCTTCGTCGATCGAGTTGTCGACGAGCTCGTAGACGAGATGGTGCAGACCTCTCGAATCGGTCGAGCCGATGTACATGCCCGGACGGCGGCGAACCGCCTCGAGCCCTTCCAGTACCTGAATCTGTGATGCGCCGTAATCGGCGCTCACTTCATGCTGCAGATCTTCCATGAACTGACATTCTCCGTTTCTCTGTGTTCAATCTATTTTGGTTTCGTTCAATCGTTCTTTGAGCGTCTGTACCGCGGTCGCCGCAGCATAGACAAAGGTTGTTCCCTCGCGTGAACAGATCACGTATGCTTTCGGTCTCCCGTAGGACGGATAATAGTGTCCCGCCTCCACGCAGTCCCGGATGATGCGCTCCGTTTCCGCCGTCGCCTTTTCTGCCGGCTGGATCGCAATGACGTCCTTGGTCGGCACAAACCGGTTTTCTCCGATATGCAAAAGCACTACTCCTCCACCACCTTTCCGTTGTGCACGCGGTACACCTGCATGGAAAGCGCGCCCGCCTTGACAAATTCTTCGAGGTGCGTGCAGGTCACAAACGTCTGACAGTCGGAAACGACTTCCAAAAGCCTTGCCTGCCGTTCGCCGTCGAGCTCCGAGAAGACGTCGTCCAGAAGCAGTACCGGACGCTCGCCGCGCACCCTTCGTACGAGGTCGATTTCGGACAGTTTCAGCGACAGTGCCGCCGTGCGCTGCTGTCCCTGCGAGCCGTAGACCCTGAGATCCCTGCCGTTCAGCATCAGCCCGAGATCGTCCCGGTGCGGACCGACCGAGGTGAATCCGCGATACACGTCCCGTTCAAGCCGCTCGCCGAGCTGCACCGTCAGCGTTTCGCGCATCGCGTCGTAATCCCGCACGGGGATCGTCGGCTCGTAAACCGTTTCGAGGATCTCCTTTGTGCCGCTCATCTTTGCGTGCAGCGTGTGCGCGTTTTGGGAAAGCTCCTCGATAAAACCCGCGCGCGCTTCCATGATCGTTGCGCCGAGTTTCGATAACTGCTCGTCCCACAGCTCGATCATGTCGTACGGAACCGGATCCTCCTTAAGCAGCAGGTTGCGGCTTTTCAGCGCCTGATTATACTGCTGCAGCGCGTAGTAGTACGCGGGGCGAAGCTGACTCAGTTCCATATCGAGAAACCGCCGCCGCTCCTGCGGTCCGTCCTTGACGAGTGCAAGATCCTCCGGTGAGAACATCACGACGTTGAGACAGCCCATCAGCTCTCCCGAGCGGGAAAGCGGCGCGTCGTCCAAAAACACGCGCTTGCGTTCCCCGCGGACAAGCTCGATGCGGATCGAGCGCGAACCGCCGCGCGTTTCCAAAGCGAGCGCAACGCTCCCGTCCGACATGCCGTCCATCAGAAGCTCGGCGTCGTGCGGGGTGCGGTGACTTCTTCCCAAGGCGCACAAGAAGATCGACTCGAGCACGTTGGTCTTTCCCTCGGCGTTGAGTCCCGAAAGAATGTTGAGACCCGGCTCCGGATACAGCAGAAGATCCGTATAATTCCGGAATCTATGCAGTTCGATCCCTTTGATGCGCATGGGTATACTCCCCTCGAAATTTACCACACGATTATAGCACACCTGTTCCGATTTGTAAATAACAATATAGAAGAAAAAGCAATTCTTTTCATATATTTTACATAGCAGTTTTTACCCGGTCACCCCTTTTTACAGGCACGAAAAAAGCCCGCGAAAAAGCGGGCTCGGATTGTATGAAACTTACGGGATATCCTGTTCCACCTTTTCCGGCGGAACTTCCAGAAGCTCGGGGTGTTTCAGGTAGTTGAACAGCTTCCGGCTTGCCACGACGTACTGGGATCCGGAGCAGACGCGTTCGTCCATGACGATACCGATCGGGATGCACTTCTCGAACACGATCTCGCCTTTCCGTCTCTGCGGCACCTCATGCGGGATGCCCATCGCCATAATCATCGTCGTCGTACCGAAGTTATAGACATGGTGATAGATCGCGTTGGTGCGGATGCTCGCGAGGTTTGTGATCGTCATCGAGCAGTGGAACGGGCTCGCGTCGATGATGCTCTTCGGCAGAAGACCGAACTTGTCCATTGCTTTGAACACACACACGCCGAAGCGGCACAGTCCCGGGACCTTCAGGAGGATCCGGATCAGATTGTCGGTCGAATTCGTATCGCCCTTGCCGCGGTTTTCCGTGACGTATTCCTCCAGCGTCTTATGCACCTCGTCGATCGTGAACTCCGGTTTGAAGTGCATCTTGTTCATCGTTCCCTCGGTTTCGCCGGGCTTCAGGACCACCATGCCGACCGCAATCTCGTTGCGCGCATAGATCGTTTTGTTCACGACGAAGCGGTTGATGATCGGATACTCCGCAACCGTCCGAACGTACGCCGCAAGCACCAGCCCGAGGTGGGAGTAATCCTTGCCCTCCGCGCGCTTTTTGTTGAGGTATGCCTGCATCGGTTCGACCGGGATGTCGACCTCCATCATGTTCATGGAATCGCAGCGCTGATCCATGATGTGCGCCGCGACCTGATACATCGGCTGTGCGGTCTTGACGCGTCTTCCGTCTTTTCTCATGCTTGTTCTCCCTCTTTTGGATTGGCAGGTTTTTGTACGGTTTCCGGCTCACCCTTTCGTGCAAACTTCTGTACGCCGTAGATCCCGACGAGGATCACGAGGCAGAACACGGCGGAGAGCCAGTTAAACGATTCCTTCAGGATCACCGCTCCCGCGATTACGGAAACGGCAGTGGTCAGATTTGCATATACGGTCGAGCGTGTGACCGTCATATACGTCGCCATATAGGAAAGCAGGAAATAACTGACGACCGAACAGCAGATCGCAAGAAACAGCACCGGCAGCAAAAACCGCATATCCCCCATCGGCGCAATGAACGCGCGAAGGTCGAAACGGGTGCGGACGAGCGCGATCGGTATAAAGCATACCGCGCCCATGCCGATCATGAGATACGTCCGTTCAAACGCCGTAAACTCCGCGGACAGCCCGCGGTCCAGGATTCCGTACGCCGCGGCGGAAAGCACCGCGACGATCAGCCCTGCAACGCCGATCCAGTCGAGCTCGCCGCTGCTTTTGGTCAGCAGCCCGATCCCGATCACGCCGCCGACCGAAAGGAAGCTGAACAGGATCTGTCCCAAGGTCGGTCTTTCGTGCAGAAACGGGATCGCCGCAAAGATCGCCACGATCGGGATCACCGCAATCATCACGCCCGAAAAGATCGTCGTCGAGTGGATGACGCCGAGTTCCTCGCCGATGAAATACACCACCGGCTCCATGAGCCCCATGAACAGCGGAAGGTAGATCCGCTTCCACTTGCCGCGAAAGTCGATCTTCACCACGCGGAAGAGCAGCAGCAGATTCATGATCGCAAACGCAACCAAAAACCGGTGCGCAAGAAGCAGATACAGATCGTCGTTCACCACGTTCAGAGCAGATTTCGTGCCGAGGAAGCTGAAGCCCCAGAACACATGGCTGACGACCGCTGCCAAAAAGAGCGTGATCTCGTTCTTCTTCATAAACTCCGTGTCAATCGATCCGGTATTCGAGAATCGTCTTTCGTTCCGTAAGCCCCATCTTCCGGTAGAACGCAAGCGCATTGACGTTGTTGTTCCACACGTTCAGCGTAATCCAGTCGAAGCCGTTCGCCTTTGCGTATGCTTTGACGTGCTCGAAAAGACGCTGTCCGACGCCGTTTCTGCGTTCGGTCTCGTCGACGCAGAGATCGTCGATATAGAGTTCCTTTCGTCCCACGACGATGCCGTCGTCCGTAACGTTCTGCACAAAGCAGATCGTATAGCCGATCACGCGGTCGGTTTCGTCCGTTTCCGCAAACAGCACGCAGTCCGGATCCTTCAGCAGCTTCTTCACGTCCGCTTCGGAGTATTTTTGCGTACCGCTGCGGTACATATCGGGACGCACGGCGGCGTGTACCTCCAGCACCTGTTTCAAAAGTGCGGAGATGCGCGGCGCGTCCTTTTCTTCTGCTCTGCGGATCATAGGTGACTCCTTTCATGCGGCAGCGCTCTATATCGCGCTGCGTCAGCAGCATATCGTTCAAAAGCAGCCTGCCTGCAGCGATATGCCTTTATGAGGCGTGGTATGCACCGACGGTGCATGATTGTTTATTCCTTCATCATCTTTGCCGCAAGCTTCATGCGCTGTTCCTT
>CAMORL010000100.1 GCA_946623765.1 uncultured Clostridia bacterium
ATCGCTTCGTCGAGCGTATGCAGCACCGCGTCGGGCGTGAAGTCGAGAAAGGGGAGGGGGTCGATCAGATCCGGCACGCAGATCGAAAAGAATCCGCCGGCGTGTGCCGCTTTGAGTCCGTTGACCGAATCCTCGAAGACTGCCGTGGATGCGGGAGTTCCGCCGAGATTGCTGCACGCGAGCAGAAAAATCTCCGGATTCGGCTTGCCGTGCACGATCTGATCGCCGAACGCGAACGCGTCGAAATATCGGAGCGTGTCCGTGCGGCGGAGGTATTCGAGGGCGATATGCCGGCTCGTGCCGGTGGCGAGCGCGATGCGCACGCCGTCCGCTTTCAGCGTATCCAGAAGCGTATAGAGCCCGGGCTTCACCGGGACGCCGTGCGTTTCCATTTCGTGCTTCATCCAGGATTCAATCATTGCGTAACAGTCGGCAAACGGGAGCTCCGTGCCGAACAGCGTCGGAAACATGCGCTCAAAGTCGGCATGGTTGCTGCCGAGGGTGCGAAGGACCTTTTCGCGCGGGAAGGCGATGCCGGTCTTCGGTCCCACATACTCCTCCAGCGAGCGCACATACAGCCGTTCGGTATCGAACATCAGCCCGTCCATATCAAAAATGACGTTTTCGATCATAACAGCCTCCAAGGGATTTTCCCCTATTATACCGAAAACAGACACAATTTGCAACGGCAGTCGTTTGACAAACGGCTTTGCGGCATATTATAATGAAAACACCAACAGCAGGAGGACACGGCTATGACGATCCGGGAGGCGATCGACGCGCGGCATTCGGTGCGTCAGTATCTGAAACGCCCCATAGACGGCGAAATCCGGAGGATTCTGGAGGATGAAATCGCGGCATGCAACAAAGAGAGCGGGCTTTCGATCCGTCTTTTCCTGAACGATCCGGAAGCGATCAAAGGGCTCTGGGCTTACGGCTCGTTCAAGAACGCCGACAACTACATCGCGCTTGCCGGACCGGATACGGACGACCTTTTCAGGCTTTCAGGGTATTATGGCGAGCGGCTTGTGCTTCTTGCGGAGACGCTCGGACTATCCACCTGCTGGATTGCCGGGTCGTATAAGAAGGGAAACGTGCGAAAGCGTCTGAACGACGGCGAAACGCTTGCCGCGATCGTCTCGGTCGGATATGCCGCAAAGCCCGGCAATCCGCACAAGAGCAAAACCTATGAGCAGGTGACGGAAACGACCGGTCCGGTGCCGGACTGGTTTCGTAAAGGCGTCGAAGCCGCGCTTTTGGCGCCGACGGCGATCAATCAGCAGCGGTTCCGCTTTACGCTCAAAGACGGCGAAGCGTCCGTCCGCGCGCTGAAGGGACCGTATTCAAAGATCGATCTTGGCATCGTGCAGTATCATTTTGAGATCGGCGCAGCACATCCGGTCACGGTTGAACGGTAACGCTTCCTTATTTTCAGTTTTTTTCCGAAAGGATCTCGGGGCATGCGGGTAAACAGCGAACAGCAGCGGCAGCAGATGCTGACGGAGCCGATCGGGTCGCTTCTGTTCAAAAAAGCAGCGCCGACGGTGCTGATTCAGCTCATCACCGTCATCTATAATACCGCGGACACGTACTTTGTCGCAAAGATCGACACGGCGGCGTCGGCGGCGGTCGGCGTTGTCTTTTCGCTGATGGCGGTGATCCAGGCGGTCGGCGGAAGTATCGGCATGGGCGCGACAAGCCTCATCAGCCCGATGCTCGGACAGAAGCGTGTGGACGACGCAAGTACGGTCGGCACCTCCGCCTCGCTGATGAGTATCATTGCCGGAACGGTCATCGGGCTGTTTGGACTGCTTCTGTTAAGCCCGCTGGTGCGGCTGATCGGCGCGCGGGACGAGGTCGTGCCGTATGCGATGGATTATGCGCGCTTCATTCTGATCGGGGCGCCGTTTATGACGTCGTCGTTCGTGCTGAACAACATCTTGAGGTCCGAGGGACAGGCGACCTATTCCATGCTCGCGATGATTACCGGCGGGATTCTGAATCTGTTCATCGACCCGCTGCTGATCTTCGGATTTCAAATGGGAATTGCAGGCGCAGCGCTTGCGACGATGCTCTCGCAGATGACCAGCTTCATCATCATGGCGATCATCTTCCTCCGCGACCGAAGCATCGTGCGGCTGCGTCCCAAATACATCGGCAGAAAACCCTCGACCTATCTGCATATCGTCCGAATGGGCGTGCCGACGCTGTTCCGGCAGGGCATGGCAAGCCTGTCCTCCGCGCTTTTGAACATCCAGGCTGCGCCGTTCGGCGCGGCGGCGGTCGCGGCGATCTCGATTGCAAACAAGCTCTATATGTTCGTGCGGCATATCGTGCTCGGCATCGGACAGGGCTTTCAGCCGATCGCGGGGTACTGTTTCGGTGCGGAACGCTATTCGCGCGTCAAGAAGGTCTTCTGGTATGCCACGGCGTCCGCAACGGTCATCTGCGTTGCGATTGCGGGCTCGGTCTTTCTGTTCCGCGAGCCGATCATGCGATGGTTCCGCGACGATGCGGAGGTCGTGCGTGTCGGCAGCCTGATGCTTTCGTTCCTTTGCGTGACGATCCCGCTGATGGGCTTTTCCACCTACGTGAACCAGCTTTATCAATCGCTCGGATTTGCGGTCGGCGCGACGATTCTCGCTTCCTGCCGGCAGGGGATCTTCTTCGTGCCGCTGGTGTTCCTGCTTCCGTACTTCTTCGGGCTTGACGGCATTTTGGCGACACAGGCTTCGGCGGATCTTCTGACCTGCCTCGTATCGATCCCGTTTCTCATTTATTTCTTCAAAAAACACCTGTCTGCGCCGGACGGCGCGGAATGACACAGACCGGACGGATCTTCCGTTCGGTTTTTTTCGAAAAACGCGCAGTATTTTTCGAAACCGTGTAGCACTTTTCCGGTTTCGATTGTCTTATTTTCGAGAGAATCCGAAGGGGGAGTGAGCAGACATGATTTTTCTGCTGCTGATTTTGAACAGCGAAGAGGATCGCGCGCTGATCGCCGATCTGTTCGCGGAGAACTATCATCGCATGAAACGCATCGCGCTCGGCGTTCTGCATGAAACAAATGCCGCGGAGGACGCCATACAGGATACGTTCGTGCGCTGCATGAAAAAGATGGATACGCTGCGGACGCTGCCGGAAAAAGCACGCCCCGTGTATCTTTCGACTGCGGTGAAGCACAACGCGCTGAACCGGCTGAAAAAAGGCGGCGCGCACGCCGACGTGCCCGCGGAATTGACGGAAATACCGGACAGGCTTGTTTCGGTAGAGGAACGCGCAATCAACAGTCTGACTGTCGCTGAGGTCAAGGAAGCGTTCAAAAAGCTGCCGACCGGTCTGAAGGACGTATTGCGTTATAAGTATCTTTTGGAGCTGAGCGACGGCGAAATCGCCCGTGCGCTCGGTGTTTCGCGGTCGACCGTGCGCGTATACCTGACGCGTGCGCGGCGCGCCGTACTGAAGCTGTGCAAGGAGGAAGACCATGAAACGGAGAGCGTTTGAAAAACTACTGAAAGATGCGATCCTCCTGGAAGCGGAGGAGCAGGGAGAGCGTCTTTCGAGCCTGCCGCATGAGCCCGTTCCCGCAGAAGCACAGGCACGATTTGACGCCGCGCTGAACGACAGCCGGACGGAAAAACGACCTGTAAGGGAAGCTGCTTCCGTCGTGCAGTCTGTTAAAAAACCGCAGACCAAGGCCGCGCGCTGGCTGTTCGGCGGAGCGACCGCCGTCGCCGCCGCAGCGCTGATTGCGGGAGTTTTTGTGCTGATCCGGATCGGAAACGACCGCATAAAAAGAAATGATGCGCCGATGATGGCGGAAGAATCCGCAGCACAGCCGGCGGATTCGCAGCCCGGAAACGCATTTGAGCCGGGACCGGGTGAAGCAATCACACCCCAAATGCCTGCGGAGGAGCCGCCGGAGGGGACGTTTGCCCCCGAAGCCAGCGAACCGGTACCCGGCGAAGCGCCCGAGCAGAAAGATCTCCTCGTCGGAACGTGGGTACTGAAAGCAATGGAGAGTAAGGACGAATCGCAGTCCGGGCAGATTTCGCTCATCAATGCCATGATCGCTGCAGGAAAGTATGAGGCAACGTATACGTTTACTTCGGACGGCAACGGACTTGCGTATTGGGACATAGCAGGAGAGAAAAACGCGCAGGTATTCACGTATGTGATTGAAGAAAACAAGCTGACCTTCAGCGGGGAGACAATGCTTTTCACGATAGAAGGGGATCGGCTGACACTGACAGAAGAGCAGCTGACGCTGCTGTTTGACAGAAGAGATTCTCAAACATCGGAAGAGAAGGCAAGTCCGGAAGTGCAGTTGAGAACGCAGGAATGGCAAGGATATACCTGCCTGTTTCCCGAGACCTTCGAGATTCAGGCAATCAGGGATCGACAGCTTTCCGCAACGGAAGAAGCGCTTTTGAAGCTTGACATGAAGGCACTGCAAACGGTCGGATTGACAGATATGGACTATTATCTGGCGGCAGACAGCGCGCTGAACGGAAAGGATCTTCTGGCATGGTATCTTGCTGAGGATGCATGGGACGATAAGCCGGAGGATTTTGATATTGAGGAATCCGTTGAGATCGTGACCGGTATCGAGAGCGTGCATTATTACAACAGAAGCTACAATTCGTATATCTGTATTGCAAAGGTGAACACGATCGGCACAAACACGCTGTTTATTGCGGCATCTTCCATGACAAAAGCGGGTACGGCGGACTTTGACAGTATTGTAAAACAGTTTGTGGAGATGAACGGAGGATTTGCGTCGAGCGATAACGGTATTCTGAACGGCAAGTACGGGAAAAGCAAGGTATTTGCCGGAGACGGCTATCAGATCACGCTTACCGAACAGTTCAGCGAACAGAAGAGCGAGATGGGCTTTAACGGATACTACACGTCTTATTTCGGGGCGGTCATGATCAAGATCGAACCGTTTACGCTGAAAGCCGGACTTGCAGACAAAACGCTGACGGAATACATACAAGATGTGATCCGGAACAACAATTCCGATGCACAGCCGGAGGAACGGGACGGACTGATCTTCTATCGCTATCGCAGAAGCGGCATGTGCGGGTGGAACTTTGCCATGAAAGGAGAGGACGCTTTTTACCTGGTACAGTTCATGTGCCGCGAAGCAGACGAATCCGAGCTTACAGATTTGTTCTTTGCTTTCGCAAAATCGATGACGTTGGTAAAATCGGATAACGCTTCCAATGGATAAACCGATATGAAACAGAAACGAATCATCATTCTTTTTCTGGCAGCGCTGCTGCTGGGGTGCAGCATGAGAGGAACGGAAAGGCAAAGTGAAGCGACGGAACAGCCCGCGGACTTATCAGCGGAAACAAGCGAACCGGAGGTTAAGGATCCGGTGCTGAACCCCTATTTCACCTGCACCGGTACGGAATACGGGGCGTACCCGATCCTGCGTCCGGAGCAAAGGCGGGCGGAAACCGAAGCGTTTTTCAGCGAGCATCGGACGCTTCTGGAGCGCGCGGCGGCGGACATGCCGGATCTGCCGTATTTCGGGATTGCGGACGGAAAGGCGTATTGCTGGGATGAAACGCAGAACAAAAATGTGACGGTCGATCCGGCGACGCTTCCGGAAAGCCTGACGGATTTGATTGCACTGTCGGCGGAGACAGGGATCGAGGTGCACCAAAGAGGACCGGAGCCGGTCTTTACGGAGGATGCCGCGCCGTTTTTTGAAGTGGAATTCCCGCGGGCGATCGACACGACATACCGGGATCCCGGCATTCTCTACGAGGTCTGGCTGATTTATACGACAAACACCGTGGAACAGATCTGCTATTCGGAAATGGAACCGCTCGCGGAGAACTGGTACATCGAGGTATATTTCTACGCGTATTGAACGGGCGAAT
>CAMORL010000101.1 GCA_946623765.1 uncultured Clostridia bacterium
GGCTCACGCAAAGAGAACGGTTGATGTGTTCGCAGCCCTGCACCGCAAGGTCGAGTCCCGCTTCATCGACGAGCGGCAGCAGCGCGTCGAGCACCGCTTTTGCCGCTTCTTCGCTCGAACCCGAGCCGATGCGCTTGCCCACGATCTCGCTTGTAGAGCAGCCGAGCACGATGAGAGCGCCCTTTTCCGGCTTTGCCGCGTTCATCAGAATGCCGAACGCTTCCCTGACCTGTTCTTTGATTTCCGTTTCGTTCATGGTAATCACCTCGAATATCTGTTTGACCGCTTCCGAAGGGAATGCGGCTTTCTTATCCGACCATGAGTATATCCGCTTCCTCGTGTAAAGTCAAGGGAAGGCGTTTGCGTTTCGGCATCGTATATGGTATACTGTGCGCATGGAATTTGTCGATCTGCTTTTACAATGGTATCCGGATCATCACCGCAGCCTGCCGTGGAGAGCCACGCGGGATCCGTACGCGATCTGGGTCTCCGAAATCATGCTGCAGCAGACGCGCGTCGCGGCGGTCATCCCGTATTACGAACGGTTTATGAAAGAGCTTCCGGACGTCGCCGCGCTTGCAGGCGTGCCGGACGACCGGCTGAACCTGCTCTGGCAGGGGCTTGGATACTATTCGCGTGCGCGGAATCTGAAACGCGCGGCCGCGGTTGTCTGCGAACGGTTTGCGGGACGCATACCGGGCGACTATGAAACGCTTCTGACCCTGCCGGGCGTCGGCAGCTACACCGCGGGTGCGATCGCCTCGATAGCATACGGCGAGCGCGTACCCGCCGTCGACGGAAACGTGCTCCGCGTGTATGCGAGGCTCATGAACGATCCGTCCGACATTGCCGATCCGGCGGTGAAAACGCGTGTGTTCAGCGAATTGAAAACCGTGATGCCGTCCGATCCCGGCATGTTCAATCAGGCGATGATGGAACTCGGCGCGACTGTCTGCGTGCCGAACGGGCAGCCGCTTTGCGGAGAGTGTCCGCTTGCGTCCCTGTGCAAAGCGCGGGAAGCGGGCACGGCGGGGCTGCTGCCGAACAAAGCGCCGAAAAAACCGCGTTCGATCGAGAACCGAACGGTTTTCGCCCTGTATGATGAGGGTGCGCCGCTGCTTTTGAAACGACCGAACAAGGGACTTTTGGCGGGGCTGTATGAGCTTCCGAACGAATCCGGCACGCTTTCGACCGAGGAAGCGCTGACGTGGATGACCGCACGCGGGCTGCACCCAGTGGGCACGCTGCTGAGCTATTCCGCAAAGCATGTCTTTACGCATATTGAGTGGCACATGCGGGTGTATGCGGCGGACGTTTCAGGAGAGGGGACGAAGGCGTTCGTGCGTTCCGACGGCAGGCAGTCGATTCCGACCGCATTTTCGGTCTGTCTTCCGATGGAAACGGACGGCGCAAAACGGGAAAGATGAACCGCACCGAAAGCGGGATATTGACAGAATTTCATAAATCTCATACGATATACAGTGCAGAAAGACGGAACTGAAAGGAGAAAACCGTTTATGAAGAAATGGATAGCCGTCGCGCTTGTGCTCGTTATGGCGCTTTCGTTCGCTGCGTGCGGCGGACGAAAAACAGAAACAGCGGCGCCGGGCATGAGCAGCAGCGGGAAAACCGCGGAGAACAATGACAGTGTTTCCGCTCCCGAACCGAACAAAACTCCGGAGTCCGAGATTGTCGGCGTGTGGAAGCTCACAAGGGGCAAGGTAATGGGCATTGAGATGAAAGCATCGGATCTCAACTTGAATATGTCCATCACGTTCAAGGAAGACGGCTCCGCAAGCATGGACAACAACGGCAAGACGATCAACGGCATAAGCTGGGAACTGATTGACGGCAAGATCGTGAGACTGAGCGCATACGGCGCGGCCCTTTACGATCTGGACTACGACGGAAAGGTCCTGACGCTGTACGAAGATCAACACGGCGCGGATCTGATCCTTGAAAAGCAATAAGCAAATGACGGGATGCGCCCCCGCTCAGGGTGCGTTCTGCCGGGAAAACAATGAAAAGCCCGCTTCGGCATAATGCCGGGTCGGGCTTTTATCGTTCGGGGCGGAAAAATGCCGACCGTTTCGTACAGGTAATAAACCGCTCGATCCGGTTTGAAAGAGTATAGCAGGAAACAAAAACGCCCGAACGGAAAGCCGGTCGGGCGCTGTATTTTCAAGCTTATATGTCGATAATCTTCTGCTCGTAGGATTCCTTCAGGTTCTGTTCCTTTTCCTCCTGCAGAATGCGGACGCGCCGCTTCGAAAGCGGATAGACGGCAAACAGCAGGATCGCCATGACGCCGAACAGCACGGCGGGGATCAGCGTTGCGAGATCGTACATGATCTTGAGGTTTTCCGGCGTCTGCACCGCGCCCTTCTCATAGCGGTAGTGCATGCCTAAAAGCGCGCCGTTCACGCAGATCGCGGAAAGCACCTGTCCGAGTTTGCGGAAGAAATTGAAGACCGAATATGCCGTTCCGGTGTCGCGGCTGCCGGTTTTCACCTCGATGTCGTCGGTCGAATCGGTTACCATCGCCCAGAGCTGCATGACCAGCGTGGTCAGACCGCAGCCGCTCACAAAGTTCAGCGCAAGGAAGATCCACATGAGCTTGCCGGGTTCCATGCCGCGCAGGAAGAACAAAATGAGATTCGAAAGCGCAGCCAGCGTGAGCCCGACCGCGGTGACTTCCTTTTTGCCGATCTTCTTCGCCATGTTCGGCAGGAAGAACATGAAGATCAGCATCGGCGAATAGGTGCATGCCTGCGTCGCAAGGTTCATCCAGTTTGCGTGGAAATAGTCGTCGAAGAGGTAGGTATAGAAGCTCTGCGTGAACATCTGTCCCGAAAGCAGCAGCATCGAAACGAGGCTGATTGCAATGAACGCGCGGTTTCTGAACAGCAGCGCGATCGCCTTTTTCGTCGCACCCTTTTCCTTCGGCTGCGGTTTGGTCTTGACACGTTCGCGGTTCATCGTATAGGCAAGGATCAGGAGCGCCGCGGAGACGATCGCCATCAGAACGACGCCGATAATCACGGGACGGTACATCAGATCCGTGATCGCCTTGCCGTTCTCGCCGATGACGATCTGTCCGGACGCGTCGACCCGCTTCGCGTTGGCAAAGCTGACGATCAGAAGCACCGGAATCGAACCGAGGGCAGCGCCGATCGAGCGGAAAACGGAGAGCTTGTTGCGCTCTTTATCGTCGGTCGTAACGACGGAAGCAAGCGAACCGTAGGGGATCTGCAGCATCGTATACACCATACCGAACACAACGTAGGTCACGGTTGCGAAGATGCAGGTTATGACCGTCTTTTCCGGTTCACCCATGCCCGGCAGCTTCGTAAACATCAGAACGCCGGTCACGGCAAGCGGGATTGCGGAATACAGCACCCACGGGCGGTAGCGTCCGGAGGCTTTCGGCTTTGCGGTATCGGCGATACGTCCCATGATCGGGTCGTTGATCGCGTCCCAGATGCGTGCGCCGATAAACATCAGCATGATGAACAGCGGACTTAAATGCAGAATGTCGGTGTAGTATTTCTGCAGCAGCGTCGTGACAAGGCTGAAGATCAGACAGCCCGCCGTGTCGATGAGCGCGTAGCCGAGATAATCCCTGAACTTCAATCCGCTGGTCCGCGCGATGTAGCGTTGTTCCATAGTCTCCTCCCAACAATATCATTTCATGATTCAGTATATCATCTGCCTGCCGGAATTGCAACGATCCGGACCGTATCTTTGCTCTGCGGAAAAATCACGGAAAGATCGACGAAGCCGAGAATCACATCTTGCGGGGAAGGCGGCAACGGATGTATAATCGGAAACGGAAAGGTATGAAGGAGGCGGTTCGATGAAACGCTTGAAGGAAAAACCATGGTTCAATTACGCGGTCGCCGCATGCATCGCTGTCATACTGTATGTCGTATTGACGCATCTGTCGGGCGTCCGAACCGGGATCAGTACATTCCTGGGGTATTTCAGACCGGTGATCCTCGGCTGTGTGATTGCATATCTGATCAATCCGCTGTCGAAGCTGTACAGCCGCAGCCTGTTTCGCCGGATCAAGAAGGAAGGACACCGCGAAACGGCGTCCACCGTACTTGCGTTCATCACGGTCATCCTGCTTCTCGCGCTGCTGATGCTGATTCTGATTCCGCAGCTGATTGAGAGCATTCAAGTGTTCGTCGCAAATCTGGACGAATACACGTCGTCGGTCAACGACATACTCAACCGGATCGGGGTTTCCGCTTCGATGCTGAATCTGGACAGCATCATCAGTTCCTCCGAAGCGATTCTGCACACGGCTACGGATTACATCAAAAACAATCTCAATACGATCCTTACGATGTCGGTCAGCGCGGGAAAAGGCGTGCTGCTGTTCCTGATTGCGTTTTTGCTGTCGATCTATCTGCTCGGTTCCAAACGCAGGTTAAAGGAAGGCGGGAAACGGCTGCTCAGAGCATCCGTCGGAGACCGCAGATATGAAAAGCTCAAGGATTTCTTTGCGAAAAGCCACAAGATCTTCAATCGCTATATCGCGTACAATCTGCTCGACAGCGTGATCATCGGGATCGTGAATGCAATCTTTATGACGATATTCGGCATGCCGTACGTCGGACTCGTCTCCTTTGTGGTCGCGGTCGCCAACTTGATTCCGACTTTCGGACCGGTAATCGGCGCGGGGATCGGCGGGTTCGTACTCGTGTTGGTAAAGCCGTGGTATGCGCTTGCGTTTCTGGTCTTCACGATCGTACTGCAGTGCATCGACGCATATCTGATCAAGCCCAAGCTGTTCGCGGATTCTTTGGGCGTTCCCGGTTTGTGGGTTTTGATCGGTGTCATTGTCGGCGGCAGAATGTTCGGGATTGTCGGAATCCTCCTTGCGATTCCCGTCATTGCGATCCTGGACATGCTTTACAAAGAGTATTTTATGCCCTGGCTGGAATCAAAACGCAAGCAAGACAAGACGCCGCAAACAGAGCACACGGAGGAGTAAGCCGGATCAGACCGGATGCGGATAAACAGCGAGCCGGAATCCGGCTCGTTTTCCGTTTCGGGATTGTCGGAAATCAAACAGCCGCCGCAGACGTTTAAGGTCCGCGGCGGCAGACGGGACATAGCTCCCGTTCAGTTTCGGTGTTCGTAGGAACCGCAGAGGCTTTCGTTTTCCCGACCGGACGCGCAGTTTGCGGCGGGACGGACGCAAATGCTTCTCAGCGCGCAGTGTCTGCCCTGTTCGTTATACCGGCAGCTCATGACTTCACAGCCGATTTGCTGATCGTTTCGTTCCATTGCTGAACCTCCTTTCGTTTTGCTTAGTTTGCGCAGCGGACGGACGATCCATGTGCGAATCCCGAAAAATGCGGGTTGAAAAAGCTGTGGTTTCGTATTATACTTATATCGACCCCAATCGGGCAATTTTCAGGAGGGAAAAGAAATGAAAAAGTTTTTTGCTGTTATGATGGCAATGCTGTTGCTGGTCGGCTGCTTTGCGGCATGCAACAAATCGGATAAACCCGCACAGGAAGCGGGAACCGAGACGCAGGCAACGCCCGAACCGATGGCGAGCGATAAAAAGGTCACCGTGACCATCGTTGTCGCCGGTACCTTCGGCGATCGTTCGTTCTATGATTCTTCGAAAGAAGGCGGCGAGCGCCTGATGAAGGATTACGGCAACGCGATCGACGTCAAGTTCGTGGAATGCAACAACGAGAACCACACCGTGCGTATGCAGAATGCGGCGGAGCAGTCGGACATCGTCGTATGCGTCGGCTGGGAATTCTACGATATCGAGACCGTCGCGCCGGAGTTCCCGGACGTCAAGTTCATTTGGATCGACAATGAGACCTCCGCACCCGTTCCGAACGTGCTGAACAT
>CAMORL010000102.1 GCA_946623765.1 uncultured Clostridia bacterium
CAACCTGACGATCACGGCAGCGCCGGCACCGACGCCCACACCGACGCCGACGCCTACGCCGACGCCCACACCCACACCCACGCCGACGCCTACGCCGACACCTACGCCTACGCCGACACCCACACCCACGCCGGCGCCCACGCCGGACACACACGTCAAGCCGAATTTTGTGGAGTGTGCCCCGGTGCATTATTACGACGATTTCCCGTCAAACGGCGAATACCGGGTTGCGTTCCTGCTCGATCTCCATGATCTGAAGGGCGGAACGGCGACAGCGACGCTGTACAGTGACGAAAGCGGCGACTTTGCGTCCACCGGCGAGACGGTGACCTATGTCCCGGACGATCAGGACGAGTGGATGTCCGACGATCTCTATTACTTCCTCGACCGCGGCACTGCGTCCGGCGCCGCAGCAAATATCAAGATCGTTATCGACTACACCTACCCGGACGGCGGCTCCGACCGGATTGAATCGCCGGAGATGTTCGTATACAGCGGCACCTTTGTCACCGCATCCGGTGCAAACGTCACGAACACGGCGGATGGATCCATCCTGACGTTGACATTCACGATCGACGGCAATCTGGTCGATCTGAGCGCGATCGACCTCAACAACGCATATTATTCCGTCTTCCGCGTGATCGATGACGACAACGAGGAATATGTGCCGCTGCCTGCGCCGACAGTGGAACAAAACGGCGACACCGTCAGTTACATTTTCGTTCTGACGGATGTCCTGCCGCCGGGACAGTATAAATACGATATCGCCTTGTATTATGATGATTGGGAGGGTTATACAATTGAAACGTTCAACATCGGCTAAAACGGCTAAAAAACAAAGACGCAGGGGCATCGGCACTGTCATCGGAGCCGCGGTCGCAATCATCCTCATTGTTCTGCTGCTGAATCCGCAATGGATTCTGAAGCCGGAAAAAGCGAAGGAGTTTCAGGAGATCACGAAGGAACACTTCCTGATCAACGGCGACATCGACGTATCGGCGACACGGCTTCTGAACGTTCTGCTCGCTGTCTGCATCGTTTTCCTCATCTATATCGTGCTTCGCTGTGTGCTCGATCTGCTCGGAAAGCGAAGCAATCGCGCAGCGTCGGTCACGACGCTTTTCAAAGGACTTCTGAAATACGCCGCCGTGATCGTTGCGGTCATCTGGGGACTGGGCATCCTCGGCGTCAACATGACTGCGGTCTTCGCCGGTGTGGGAATCATCGGTCTCGCGCTCGGGTTCGGCGCGCAGAGTCTCATCGAGGACATCATCACCGGCTTTTTCATCATCTTTGAAGGGCAATACGGCATCGGCGATATCATCGTGCTCGATGATTTCCGCGGCGTCGTCCGCAGCATCGGCGTTCGTACTACCGTCCTCGAAGACGCCGGAGGCAACCTGAAGATCGTCAACAACTCCGACATCCGGAACCTCCAGAACCGCTCCCGCAACACTTCGCTCGCGATCTGTGAGGTCGACGTTGCGTATGACACCGATTTGAAGGCGCTCGAAAAAATGCTCCCGCCGGAGCTTAACCGCATGTTTGAAGAGCACGACCAGTACCTTGCCGCGCCTGATTACCTGGGCGTTGAGAACCTCGGTGAAAGCGGCGTGTGTCTCCGGTTTGCCGTTTCGTGCAGAGAGGAGGATTTCTTTGTCGCCAAGCGTCTTCTGGCGCGCGATCTCCGCGTGCTGTTTGCCGAAAAAGGAATCGAAATCCCGTTCCCGCAGGTCGTTGTGCACAAGGGCGACTGACTCCCCGCCGTAAAAAACAGGGGATCCGCTATGCAAACAAACAGAATCATTATTCGCAATGAAACCGAAAAAGACTTCCGCGCGGTTGAAAACCTCGTACGAGAAGCCTTCTGGAACGTCTACCGCCCCGGCTGTCTCGAGCATTACGTCATTCACGTTTTGCGCGACGATCCGGCGTTTGTCAAAGAACTTGATTTTGTGATGGAACTGGACGGCAGGCTTATCGGGCAGAACATGTTTATGAAGACGCGCATCGACGCCGACGACGGCAGACAGATCGAGGTCCTCACGATGGGACCGATCGGCATCACGCCCGAATTAAAGCGGCAGGGATACGGCAAAAAGCTGCTCGATTACTCGCTCGAAAAGGCAAAAGCGCTCGGCTTTTCCGCGGTGCTCTTTGAGGGAAACATCGGATTTTACGGCAAATCCGGCTTTGACTTCGCGCGAAGCTTCGGCATTCGCTACCACGATCTCGAAGAGGGCGAGGACGATTCGTTCTTCCTCTGCAAGGAGCTGATTCCGGGCTGTCTCGAAACCGTCACCGGCGTCTATCAGACGCCCGCGGGCTATTATGTGGACCCGGACGAAGCGGAACGGTTCGACGCGTCCTTCCCGAAGAAAGAAAAACTGGTGCTCCCCGGACAGCTTTTTTCCTGATAAAACCGTCCGGAAGCACCGATCGATACCGTTGATGCAGCAAAAGACGCGGCGGATTTTTTCCGCCGCGTTTACCGGTTCAGGATCCGGGAAAACGCCTTTGCGGTTCTCAGATCCGGGTCTTTGAAATGATTGCCGGGATTCCATTCGAGCACGCAGTCCGTACCGGCTGCTTTGAGAAGCGCATGCGCTTCCCGGATCTTTGCGCCGACCGTTGCCATTACGGGATTGCGGGTTCGTTCCTCGCGGTCGCCGAGGCTCAGATAGACGCGCCGCGTTCGGATCGCATGCGTTTTCATGTAGTCCGAAAAACCCGGAAACCACAGGGACGGGGACGCCGCCGCAACCCCGCAGAACACGTCCGTCCGATACGCCGCCCACAGCGCAAACAGTCCCGCAAGCGAATACCCGCCGATGCAGTACGTTTTTGCCGGATCGGAACACAGCTTCAGAATTTCCTGCAAAAACGCAGCCGCGCCGCCCGAAAAGCCTTCGGTTCCGAACACCGGCGGCGCTTCCCACGGCGAAAGATCCGCGTTCCAGTCGCCGACTCTGACCGCAAGCAGACAGAAGTCCGGCGCGGTTTTTCGGATTGCGGCGACCTCGCTTTCGATCACGGCAAGGTCGTGATCATCGACCGGCTGTATCAGGATCCGTTTCGACGCCGGATCGCCGAATGTAAAAATCTGCATCTTTCTCTCCTTCAAAAACCGAATACCGTGTGCCGGTGATATAAGGGCTTCTTGAGACTCACCGTTCGTTGACAAGCTTTCCGGTCATGTGCTCCGGCGTCAGCGAAAACAGCAGCGTCTTTGCGCCGAACGCTTCGATCTCATGTGCGATATAGGCTTCGTCGTCGGTGAACTTCCGCGAAAGCGCAGCCGCGATGCGGCAGGTCGTTTCCGGATCCTCGATCAGATCGACCCGTCCGAACACGATGACCGAACGGATGTTCTTCGCCCATTCGCCCTCGCGCACAAACCCCTCGTCGTACACGCAGAACGACGCCTTGCTGCACCGCTTCAAAGCATCGATCTTATGCCCCGTTTTGCCGCCGTGAAAATACAGCTTGCCGTCCGCTTCCGAATAGTAGTGATTCATCGGCATGCCGTACGGATAGCCGTCGTCGCCGAGCACGGACAGCACGCCGCGCGGCTCGCTTTTCAGAATCGCGATGCAGGTCTCTTTTGAAAGCGCCTGTTTTTTGCGAACCAGTTCCCGAAACATGCGGACGCCTCCTTATGCCTCGAAGCGCTCGATGACCGTTTCGTTCACATACTGTTTCTTGAGTTCGGAAAGCCGCTTCAGGTGCGCGGTCTGTCCGTGCGAGCGAAGCGCATCCGCGTCCTCCCACTTCTCCAGCAGCAGCAGATCGCCGTTGTCGTCATACGGCAGGTAATACGCGTATTTGAGGTTGCCCGCTTCCGCGCGGCTCGCTTCGTCGATGCCATCCCTTTGAATCGCTTCCAGAAATTCCTCCCTGAGATCGGGCTTGCATTTGTAGGTCACATTCAGTACGATCATGGCTTTTCCTCCCGGCATCTGTTTTTTAATGGGTTTCGCCGCAGGTTTTCCGCGACAGTTTATTCTACCACAGTTCCCCGCAGATTGCCATGCCTTCCCGAAGGCACATTGCAAAAAGAGCCGTTCAGCCGCTTTTGCGGTTCTGAACAGCTCTTTGTGATTCTGCGCGGGTTATTCCGTCCGGCGCCAGAGATACAGTCCCTCGCTTGCGGCAAGCGTGCGAAGGAGCAGCAGAAGCGCCTCGTCCGGGTTGTACACGGTGAGGTAGGTATCGTCCGGATCGGACACGATCAGGCTGTCCCGGGTCCGGATGCAGACATACCGCGTCCGGATCGCTTCGGCGATCCGTTCCGGCGCGGGGTTCATTTCCGTCTCTTCATCGAGCGAAACGCCGAGATAGCAGTTCAGCTTCAGAACAAGGTTGATCTTCTTCTGCGCAACGGCGGACCGCTGCGGTTCCGTGCGGTAATACCGCTCGACTGCAAAGTAATTGCCGGGGCTGTTCGCGTTGACGCGTTCCGGCAGGATGTCGATGATCCGGTACGGCGCTTCCAAAAGCGCGTCGATGGTTTGTTCCATAGGCAGTTATGCGCGCTCCGCGATTTTGCGCGCGACATAGACGCCGCTTGCCGAGGCGTGCGAAAGCGAGTGCGTGACGCCGCTGCCGTCGCCGATCACGTAGAGCCCCTTGTGCTTCGTTTCGAGGTTTTCACTCAGCTCCACGTGCATGTTGTAGAACTTGACCTCGACGCCGTACAGCAGCGTGTCGTCGTTCGCCGTGCCCGGCGCGATCGCATCCAGCGCATAGATCATTTCGATGATGCCGTCTAAGATCCGCTTCGGCATGACGAGCGAAAGGTCGCCGGGCGTCGCCGCAAGCGTCGGAATCGTGAAGCTCTCCGCAATGCGCTTCTCGGTGGAGCGCCGTCCCGCAATGAGGTCGCCGAACTTCTGCAGCATCACGCCGCCGCCGAGCATGTTGCTTAGCTTTGCGATATTTTCCGCGTACGCCGTGCTGTCGTTGAACGGCTCGGTAAAACGCTTTGAAACCAAAAGCGCAAAGTTCGTGTTCGGCGTATGCAGGGCGGGGTCCTCATAGCTGTGTCCGTTGACGGTCACAATGCCGTTGGTGTTTTCGGTGACGACCGCGCCGTGCGGATTCATGCAGAACGTGCGGACGAGATCGCCGTATTTTTCGGTGCGGTAGACGATCTTGCTCTCATAGAGTTCGTCGGTGAGATGCGAAAAGATCTCCGCGGGAAGCTCGACGCGTACGCCGATGTCGACGCGGTTGCTCTTTGTTTCGATGTCGAGCGCTTTGCACACGCTTTCCATCCATTTCGAACCGCTTCTGCCGACCGAGATCACGCACTGACTGCAGGTGTATTCCTGATCCTTGGCAAACACCGCAAAGCCGTCGTCGCGCTTTTCGACGGCGGTCACCGGCGCGTTGAAGAAAAAGTCGACCTTCTCCTTCAAAAGCGCGAACAGATTTTCAAGCACGACGTAATTCTTATCCGTGCCGAGATGACGCACCGACGCTTCCAGAAGATGCAGCTTGTTCTCGAGACAGAGCTTTTTGATGTGCGAATTTGCGGTGGAATAGAGTTTCGTTCCCGCGCCGCCGTACGCCATATTGATCGAATCGACGTATTCCATGAGCTCGGTCGCCTTCGTTTTTCCGATGTACTCGTGCAGACTGCCGCCGAACTCGTTGGTGATATTGTATTTGCCGTCGGAAAACGCGCCCGCGCCGCCGAACCCGTTCATGATCGCGCAGGTACGGCAATGCACGCAAGCCGTGATCTTCTCCCCGTCGATCGGGCACTTGCGCTTTTCCAGGGGATTGCCCGCCTCGAATACCGCAACCCGGTATTCCGGCTTCAGCTTCATCAGCTCGTATGCGGTAAAGATCCCGCCGGG
>CAMORL010000103.1 GCA_946623765.1 uncultured Clostridia bacterium
CCGAACCCGCTGATCAAGAACACAACCGAAGGACTCGAAGTCAACAGCCACGGCGGGATCATCGTCAACGAGGACGGTTTGACCTCGCGCGAACGGGTTTATGCGGGCGGTGACGCGGTCACCGGCGCGGCAACGGTCATCTCGGCGATGGGCGCCGGCAAGGTTGCGGCAAAGGCGATCGACGAAGCACTGTCCGCGCGCTGACACGGAATCAAGTGAACATTCTGCTTTATCCCAATCAATACACGGGCCGCCAGGCGCAACAGGCAATCCAATGCCGTGATGCGCTGGAGGCCCGCGGTCATGCCTGCACATTGTGCATAAATGCAGTCAAGTCCGATGATATGAACGGTACACCGCTTATTTCGGATGAATACGATCTTGTCGTTTCGCTCGGCGGGGACGGTTCCGTCCTTCGGGCAGCGCAAACGGCGCTGCGCCTTCAGAAGCCGCTTCTCGGCATTAACAGCGGAAGACTCGGCTATCTTTGCGCAATGGACCTCGGCGAGATCGACCGTTTTGACGAACTGCTTAGCGCGTGCGAGCCGACCGAGCGGACGGTTTTGGAGTGCATATCCGGAAAAAACGTGCGATATGCGTTCAACGACGTCGTATTTGCAAAAATGCGATTCGGCGAAACCGCGGAGCTGTTCGCGGACATCGACGGAACGGAAGCGCTGCATGTCCGCGGCGACGGATTGATCATATCCTCGCCGACGGGTTCGACCGCGTACAACCTGTCGGCAGGCGGACCGGTCTCGGAACCGGACGCTCCGATCCTGCTCCTGACGCCGATCTGTGCGCACGCCGGGGATTCGCATCCGACGGTTCTGCGCGACAGTCATGTGATCGGCGTGCGGGAACGAAACGGGCGGGCACAGATCATCATTGACGGAGAAACGGCGGAAACGCTGCAAACGCCGGTCATCGTGCGCAAAGCCGAACACCGGCTGAAGCTGTACCGGCGCAGGTGCGGCGGCGCATTTCAGAGAGTAACGCTTTGACGAAGGGAGCAATGCCGATGGAGAAAAGAAGCATTACAAGGGCGACGCTCGGACGCTTGCCTTCCTATCTGGAGTATTTGCGCTCCGGCGAAAGTCCGACTGTATCCGCCGGATCGATCGCGCATGCGCTCGGTTACGGCGAAGTTCTGGTGCGAAGGGATCTGAATCTCGTTTGCAGCGAGGGACGCCCGAAGATCGGCTACCCGAGGGGCGCGCTGATTGCCGATCTCGAAACGGCGCTGAACGTTTCAAAAAACACGCCGGCGATCATCGTCGGAACGGGAAAACTGGGGCGCGCGCTGATGAACTACCGCGGCTTCCGTCAGTACGGATATTGCATCGCGGCAGGGTTTGACGCCGATCCGAACAAGCAGAACGCGGAAAGCGAGGACTGTCCCGTCTATCCGATGGAACTGCTTCCGGATTTTTGCAGACAGCACGGCATCTCCATCGGAATCATCACGGTTCCGGGTCCGGCTGCGCAGGCGGTATGCGATCTGATGACGGAAAACGGCATTACGGCGATCTGGAACTTTGCACCATGCCGCCTCCGCATTCCGAAAAACGTGATCCTGCGGCAGGAAAACCTCGCGCTGTCGCTTGCGCATCTGGTGCACTGCGCAAGCGAGTCAAATACGATTTCGGAGGTGTGCGATGATGCTTGATCGGATCATCTCGGTAAGCAACCGGACGACCGTGTTTCGCGACGGCGGCAACGCGGTCAAGGTATATCGGGCGTCCTATCCGAAATCGTCGATCCTGAACGAGGGAATGAATCTCACGCTGGCCGAGGAGTTGGGGCTTCCGGTCCCGCAGTTTCGGCAGATTACGACGGTGGATAACCGTTGGGCGATGATCATGGATTACATTGCCGGGAAAACGTTCCTGCGCATGCTGACCGAATCCCCGCTGAAGACGGACGCCCTGCTGTCAAGATGGACGGCGCTTCAGCGGACGATCCATGAAAAGCGATGCGCCGCGCTGCCGCAGGTCAACGACCTTGCGGCGCAGCGGATCGAAGCGTCCGGTCTTCCGTCCGATCTGATCCGGCGCCTTTCGGCGCGGCTGCAAACGCTTCCGCGCGGACACGAGGTCTGTCACGGAGAATTTGCACTTTCGAACGCGATGGAATCCGCAGGCGGAAAGGCGTTCGCCCTCGACTGGAAGCATGCAATGCAGGGATCGGGCGAAGCGGACGGCGCATGGGCGTACCTTTTGATGCAGCTCGACGGATTCGACAAGGAAGCGGAGCTCTATCGGGAACGGTTCGTGTCGTTGAAAGGCGTCGATGCGGCATTGTTTGAGCAGTGGATTCCCCTTGGAGCCGCCGCGCACTACAGAGAATCAAACGAGCGCAAACGCGCGCTCCTGCTGTCTTATATCGAAACGGCAGATCGGAGGGAGAGAGAAAAATGAAGGTTGCGGTTTGCATCGGATCCGCATGTCATCTGAACGGATCGCGCTATGTGGTGGAACAGCTGCAGCGGCTGATCGAGGAGAAGAAACTGGACGACGCCGTCGAGCTCGAAGGACGGTTTTGCATGGGGCAATGCAGCAGAGGGATCTGCGTGACGGTGGACGGAAACCGATTTTCCATCCGACCCGAAAACACGGAAGAATTTTTCAGAACGGAAATAGAATCGAGGGTAAAGGTATGATCATGGTAACGGTTTGTGTGGGCTCATCCTGTCATCTGAAAGGATCCGAGCGCATTGTGGAACGGCTGCAGCAGCTCATCAAAGAGCGGAAGCTGGAAGACGAGATCATTCTCTCAGGGAGCTTTTGCTGTGGCAAATGCAACCGTACCGGCGTCACAATCAAGGTGGACGACGATGAGTTTATCGGAATCACGCCGGAAGGGTTCGACTCGTTTTTTGAACAAAATATCATGTCCCGGATACAGTAAGAAAGGATAAACGTTATGGCCGATTGTCTGCGACTTAAGAAATCCAATTGTAAAAACTGCTACAAATGTATTCGCCACTGTCCCGTAAAGTCGATCCGCTTTTCCGCGGGACAGGCGAACATCATCTCGAACGAGTGCATTTTATGCGGACATTGCTTCGTCGTGTGTCCGCAGGGCGCCAAGGAGATCGTGGACGATACCGAAAAGGTACGCGTTCTGCTGCAGAGCGGCGACCCGGTGTACGTCAGTCTTGCACCGTCCTTTATCGCCAACTATGACGGTGTCGGCATCGAATCCATGCGGGAAGCGCTGAAAAAACTCGGGTTTACGGACGTCGAGGAAACGGCGATCGGCGCAACAATCGTCAAGCGCGAGTACGACCGGATGCTGCGCGAGGATCAGCGCGATATCATCATTTCGTCGTGCTGTCATTCCGTCAATCTGCTGATTCAGAAATATTATCCGAAGGAACTGCCGTATCTGGCGGACGTACAATCGCCGATGCTGGCGCATTGCAGCGACATCAAGCGGCGCGTCCCGAATGCGAAAACGGTTTTCATCGGACCGTGCGTTGCAAAAAAGGACGAAGGCGCGCAGTTCAAGGACATCGTGGACGCGGTTCTGACCTTTGAGGAACTCACAAACTGGCTCAAGCGTGAGAACATCACGCTTGAAGCGCGCGTGGAAGCGGACGAGCACAGCAAGGCGAGATTCTTCCCCACGACGGGCGGCATCCTGAAGACGATGGATATGGATGCAAAGGACTATACATATCTTGCAATCGACGGTGTGGAAAACTGCATGATGGCGCTCGACGACATAGAGCGAGGCAATATCCACAAGTGCTTTATCGAAATGTCGGCATGTGCGGGAAGCTGCATCAGCGGTCCCGTTATGGAAAAGTACCACAGAAGCCCTGTGCGCGACTATATGGCGGTTTCGGCGTTTGCCGGAAAGAAGGATTTTATCGTCGATCAGCCGGATGCCATCCGCATTCGCCGCGGCTTCATGCCGATCGAAAGAAACAACACGATTCCGGTCGAATATGAGATCCGGGAAATTCTGCACCAGATGGGCAAGTTCAAGCCCGAAGACGAACTGAACTGCGGCACCTGCGGCTACAACACCTGCCGCGACAAGGCGATCGCGATCTATCAGGGCAAAGCGGACATTTCGATGTGTCTGCCGTTCCTGAAAGAAAAAGCGGAGAGCTTTTCCGATGCGATCGTCAACAATTCGCCGAACGCGATCGTGGTCGTCAACGACCGCATGGAAGTGCAGCAGATCAACGCAGCGGCGATGGAGCTGATGCATCTGAGGTATTCCTCCGATATTCTCGGAGACAACGTCATCCGCATTATGGATCCGGCTGCGTTTTTGGAGGTTCAGACCAAGGGCAGAGGCATTTACAATAAACCGGTCTACCTTGCGGAATACAAGCGCTTTGTGCAGCAGACGATCGTTCCGACCGGCGATAAGCGCGGACTTCTGTGCATCATGCGCGACGTCACCCGCGAGGAGGAAGAACGCAGCAAGAAGGAGGAGATCAGCCGTGAAACGGTTGAGATCGCCGACAACGTGGTTGACAAGCAGATGCGCATCGTTCAGGAGATCGCATCGCTGCTCGGAGAAACCGCGGCAGAGACCAAGATCGCGCTGACCCGACTGAAGGAGACGATCGTCCATGAATGACCTTTGCGCTGATATCGGCTACAAAAGCATCAATCACGCGGGCGAGCAGCTGTGCGGAGACCACGTCGACATCGTGGAGCGCGAAGACGGATCGACCGTGATCGTTCTGGCAGACGGACTCGGCAGCGGCGTCAAGGCAAGTATTCTCTCGACGCTGACCTCGAAGATCATTTCCACGATGATGTCAGAGGGGCTTTCCGTGGAGGACTGCGTGTCGACGATCGCCGCAACGCTGCCGGTTTGTTCGGTGCGCGGCGTTGCGTACTCGACGTTCACAATCATTCATCTGATCGGAAACGAGACGGTTGAACTGATCCAGTACGACAATCCGATGGTCATTTTTCTCCGCGACGACAAGATCACGGACTATCCGATGACCGAAACGAACATCGGCGGAAAGAAGATCTATCGCACGCACATGCGCCTCAAGGAAAACGATCTGTTCGTCGCCATGAGCGACGGGTGTCCGCATGCGGGACTGGGCGGTGTGTACAACTTCGGCTGGCAGCGAGACGATATTGCGTCGTTTATGGAGACCATCTCGGTTGCGGGATACACCGCAAAGGTGCTTTCCACGATGCTGGTGGACGAATGCAACAAGCTGTACGGCGGAGAACCGGGCGACGACGCCACCGCATGCGTGGTGCGCATCCGTCGGCGCGAGCCGATGAACATCCTGTTCGGACCGCCTGCAAACGCCGACGACTGCAACCGCATGATGAGCCTGTTTTTCTCAAAGGAAGGAAAGCATATCATTTGCGGCGGAACGACCTCTTCGATCGCGGCAAAATGGCTGCATAAGCCGGTCACGGTGCAGCTGAATTATGATCTTGCAAGCGGCGTGCCGCCGACGGCGACGATCGAGGGCGTGGACCTTGTGACAGAGGGCGTCGTCACCATGAGCAAGGTGCTCACCTATGCAAAGGACTACCTTTCCGAGAACAGGGAATACACCAACTGGGGGTACGGACACGACGGCGCATCCGAGATCTGCCGCCTGCTGTTTGAAGAAGCGACGGACATCAACTTTTACGTGGGTCGGGCGATGAACCCGGCGCATCAGAACCCGGATCTGCCCATCAACTTCAACATCAAAATGAACATCGTGGAAGAGCTTTCCGGATGTCTCAAAGATATGGGCAAACGCGTCAAGGTCAGCTATTTTTAATTCAGATAGAAAAACGAAAGGAAAACAAGGAGGAACCATGGCCAACACCATCGATTTCAAGGTGATCGACGAGATCCT
>CAMORL010000104.1 GCA_946623765.1 uncultured Clostridia bacterium
GGACTGGTCGAAGGACGTGCATACCGGCGAAAACCTGAACGGCGTGACGTGGATGACGACCGCGCCGCTGCCGAACTACCTGCTCTCCTACATCCGGTCGATCCGGCAGGACATCAAGGAGGAGAGCGGCGCAAACGATTCCTCCCGCGGGGCGGCGCCGGGCGGCGTGACCGCGGCGCGGGCGATCGAGGCGCTGCAGGAGATGAGCACCAAGCGCGCGCGGATGGCGACCGACCAGCTCCACGAGGCGTTCCGCGACGCGGTGCGGCTCGAGATCGAGACGGAGCGCGAGTTCAACTGCTTCCTCCGTCCGGTGACGATCACCGTCGACGGCGAGCCGAAGGAGGTTTTCTTCGACAGCGACGTGCTCCGCAAGAGCGCGCCGGGCGGCGTGCTGCTTCCGGTCGAGTTTCTGATCTCGATCAAGGCGGTGCGGCGCAGCCGGTTTGCCGCGGCGGCGCAGAACGAACTGATGATGAACCTTCTGAGCCTCGGCGCGATCACCAAGGAACAGGCGGTTTCCCTCATGGTATTCGAGGGAAAGGAACAGGTACAGAAGAGCATGCGGGAAGCGGCGGCGGAAATCGAACCGCTGTTTCCCGAACGAACCCAAAAGAAACGATTCGGAGGTAATCTATGATCTTTAATAAGAAGAAACCGGAACCCGAAGCGATCGAACCGATCGAAGCGGAAGAGGAAAACCCGTTCATCGACGCGGCGAACGAGCTTGCGGAGATGGAACAGAACGGCGAGCTGCCCGAGGACTTTGACCTGCTCGCGGCGGTGCGGGATTCCGCGTTCGCTGCCCTTTTGCAGGAATTCGAACCGAAGGCTGCGGTGCGCATCTACGCTGCGGAAAAACGCGCCGAAGAGGCGGAGGAGAACGTCAAGACCCGCATGAGCGAGCAGGCGAGAAGCCGCAAAGCGCTCCCGAAGAGCCAGCGCACCGACCGCGCAGTCGCGCCCGCGCCGGATTACATGTCCATGTCGAGAGAAGCGTTCTCGGCATTGGAGCAGCAGTACAAGAACGCCGCGCATAACGGCAAACGAGTCCATATCTGAAAGGAGAACCCATGAATACGAATACCACTCTGAACACCGTAAACAACACCTACTTCAACAAGCAGTTCTACGATAAGAAGCTGCTGGAGACCGCAAAGACGCGCCTGGTTCACGCGAACTTCGGACAGAAGCGCAGCATTCCGCGTCACGGCGGCAAGCGCGTGGAGTTCCGCAAGTACAACCTCTTTACGCCCGACGTCGACGCGCTGACGCTCGTGGAGGGCGTAACGCCCGCCGGACAGACGCTTTCGCAGTCCAACGTCGAGGCGGAGGTCAGCCAGTACGGCGCGTACGTCGAGGTCAGCGATCTGCTGGATCTCACCGCCTATGACGAGGTGCTCGCGGATTCCGCAGAGCTTTTGGGCGAGCAGCTCGGCACCGTGATCGAATGGGTCACGCGCGATGCGATGTGCGCCACGACCAACGTGCAGTATGCGAACGGGAAAACGGTCCGCGAAGAACTCGACGATACGGCGACCCTGACGGTTGCCGAGATCCGCAAAGCGGTCCGCACCCTGAAGAAGAACAAGGCGCGCATGTTCACGACCGGAACCGACGGTTCCGTGCGCCGTCCGCACTACGTCTGCATCTGTTCGCCGGACGCGACCTACGATCTGCAGAGCGATCCGCTGTGGCAGGACGTTTCGAAGTACAGCAACGCGGAGCAGATCTATTCCGGCGAGATCGGCAGACTCTTCGGCGTCGTGTTCGTCGAATCGACGGAAGCGAAGGTCTATCGCCAGACGATCTACCTGCTTCCGAAGCAGGGCAGCGGCAGCACTGCGACGAACACAGTTATTTTCAGGAACGCGCCGACGGAGGAGCAGATTCGCTATCTTACGACGCCGGGCAGCACGATCTACTGCAAGGACGAACAGTATGATATCGAGTCCTACGACCGCGAGCAGAACAAGCTGACGCTCGCAGACGCCATCACCTTCCAGGTGATCGATCCGTTCTACACGGACGACGCAGGCGCGTTTGACGAGAAGCACCGTATGAGAGACGTCCATGCGACGCTGGTCTTCGGCGCGGACGCATACGGCGTGATCGACGTCGACGGCTCCGGCACGATGGAAACGATCATCAAACCGCACGGCAGCGAAGGCAGCGGAGATCCGCTCAACCAGCGCGCAACGGTCGGCGCGAAGGTCGCCGCCTACACCGCAAAGGTGCTGAACCCGCTGTGGATCGTGCGCATCGAGCACACGGTCTCCGCGTAAACGAACCGGACCGGGGGAAGGCGCGTCCTTCCCCCGCGCTGAAGAAAGGAGCATGATCATGGAAAACAAGAAGAAATCCGCTGAAAATACGGCGGAAGCGACCGTCACCGTCTATATCCCGTCCGAGGGAACGGGCGCGTTTCTCGAAGGCGCGCTGAACGGCGTGAACTTCCGGATCCCGACCGACACGCTCGTCGAGGTTCCGAGGCGCATCGCAAACGTGATCGCCGAAAGCCGGAAGCAGATCCCGGAAGGCGTGCGCGCCGTGGAAGCGTACGCAGGCGCAGGCGGCAGAAAGATCGGGTGATCGCCTTGACGGTAACGGAATTGACGCAAAGCGCGCTTGCGGAACTGGATCATCCGGAAAACACCGCCGCGCTTCCCATGTGGAAGGAGAAGCTGCTGCGCTTTGCCAACGAAGCGGTGGTCGACCTTGCGGAGACCTTTCGCCCGTGGCGGCGCGACTCGCTGCCGCTGCAGTCCGGCGTGCTGGATCTTTCGGCGCTGCCGTATACGGTCGGGAAGGTGCTCGGCACGGAGCGCGGCGGCATGCGCATCCCGTTCTGTTACGGCGCGGACACGTCGACGCTTCGGCTGCCCGGCGTGCCGGACGGTCCGGTGACGGTCGTGTACCGGTATCTGCCGAAACCGCTCGTCCTCGACAGCGACGAACCGGAGCTTCCGGCGGCATGCGACCCGCTGATCGTACTGTATATGGTCGGGCGGTTTTCGATGACGAACGACGCGCAGGGACAGAACCACGCCTCCGCAGCGCTTTCGGTCTACGAAACGCGCAAGCGCAGGCTGAAGCTCGACTTCGACGAGCCGACCGATTACCGGTTTTTCAACCGCTGGTAGAAAGGAGCCGCTTATGGCATATCAGACTACGACGCTGCCGGCGTTCGGCAGCGTGCGCATGGACCTTTCCGAAGGGCTTCTGAAGCCGGATATGAGCCCGGAAGCCTATAACGCGGATACGCGCTCCGGCGCGCTGTGCCCGGCAGGCGGCTTTTCCCGTGTGATGCCGGAAACGGTCGACGCGGAAACGCCGTACGAACGGATGTACGTCTATGCGACCGAGCACGGAAACCGGTATTTCGCCGCCGCGCAGGACATGCTGTATCTCTATGACGCCGTGTCCTCGATCTGGCGTCCGCTGTATCAGTTTGCGCGCGACGTCAGGGGAGAACAGATGGATTTTCTGAAGGCGCGCGTCGGCACGTCGGACCGGCTGCTCATCGCATGCGGGTCCGAACCGATGCTGTCGTTCGACCCGGAGACGGGGTTCGTCGACACGTTCGGCACGGAGGAGAAGCTGTCGAACCGGACGGTGAGCTATGTGGAACTGTACTTCGGACGGCTGTTCGCGGCGGGCGACCCCGCAGCGCCGAGCAGGCTGTACTGGAGCAAGGCGCCGGGCGGCGGACGGACGATCGACGACTGGCGTGCCGACGACGCGAGCGAAAACGTGTCCGGCGGATTTGTGGACGTCGGCGTCGACGACGATCCGATCACGGGACTCTTTGCGCTGTCGAATCAGCTTCTGATCTTCAAGCGCGATTCGCTCTACCGGCTTTTGGGCGACCGTCCGTCGAACTACCGGATCGTAACGGTGGACGCCTCGTTCCGTCAGCCGCTGCACACCGCCTGCGTGCGCTACGCCGACCGGCTGTTCTTCCTGACGGACGGCGGGCTGTGCTTCTATGACGGACAGACCGTCCGCAAGAGCCCGGCGTTTCGCGCGCTGGAACCGCTGCTTCGCGCGGGGAATCTCGGCGGAACGCGCGTCGCCGCGTGCGACGACATGCTGTATTTCGCGATCCGCATGCGCTACGGCGCGCCGTACAACGACACCGTGATCGAGTACGACGTCCTGCGGGACCGGTTCATGCTGCGGAGGGGATTTTCCGCCGCGGATCTCTGCACCGTGCACGGCACGCTGCACGCGCTGACCGGGGACGGAAAGCTCGTCGTGTTCGACGGCAACACCACCTATGACGGAGACCCGATCGACGTCGTGTACAAAACTCCGCTGCTCGACCTCGGACACAAGGATACGAACAAGATTCTGCTGCGTCTGACGGCGTGCGGAGAGGGACGGATCCGGGTCCGCGCGGACGCGGACGGCGGCGTGTATGAAACGACCGCGCGGTTTTCCACCGTGCCCTACGGCGTGACGGAGATCCCGCTGCGCGGCGTCGGACGCGTGTTCCGCCTCACGTTTTCCTCGGTCGGCGGCGAACCGTTCCGGCTCGACACACCGGCGACGCTGCTGTTCGATCAGCAGAGACGTCCGGGATAAGGAGGGGATCGCATGGCATATACGCCGACCGGCATGCAGGCGCTGTTTCCGGTCTATTTCGGGAGAATGCCGTCCGCGTCGGACGACCGGGACGGATACGACAGCAGCGTCGCGCAGAACGAAAACAATCTGAACCAGAATCTGGAGCTGCTTTATCAGAAGCTCCTGGAACTCGAATCGGCATTTGCCGACCATACGGAAGGAGAATAAAACGATGATCAAACTACCCATCAATCCCTGGACGCCGCCGATCCCGACGATCACCCCGGGCAGCGACAAGCCGAACGACGGAACGAAGCCGTCCAAGCCCGGCGGATCGCAGCCGTCGCCCGGCGCAGCTTCCGAACCGGAGATCACCTTTGAATCCCTGTTTGAGGAGATGCTGAAGCAGTACCTGCCGGAAACCGTGGAGTTCACACCGCTTTCGGAGGACGTACTGCGTGAGACGATCAAAAACTGGCTGCGTCCCGCCTATGAACAGGCGATTCAGAACCGCCGCGATCAGACGCAGCGCATCAACGCGGAGCTCGACGCCGACGCGTGGTCGCGCGGCATGGGCGCGAGCACGTATCTTTCCGACGTGAAGGAACGCCAGTACCGCGGCGAACAGCGCGACGTGGATACGCTCGAAGGCAGCTATGCGTCCGAGCTTGCGGGACATCTGTACGACGCGATGAAGGAACAGCAGAACAAGAAGATCGAGGTCGACGAGTTCAACGCCGAGCAGATCAACCACGCGCGCGAGCTTGCGGTGAAGGCGGCGCGGGAGCTGTATGAAGCCTATCTCGCGGAAAACAAACGCCGCGGATCCGGCGGCGGAAAGGCGCGCACGGGAAAAACCATGTTTGAAAAGGTGTTCGAAGCGGCAGACAGAAACATGCCTAAGACGGATTACGGCACGGCGGAGCAGCTGCTCAGCAGAATGTCGCCCGCGGAGCGCAAGCGTGTTTACAACAAAAACGACCCGAAGTATCTGCGGCTGCGCAGCGAGCTCACGTACAGCCTCGGCAAGGACGGATTCAACTCGCTGAAACGCAAATATCAGGCAAAATAACGGACATGCAAAAGGACCGGTCGGAATTGACCGGTCCTCGGTTTGTCAAAAATCCTGTCATGCAAAGCCGCGGTCGGAAACCGAGGCTTCCCATCAGGGGGAAGGCCTTTGCATCCGTGCTTTGAGATGTCCTTTGGC
>CAMORL010000105.1 GCA_946623765.1 uncultured Clostridia bacterium
ATCTGTCCTTCCAGCGTAAGCGCCTGCGTCTTGAATGCCGGTGCGGCGGGCGCAGTTGTCCACTTTGCGTACAGCGTCACGTCAAAGCTGACGGTGTCTTCTTCAAAGTCCCATGCGCGCATGTACCGGTCTCCGTCATAGCCCTTCCAGTCGGCAAGCAGCTCCGCAAGCGTGAAATCTTCCGTGCGATAGCCGACCTCATCGTCGTACCACCAGTTTCTGTTCCAGTCCGGTTCATACCAACCGCCGAAGACATATCCTTCACGGACCGGATCCTCCGGCGGCGTCAGCAGCGCCCGGTATTCCGTTTGCTGTTCAACGCGGCCTGTTTCGTCCTCATAATCGGGAACAAACGTCGCTGTATAGGGTTCGCCCTTAAATACTGCCGTGACCGTGACGTCGCCCGCAGGCATGACGAAGGTATAGGTCCACTCATCCACACCGATTGTTTCAACTTCCGCGTCTCCGCAGAGAACGGTAAGGGTGTCGAGCACGTAACCGCCGCTGCCGTATACGTTCAGCGTGACCGTTTCCCCTGCGGCAGCGCGTTTTGTCTCCGATTCAACGTGCCCGTGCGCCGGTTTTTCGACGGTCACTGCGTATTCCCGAACGATCCAGATATAACCGCCGAATGCAGCCCAATCGCTGTTGTATGCCGGGCGGAAATAAATCCGCACATCGCCGGCGTACGCGGCGTCCGTGTAATACTGGTTTCCGATGCCGTCCGGATACCATCCTGTGATCGCTCCGTCTTCGACCCGCACAACCTTGATTTCTCCACCGGCCGCGAGCGTCGTCGAAAGCACATACTCGCCCTCCGCGTCCGGGTTCTCCGCAAACCGTTCGGACTTGTCGATCGCATCGACGCTCCAATCCGGTCCGATCAGGTAGTACCCGTCGTCAAACGGCGTATAGGTATAGACAGCGAGGAGCGAGGTGTCGTCATAGGGTCCGAAGGTATAGACGTTATTCTCGCTCACGCAGTCGCCGTACGGCTCTCCGCTCTCCTCGTCCCATTCAAACCCCTCTGCGTTATACCAGCCCGCAAACCGAAGTCTGCCGTTGTCGCGATACGCCGCGGTCGACAATGTGACCTCGTCGCCGCTGTAGATCGTTCCCTCGCGGTCGATCGTGATGCCGTCCCCGGATGTGCCGCGCGTCGGACGCACATTTCCGTATACCTCATAATGCGGGCAGTCGAAGCTGTAGATCAGCTCCACGGATCGTCGGAACACCATCAGCTTATGACTGTCGATTCCGTAAAACAGATCGTAAATGCCCCGGTATGCCTCGCCGAAATCCGGCGTGATCCGGCAATCTTCGCCGTTGCTGCCGAGCTCGCGCAGCAATCCGTCCGGTCCGACGTCGTGAATCAGCGTTTTGCTGCCGTAGACCTTTCCCTCACGTCCGATCCGGAACCGATCGGTGAAATCGCCGCCGGGAACGTCCGTTGTGAGCCATACCGTCTCTTCCCCTTCGAAATCATAGATATCTTCTTCGTCGATCGGCGCTCCCATGCCGAAGGCGTTCTCTGTGCCTGCGACCGTGTGCGCATCGCCCATCGGATGCGGAATCTCGTCCATCCACTGAAAGCCGAGTACGTACGCGTATGCTTCGGCGTCCGGATCGTCATAGGTATGCGTGACCGTCAGCGTCTTCGTGTCGGCGTTCAGGGTGAAGTGATAAACGCCCTTTTGCGACGCGATCAGAATCATCGGCCGCGAATCCGAAGCGCCGTCATAACCGTCGCCTTCGACGAGGTGCAGATTCTCTGTCGAATCGAAGATGTAGTAATAGTTCTGCGTCCGCATATTGACGGGATCGTCCTCCGTGAAAGGCGATCCGTCGATCAGAATCCCGACATCGTACAGTTTGTACGGCAGAAGGCTATACTCGTCGTCGAATTCCTCACCGTCGACCCTGAGATCGTAGCGGTACAGCCCTTCAGCGTCCTTCGTGAACGTTCCGGTGATATCCATGCCGTCCCACACACGCTCGAACACGCGGATCTCGCAGATGCCTTTGCTGCGGAATACCGCGGAGACCGTGACCGGTCCCTCCGGCATAACGAAACTGTACTGATTGTCGTGCTCGGCGCTCTGCGTAAGCGCAACCGGCGTTCCGCCGCACGTCGCGGAGATCGACGACAGCTCATAGTATTCGGATTCCGGATCAGCGGTCAGTACAACGGTATCGCCCGCGTACGCCTCACTGCAGTCCGCCGATACGATCCCGTGCTGCACTTCCCCGACCGTGACAGTGTATTGTTCGGGAATTGTCACGGAAATCGGAATATAGAAGGGACCCATTTCTGTATAATCGTAGAAATCCGGATAATAATAGCGGCTGACATATTCCAGCATGCCCGTGTAGGTTCCCGGCTCATATTCACCTTCCGGAATTCTGATCGCGCAGTAGGATATGTCTGATAAATCCCGGAACACCGCTTCACAGCCGTAGACGCCGCCGCCGACCAGCCATTCCCACGGATTGCCGTATTCCATCACGGTAAGAACGTCATACGGAACCGTGTTCGTTCCGTCGGTCATGGATCCTTCTGTAAATACAAGCACGAAACTCTGTCCCGCAGATTCATCGACCGGCGGCATCGAAGACAGTTCCACCCCGAATGTCGTGTACTCCTTCCGGTAATCCACCGTAACGGAATCCGGACTTGCAAGCGTAAAGGTGTAATCCGCTTCTTCCGCAGCCGCCGCAGGCAATAAGCCGATGCAGAGCAGCAAGACGAGAGACAGGCTCATCAGTTTTTTTATAAATCTTTTCATGGCGCGCTCCTTTCGCATGTCAATCCGGATCGTATATCATTTTCTATATACATCTTACCATATGCGCCTGAAATAAGCAAGGCAGAATCGCACGAAATATCGTTGGTTTCCGGTATCAATCGGAAACGCATAAAACCGCGCCGTTTCACACCGGTCCGGCAGTTTTCATTCTCCCCCGCAGCATGCGAACCGTATAAAAAACTTTACAAGATGTAGCTTTTGCGCTTGTGTTTTCATACAAGATATTGTATACTATAAATGAATTCAAACAGAGATGTTCGGAGGCGGGTATGCGCGTTTATTGTACGGAGGAACAACATGCGGCGGGCGGCGACGGATCGTTTATTCTGGCAAAGGCGGAGGACGCGCTGAACTCTTTGATCGAGCGTTTCGAAGGCTGCGTTCGGCTGATCTATCTTGATCCGCCGTTTCGCACCGGCGAATCGTTCAAGATGAAAATCGGCAAAGGAAAACAGGCGCAGACCGTCGTTTTGTACGAGGACAAGCTCGATGAGGAAAGCTACCTTGCCTGGCTTCGGACGATCCTTATAGGCTGTCACAAGCTGCTCGATGCACGCGGCTCGATCTATCTGCATCTGGATTACCGCATGTCGCACAAAGCGCGGGTTCTGCTCGACGAGATCTTCGGCGAAGACAATTTCATGAACGAGATCATCTGGGCATACCGTTCCGGCGGACGCGCTACGCGCTGCTATCCGAGAAAGCATGACACGATCCTCTTCTATCGCAAATCGAAAAAGGTCCTGTTCAACATCAAAGCGGTCGGCACGCCGCGCGGTCCGGAGCGCCGCAACCACATGAAGCGCTATATCGACGAGGACGGACGCATCGCCTTCTCCATCCGTTCAAACGGCAAGACCTATACCTATTATGAGGATTCCCTGATCTACCCCTCCGACGTCTGGTCCGACATCGAGCATCTGCAGCAGAAGGATCGCGAACGCACCGGTTTTCTGACGCAGAAGCCGGAAGCGCTTCTGAAGCGCATTATCGCCGCATCCTCGGAACCCGGCGATCTCGTGGTCGATCTGTTCTCCGGCAGCGGCACGACCGCGGCAGCCGCGACGAGGCTCGGACGGCGGTTCATTGCGGTCGATCAGAGTCCCGTTGCCTGCGCGCTGCTTAGGCGGCGTCAGCTCGGGATCACCAGTGAACCGACGCTGACCGAGGAAACCCCGCACACGCTTTCGATCCGCTACCCCGCCGATCAGACCCCCTGCCGCATCACGACGGAGATCGTCCAAAAGAGCGGCAGAAGCTATGTCGCGCTCAAAAAGACCTCGTTCTCGTCCAAAGATTCCGCGCCGATGTACGCCGCAACCGGCTATGTGGACGGCGCCTGCTTCCACGCGCTGCATACCAACTGCGCGCCGAAACTGCCGATTCAGCTCCCGCTGCCGAAAGAGCATACGCCGGTGCTGCATGTTGTCAGCGTTCACGGCGAACAGGCGTTCTTCACGCTGGAATAACCGTATCCGAAAAACGACGAGCCGTCCGATCAGTTTCCCGGACGGCTCCTTTTTTCTTTGCGGCACGTTGTGCGGTCTCGATACGAAAAAACTCCCGGAGCGTCCTCCGGGAGTCCTGCCCGTTTTGCGGGGCGTAAAGCGGTTTTATCGGTACAGATTGAGCGGAGCGAGCATCTTTTCGGACTTGCTCCATTTGTGGATCTTCACCATCATGACGATCGTCAGCGCGAGCATTGCAAGGATCGACACGAAGAAGAGAACGAGGGTCAGATCGCTGATATTGATCAGGTCCTGCGCGAAGTCGTAAAGACCGTGCGCCGCGAACGGCACAAGGATTGCAAGCACGTAGAAGCCCTTCTTTCCGGTTGCTCTCGCCTCGCCGTAGAACAGACCCATGAGCGCGCCGAACGTGAAATGGAACGGCGTAAGCGTACGGATGAGCGTGGTGAACAGCGAACCCGACGGATCCACATACAACGCATCTTCGAGAAGCTGGAATCCGATCCCAACGATCGCGCCGCATAGAACGGCGTCGAACCGGTTCTCGATCGTTCCGCGGCGTTTTGCGGCAAGCGTGACGCCGACAAATTTCAGAATCTCCTCGATGAGCGCCGCCATGATAAACGCGTTGATCGCGGAGGAAGCAAGCATCAGGTTTGCGGGCAGTTTCTGCCCTGCCTCCGCTGCGGCGTCAGCGCCCTTCAGCATGTTTGCGATTCCACCGCCGACTGCGTCGACGATGATTCCGATGATGATCGGCGGGACGCACGCCAGCGCGCCGAACAACAGCATCAGCCACACAGAACCCTTGGGAAACCTGCGGTTCTTTTTGTAGTGCAGCATCCACATGATCAGCGCAATGGAGATCGGCAGCGAAATGGCGATTCCGATTACAGTCAGCAGAATCTTCGGCATTGTATCATTCCCCCTGTATTATGATTCCGAGCTTATGGACCGTTCCGTCTGCGCAGACGAAGCATCTGCAGCCCGGAACCCCGACCTCGACCGACCGCAAACAGCCTGCCGGTTACTTAAACATGTCCTTTAACGGACGTTTTTTATTCTTCTGTACGGTCGGACGTCCTTCGAGCGCGGCAAGCTGTTCGAGCAGTTCGCGCGCCTGCGAGGAAACCTTCTTCGGCACCTCGACGTTGACCGTAACAAAGAGATCGCCCTTGCCCTGCTGCTGCAGACGCTGAATGCCCTGTTCGCGGAGACGGAACGTCGTTCCGATCTGTGTGCCCGCCGGGACATTGTACTTGATCTGCCCTGTGAGCGTGGGGACAACGATTTCGCCGCCGAGCACCGCCGTCGTATACGGTATGTTCATATTGAGCAGCAGATCGCTGCCGCGGCGGACGAACTGCGAATGCGAACGCACGGAGATCGTCACATACAGATTGCCGCGCGGACCGCCTTTATAGCCCGCGTCGCCCTCGTTGCGCATGTTGATCG
>CAMORL010000106.1 GCA_946623765.1 uncultured Clostridia bacterium
TCGTCGAGGACGGGACGCCTGTCGAGCTCTATGTGGAGCAGGAAGGCAGCGAACGTCTCGTCGGCAACATCTATCTCGGGAAGGTGCAAAACGTCCTTCCCGGCATGCAGGCGGCGTTTGTTGACATCGGTCTCGAAAAGAACGCGTTCTTGTACGCGGGAGACGTGTTCACACCCGGCGACGCCTATGACGAACTCGAAAAGATCCCGGAAACACGCAAGATCGGCGATATGCTGAAACCCGGTCAGAGCGTGGTCGTGCAGGTGGCGAAGGACCCGATCGGCACGAAGGGCGCGAGAGTGACCACGCATCTGACGCTTGCGGGCAGGTCGCTCGTTCTGATGCCGACCGTGGAGTATATCGGCGTTTCCCGCCGCATCGAAAAGGAAGAGGAGCGCACAAGACTCCGCAAGCTCATCAAGGAACTGAAGCCCGAAGGCATGGGCGTGATCGTGCGCACCGCGTCGGAGGGACGCACCAAGGACGCGTTCAAGGAAGAACTGGACAGTCTGAAGCTGCTGTACAGCGATATTCAGAAGAAGGCGAAGACGCAGAAAGCGCCGAAGCTGCTGCACGAGGAACAGAGCCTTTTGTACCGCACCGTGCGCGATCTTCTGATGCGCGACGTGGACCGGCTGTTCGTCAACGACCGGAACGCGTATCAGGAGCTTTGCAGCATCGCGTCCGTCATGGCGCCGAAGCTCAAGGCACGCATTCTCTTCAAGGACAGCGAAGCGCTGTTCGAACGCTGCGAGGCGGAAAGCAAGATCGACAAGGCTTTGGCTCGCAAGGTCTGGCTGAAAAGCGGCGGATATCTCATCATCGACCGCGCGGAAGCGCTGACCGTCATCGACGTCAACACCGGCAAGTTCGTCGGCAAGGACAACCTCGAAAAGACGATCACGGCGACCAACTGCGAGGCGGCGACGGAGATTGCGCTGCAGCTGCGGCTGCGCGATATCGGCGGCATCGTCATCATCGACTTCATCGACATGGAGAAGGAGTCGAACCGCCAGCTCGTTCTGCAGACGCTGAAAAACGCGATGCACGACGATCATACGCGCTCGCACGTATTCGGATTCACGCGGCTCGGACTCGTGGAACTGACGCGCAAAAAGACCGGCAGAAGCATCGGCGACACGCTGAAAGTCACCTGCCCGTGCTGCGAAGGCGAAGGAAAGGTCCTTTCGCCGTATACGGTGTTCAACAAGCTCAGAAAGCAGGCGCTGCAGATCCTGAAGAGCTCGAACATCCGCCGCATGTACATCGAGGTTCATCCGGACGTCAAAGAGGCGATGGAAGTGCTCTGCAAGCGCAACGGCACGCTGTTCCCGGAGGTCGAGAACGTCAGCTTCTTCGTCCGCGCAAACGAGAATCTGCATCCGGAAAAATACACGGTTCGTCCGCTGCCGGATAAAAAGGTCGCGGAAGCGAAGCGCGTCTGCACCGTGCTGCACTGAACGGACGGGACCCGAACGACGGCGAAGCCAAAAGAAGGAGACCGTATGAAGACCGGAACCGGAAAAGCATCATCCGTATTGCTCAGAATCTTCGCAGTCGCGTTCGGCACGTTCGCGTGCTGGGCTGCGGCGCTCACGGTCGTTCAATGCCTTCAGAACAAACTGTATCTGCCGCTTGCACTTGCCCCGCTTGCGATTGCTTTGCTTTCGATCCTCTGGAAGACGGGGCGGCAGCTGTACCGGCGGATTCCGGACGCGCTGCTTACGGAACTGTTCGCGATTCTGTGCGTGCTTTCGCTTTTCGGCATGCTGTACGTTTCCCATCGCCTGCGGCAGAAATTCGGCGTTGAAGTATGGGACTATTCCCGTCTGGAGATCGACGCGTTCACCAAGGCGGGAGGCGGGGAAATCAAAAGATCCTATTATCTCCGCTACCCGAACAATCAGCTTTTGCTTCTGATTCTGACGGCGCTTTCCAAGTTCGTTCTCTGGATGGATCCGAAAGCGACGGGGGAAGCGTTTCAGCAATGCGCGATTGCGCTGAACTGCTCGGCAATTCTGACGTCCGTCATCCTGACGTACTGCGTCCTGAAAAAGACGCGCGGCGCGCACTTTGCGTTTCTTGCCGGGATCTCGCTTCTGTTCTACCTGCCGCTGTGGCTTTATTCGCCGATCTATTATACGGATACGATGGGATTGCCGCTGATCGTGCTGCCGGTCCTTCTGTATACCTATCTTGCGGACGGAAAGACCGTCAGAAACATTGTTCTGTTCTGCTTGATGGGGATTGCCACGGCAGTCGGAATGAAGATCAAGGTGAGCTTGGTATTGGTCTTCGCTGCGATCGGAGTCGCCGTCATGCTGTTCGAACGCCTCAAACGGAAGTGGCTGTTCGTGCTGATCGGAACCGCAGCGCTCGTTCTGTCCTCGTTTTTGATTCAGACGGGGATCGATAAAACGATGCACTTTACGAAGGACGCTTACGACGAATATCGGTTTCCGTATTCGCATTGGGTTATGATGTCGCTCGGGGAGAGCGGCGGTTATGAAGCGGATCTAGTGAAATACACGGCGTCGTTTGAAACGATAGCGGAACGCGAGGCGGGTATTGCCAAAAAGACGAAGGAGCTGTTGAACGAACGCGGCTTTGCGGGAACCGTGAAGCATCTGTTCGTGACGAAAATGCAGCATGCGTGGGCGGACGGCACACTGAACGCAACGTACTATATCGGAAGAGCGCCGACGGAAAACGGCTTCTTCCAGGCGCATTTCTGGGAAAGAGGAGCGGCGTTTGGACCGACGAAAATCTATCTGACGGCGCGGCATTTGACACTGCTTATCTTTGTGACCCTTTCGGCGGTCGGACTGTTCTTCAGACCGCAGGGCGGCGCGCTCACGGTCATGAAACTATCGGTGTTCGCACTGATGCTGTTTTTGATGTTCTGGGAGAGCAGCGCGCGGTATCTTATTCACATCGCGCCGTTTCTGCTCGTCTGCGCGGCGGACGGGATGTCGGTGCTCGGCAGGTTTCTGCCGGAGCGAAAAAAGTCCGTAAAAAGTCCCGAAAATCTTGCAAAAAACGATTGACAATCCATAGATCCTGTGGTATATTCATCCGGTGAGCCGCTTCGGAGCGGTATTTAAGTGTGTCAATTCGACACCTCCGTATTTGAGCGAGTCTGGGAAGAAGGAGGAAGCACAAAGCAATGTACGCAATCATTCAGACCGGTGGTAAACAGTATAAGGTTCAGGTCGGCGACGAAGTTCTCGTTGAGAAGCTCGACGCAGAAGTCGGTACCGAAGTTACCATGGATGTTCTGCTCGTCGCAGACGGCGAAACCGTTACGGTCGGCAAGCCCGTCGTAGAAGGCGTCAAGGCAACCGCAAAGGTTCTCGAGCATGGCAAGGGCAAGAAGGTTATCGTCTTCAAGTATAAGCCCAAGAAGAACATCCGCAAGAAGCGCGGCCATCGTCAGCCTTTCACCAAGGTTGAGATCACCGCAATCGGCTGATCCATGATCACCGTGACCGTGACCCGCGAAAACGGAACCCCCGTGGGATTTCACGTTTCCGGACACGCGAATATGGGTGAGTACGGGGAAGACCTCGTTTGCGCGGCGGTTTCCGCGATCGTGCAGACGGCGATCCTCGGGATCACGGAAGTATGTCACATTTCCGCAGGCGTTTCGATCGAAGAAGGCGACACGACCTGCATCCTCACGAAGGACACGGCGGAGGATGAAATCCAACGTGCAGCCATCGTCTTTGATACGATGATTGCAGGGCTGCGGAGCATTCAGTCGTCGTATCCCAAAACCCTCAAATTTCGGAACAAGGAGGTTTAGATCATGTTTCAGATGAATCTGCAGCTTTTTGCACATAAAAAGGGCGTCGGTTCTTCCCGTAACGGCAGAGACAGCGAGAGCAAGCGTCTCGGACCGAAGCGTGCAGACGGTCAGTTCGTCCTCGCAGGCAACATCCTCGTTCGCCAGCGCGGCACGCACTTCCATCCCGGCACCAACGTCGGCATCGGCAAGGATGATACGCTGTTCGCGAAGATCGACGGCGTCGTTCGCTTCGAGGTCCGCCACGCGGGCAAGAAGACGGTCAGCGTCTACGCCGAAGAAGTCGCCGAAGCATAATGACCAAAACACAAAACAGCACGGTTTTCACCGTGCTGTTTTTTGCATTTCGTCAGATTGCATGCTGTACGCGGAAAGAAACATTCAAATCCGTCAACCGGTTTTGCAAGACGAGAATTGCGTACCCGGCGTTCAACAACGCCGGGTTCTTTGTATTCCGATAAAGCCGTCGCCTCGACAGCGTTCGGAAGAGGTTTACCGACGCGTCGGCATGAAAAACGCTTGATTTGTCAAACCGCCTGTGCAGCCCGAAAGCTGCACGGCGGATCGGTGCCGACGGTTCAATCTTTTCAGGACAGGTTCGGCAGCAGACGGAGCATTTCGAAAACGAATTCGACCGTGAACAGCGCGACGAATGCAATGCCGCAGATCGGAATCATCAGATCCGGTATGACACTCTTATATGTCTTGGTATATGAGAACAGCAGCACGAACGGGGCGAGGGGGATTAGGCTCAATCCATGACTTACGCCTGTGTTGTATACGATCTGCACAAGGCTTTCGATCTGTTCCTGACTCTGCCACCCGTTCAGAATCACGTTCAACGCCGCCGGCACCACGATGATCATCAAAAAGTCGACGAGCGACCAGACAATGAAAATCAGAGCGATATATCCGGAGAATCCGAGGGAGTTCCGGTTTGTCTTCTGGTATGCCATGAACTCCTGATGGGAAAACCCGCTCTTGCGGAACGAACGCTCGCGGAATTTGACGAAGAATGCAATCGACAGGAAGACCATAAAGATTACCGGCGGTTTTGCGGTCAGCAGCGGCCACACATAGTACGGCAGCGTTATGACCCGGATACCCGAAAGAATCTTCAGCACAAAGCACGCGATCTCGTACAGGATCGGAATGAATGCAAACAGACGGAATACAATATGCCATTTGCCGCGGAATACCTTTGTCGGACGATACATCAGGAAGAACATCATCAGCGTGTACAGGAACAAATCGATGAAGATGTTATAGGCAAGATATCCGTTCGGATTGATCGTGGTGAGAATCATGTCGATCGTAATACCCGCAAGCGCGCGGTCGCCGAGAATCAGTTCGGCAATACCCGTTGCATAATGCGCGACCAGCACGATATGTCCGAGATAGATCAGCGCGGAAAACAGACCGTATGTCATGATCAGCCGCCGATAACCGTTCTTTGCGTTCAGGATAACCGCAAAGTTTGCAAGCATGAACAGCGGCAGCGTGTACATTTGCATATGCGTCATGTACGTTGCGATGTCGCCTACGATCGGCAAAAAGTTTTTCTGGAACAGTTTGTATCCGATGCCCAGAGCCGTGCCGCCGAACGCGATCGCGCACAAAAACCACGCGATGATGCGCAGATGCCGGTACGACAGCGGACCGCGATAGCGGATGTCGTTTCCCGCAAGCACTCTGCAGATTTTTTCACGGCGTTTCGGACGGATCGTTTTTGCCATGCGGGGAATGCCGTGCACCGGTTCGGACGGCGTTTTTGACACGGATTCAACCGGCGTCGGGTCTTTCGGGATCGCGGACGGCTTTACGGCCGCTTTTTGCATGGTTTTCCTGAC
>CAMORL010000107.1 GCA_946623765.1 uncultured Clostridia bacterium
TGCGTAACGAGCACGTCGATCGTGCTGCCCGGGGTGGAGACGCAGGTCACGCGGTCGGTGACGATCGGCAGCCTTGCGCGCGAAAGCGGCGCGATGATCATCGAGAGCTTTGCGCCTGCCGCAGTGTCGCTGTGTCCGCCGGAACCGCCCATGATGCAGCCGTTCGAGTCGGTATGCACGTTGACGTTGAAGTCCGTGTCGAGCTGCGTTGCGCCGAGGATTACAACGTCGAGCGAATCGACGACCGCGCTCTTCGCAAACGGAGAAGCATAATGCGTTGCGGAAATCTCGCAGTGTTTCGGGTTGCTGCGGATGGATTCGACCGCTTTGAGGTCGAAGCACTGCACGTCCATCAGCGCATCGAAGCAGCCCGCATTCAGCATATCGACAAGATATCCCGTGATGCCGCCGAGTCCGAAGCTGCCGCGGATCTTTTCTTTCAGCATGACGTCCATGAGATACTTTGCCGCCGCTAAAGATGCGCCGCCCGCGCCGGTCTGGAAGCTGAAGCCCTCCTTGAGAAGACCGGACGCCCTGATGACGTCGACCGCGGTCTGCGCCATCGAAAGCCCCACCGGATCGCGCGTGATCTTCGTTGTGCCGGAGACGATGCCCTTCGGATCGCCGATCGAATCGACGACGACCACCGCGTCCACGTCGGTTTCCGGAATCGACCAGCCGCAAAGCGGATAGGGATGCAGTTCGTCGGTGATCGCCACGACGAACTTCGCGTTCTTTGCATCGGGGATCGCATAGCCAAGAGAACCGCAGGCGCTCTTGCCGAACTTGCCGGAAAGATTGCCCATCGGATCGCAGGCAGGCGCGGCGATGAACGCCACGTCGATCGGCGTTCTGCCGTTTTCGATGTCGGCAGGTCTGCCGCCGTGCGTACGGAACTGTACGGGGTTTTGCATGCCGCCCGCGGAAATGAAGCTGCCGAGCCCTGCGGACATGTAGTCCGTCAGAATCGTCGTCACCACGCCGTTTTTGATATGCTCCTTCAAAGGCGCATGCGTGTCAAAGAGCGAACTTGCGTTCACCGTGAGATCGCGAATGCCCAAAGCCGCGATCTCGTCCATCACCATGTTCAGCACGTAGTCGCCGTTTCTGAGATGGTGGTGGAACGAAACGGTCATGCCGCTTTTTAAGCCGCTGTCGAGAATCGCCTCGCGAATGGATTGACGGATTTTATTCATCTTCGAGCCCTCCGAGTCCGAGCTGTTTTGCCGCTTCCAGAGTCTGTCTCGCACGTTCGACGATCGGCTTGTCGATCATCTTGCCGCGAAGCGAGACCGCGCCTTTGCCCTGGAGCTTTCCGATGCGGATCGCTTCAAAGACGAGCTTCGCGTATTCGATGTCCGCAAAGCTGGGGCTGAACACCTCGTTGATCGTGCGGATGTGCCGCGGCGCGATCGCGCTTTTGCCGGTGAAGCCGAGGGACTTTGCATACTCGGCGTCGGTCACAATGCCTTCGTCGTCGTTGACGTCGGTGAACGGCGTATCATAGACGTCGATGCCCGCTGCGCGCGCCGCGCAGACGAGTCGCTTTCTCGCATAGTCGATCTCGTTGCCCGCCTTGGTGCGCTTGCATCTGAGGTCCGCCGTAAGATCCTCGCCGCCCAAAAACAGCGCAGCGACCCGCGGACATGCGGATGCGATCTCAAACGCGCGCTCCACGCCGAGCGCCGTTTCGATCAGCGGGATCAGCTTAATGGTACCGACCGGAATCGAAGAGCGTGCTTCGACCTCTGCGATATATGCGTCGATGGTCCTCATATCCTCCGCGCTCGAGGATTTCGGCGGCATGATGAGATCGGGCTTTAAGGGCACGATCGCGTCGAGATCGTCCTTCCAGTATGCGGTGTCGATCGCGTTGATGCGGACGGTGATTTCCACACCCTTGAATCCCATTTCCGCAATCGCGTTTCGCACCAGCAGCCGCGCCGCGTCCTTCTCGTCCGGCGAAACCGCGTCCTCAAGATCCAGTATGATGCTGTCCGCACCGAGCGAATCGCCGTTGATAATCATGTTCGGCGCATTGCCCGGCAAAAAGAGCATGCTTCTTCGCATATTCCCCTCCGTAAATGCTTACTTGCAGGATGCAATCCCGCAGTTATGTATATTATAACGCCGAACACCGCAACATTCAATACCCATACTGCCGCGGCTCCGGCGGAATTGCCTTTTCCGGCAGCATCATTATGCCGGGCGAATTGTAAAAGCTTCGCATGGTTTTCCCTTGCGGACGCAGAGATGAAAGCAAAGCATCGAAACCGGCGGGAAAGAAAAAGCCCTCCCGGGCGGGAGAGCTTGCTGTCGGCGTTGCGGGACGGACGTTCAGTCGACCTTGATATTGCCGGATGCCGCGTCGATCGTGACTTTCTGTTCACCGCGTCCGAGCGTCCACGGTTTGTTTTTCATGTCGATCGTTACGCTCGAGCTGAATACGTGATAATGATCCAGATAGAAAACTGCGCCCGCTTCCTTGTCGAGCACGTTCAGCCGGATGTTGCCGGATGCGACGTCGATCTCGGTGTCCGCGACGTATTTCAGCCCGATATCGATCCCGCCGGACGCGCTTTCGATTTTCAGTTCATTCGCGGTGACGCTGTCGATACGGATGCTGCCGGACGCGTTTTTCACGCTGATTTCCTCTGCGGTGACGTCCCCGATGTCGAGTTCGCCGGATGCAGATTCGATTTCAATGCTGCCGGCTGCGCTGACCGTGCCGAAGCCCACGCTTCCGGACGCGCATTCAATGTCGATTTCCTCCGCCGAAACCGAAGCGAAATCCATGCCGCCGGACGCGCTGTTGATGCTGCATTCGCCGAGCTTCAGCGCATCTTTCGCCAGCACTGTGCCCGAAGCGATGTCGAGTTTAAGATCGGCAGACGCCGGGAGCTCGACTGTGAGCTTCTTGTCTTCAAGCTCGGTCAGCGAAAGATTTTCACCGGATTTGCAGAACTTGATCTTCAGCGTCGTGCCGTCGATCCACCAGTGCAGCTGCTTTTCCGCGGGAAGCGTATCCGCGCCGCTCTCGGAAACGGAAAGCGTTCCGCTGCCGTTTGAAAGCGTCACGCTGCCGGAGATCCACTCGATCTCGACCTTTTTGACCTTCGTTTCGTCATAGGTGAAATTCCCCGCGGTGTACTTGTCCGCGTTTGCATAGCGAATCGGTGCAGAGAGCGAAAGCCCGTTGCACGAAACCCGGATGCAGCCGATCGTGGACAGCAGCAGAAGTCCCGTCAGCAGGATTGCAGTGATTCGTTTCATATGATTCTCCTCCGTACGTATTTATCTGTTCAATGCCGCCTTTTCGGGCAGCGCAGTTTCGAGTTCATCCACATCCGCGTCGGTCGTCGACCAGCTCGACGTGAACCGTGCGATCCAATGCGTTCCGTCCGCACGTCCCCAGAGATCGAAGCCGACAAATTCCCTGAGCTTCTCCGCCTCGGCGTCGGACAGAAGAATGAACTGCTGATTCGTCGGCGACGCCCACGCAAGCGGGTAGCCCTTCCTGACGAGGATTTCCCGGATGTGCTTTGCATGCCGGATCGCTTCCTTCCCGATCCGTTCATACAGCCCGTCGGTGAACATTGCGTCGAACTGTACGCCGAGCACGCGCCCCTTGGCAAGCAGCCCGCCGTGCCGCTTCACCTGTGTCATAAGCATCTTCGGCGCTTCCTTCGGAAACACCACCGCCTCCCCGCAAAGCAGTCCGAGCTTCGTGCCGCCGATCGAAAACGCGTCGCAAAGCGCGGCAAGATCGGAAAGCGTAATGTCGTTTTCCGGACATCCCAAAGCATATCCGAGCCGCGCCCCGTCCACATAAAGTTTCATGTCAAACCGGTCGCACAGCGCGCGCACACGCTCCATCTGCGCTTTCGTGTAGAGCGTGCCGTACTCGGTCGGATGTGTGAGATACACCGCGCCGGGACGTACCATATGCTCGTGTGTGGCGTCGGCATAAAACGTCAAAAGCCAATCTTCGAGCGCATCGGCGTCCAGTACGCCGTCGTTTTCCGGGAGTGCAAGGACCTTGTGTCCGGTAAACTCAACCGCCCCCGCCTCGTGTACGTTGATGTGTCCGGTCTTCGGCGAGATCACGCCCTCAAACGGCTGCAGCAGCAGATCGAGCACGATCATATTCGTCTGCGTCCCGCCGACAAGGAACGTCACCGTCGCGTCCGGCGCGGCGCACGCAGCTTTGATCTTTTCCGCTGCGCTCGCAGTATACGGGTCGAAGCCGTAGCCGCTCATCTGCACCATGTTGGTTTCGGAAAGCGCCGTCAAAACCGCGGGATGCACGCCTTCCGTGTAGTCGCATTCAAAGGTTCTCATACATACCTCCGTTCATTTGACCGGTTCGTTTTCGATCTGCGCCGAGAGCAGCGCATGAAGTGCGGGCAGCGCGGTTTTGACCGAAACGACTGCGCCGTCCTTCAAAAAGCAATGCTTGGAAACTGCCTCCGCGGCAAGCGTTCCGCGCGTAAGGTTTCTGATCTCGTAACCGAGTTCGAGCACCCGCGTGCTGTAGCGATTGATGCGCACGCCGATCTCCGTCTCGTCCGAGAACATCACGGGACGGCGGTAGTCGATCGATATCGCCACCACCGGCGAAACAACGCCCTCGCGCTCAATATCGACGTATCCGAAACCGAGCGCGTCGAGATACGCCACCCGCGCCTCCTCCATCCATTTCACATAGTTTGCGTGATGGATCACGCCCATCTGATCGGTTTCATGGTACTGTGCTTTCCGTTTGTAATAAAACACTCTGTCCTCCAGTGCGCCCAAGGCGCAGATTCATGCGTCCGGATCGTATCCGTCCGAAAGAAACGCACAATCCTTTTTACCCCGTCGATGCAGGGCGGAAACGCCGCCTCACGACGGATCCAATCTATTGTAACATATCAGAGCGCGTCTGTCATGGTTTTTTCAAAAAAAGCGGACCCGCCCTTGACAAACGCCGAAAGCGTGGTATACTTTATTTAGTTGAACAGTTGCTCAACTATTCCGAATCGGAGGAAAGCTATGGATCGTTTACCGGTATGCGAATGTGAATCCGTCCATCGGGACGTTGTGGACGCCGTCGCGCCGCAGCTGATACAGCGCGACGAGGCGATCGAGCTTGCCGCGCTCTTCAAGCTGTTCGGCGACGGGACGCGCGTTCGCATTCTGCAGGCGCTGCGCGTGCACGAGCTCTGCGTGTGCGACCTTGCCGCACTCCTTTCCGTGACGAAATCCGCGATCTCGCATCAGCTCAAAGCGCTGCGTCTTTCCAACCTCGTCAAGTTCCGCCGCGAGGGGCAGAACGTCTATTATTCCCTTGCCGACGAGCACGTCGAGAAAATCCTGGATCTCGGACTGGATCATCTGCGCGAATAACACGGACAGCGCGAACTGCAAGGAGTCAAATCCGCCGCGCATGCCGCCGGGTTTGACGATGCGTTTACGCTGCGGTTATCGCGTATTCTGTTTCGTCCGATAGTTGAATAATTGAGCAACCATTGTATTATCAGGAGGGTCGTATGAACGAATCAAAGCATGACGAATCTGTCTGCACCTGTGAACATGAACACGATACTTGCTGCCATGAGCACGACGAACACCGTTGCGAAC
>CAMORL010000108.1 GCA_946623765.1 uncultured Clostridia bacterium
TCCGTCCGGCACGGGCGGAGGATCTCAATCGGATCGCGGAGATCGAGATCTTCAATTACCGGCTGAACTTTTATCCGATCTTCCGGTCCGATCGGTTTTATTTCGGCGAAAAGACCGTGCCGAATCTGACGGCGTTTTATGCAAACGAGCCGGGAATCATTGAGCACACGGTCGTATATGACGACGGCGTCGTAAAGGGCTTTATCCGTGTGAACGGCGGGGAGATCGAAAAACTGTTCGTCGAGCCGGTTTTACAGAACTGCGGGATCGGCGGCGCGCTCTTTCGGTACGCAGTCGAAACGCTCGGCGGCAGAAGGCTTTACGTGCTTGAAAAGAATCCGCGCGCGATTCACTTTTATGAGCGGCACGGATTTCATCTGACGGAGCACAGAAAGCGCGTAGACGACACAAGCGAGTTTTTGATCCGTATGGAACGGTAGCAAAAAAGCAAGCCCCACGGGACTTGCTTTTTTCATACGGAGGTCAGGACAGCAGCTCCTTTGCGAGCGCTTCCGCTTTTTCGTAATAAACGGAAAAGGTTTCATCCCTCTTTTGCGAAGGATCCCGCAGATAGCTGCCGACGACCATGATCCATTCGTCGAATACCGCAAGCTGAACGTCGCGGTCAAAGACGCTGCGCGGCGGCTTTTCCGAAAGAGCTTCGTAGAGCCGGTCGCAGAACAGCACTTTCTGCGCCTCGGTCATGCGATAGGGAAATACCCTGTGTTCGCCGCTGTGCGCAAGGAATCGTCCGATATCGAGCGCATACGGCAGAAAGCCGCCGTATTCCCAGTCGATGATATAAACGCGGGTTCCGTCGTAAATGCAGTTGATCGGCAGAAAATCGCCGTTTGCAAGCGTCAGGGGCATTTCCTTCAGCCGAGAAAGAAACAGCTCGTACGCTGCGTACAGAAGCGGTTCATCCCGCAGGCTTGCAAGACGTTTTTCGCGATATGCGATCTCCGCGTCCGCATCCTTGCGATCGTACGCACATCCGAGGGGGAAGGTGTTGATGATCTGTGCAACAGACAGCGCCGCTGCGGAAACACTTGCGTCCGTCATCTCTTTGAGATCTTTACCCGGAACGAACATCGTGACCATGGCGTTTTCGGCAAAACCGAGAACGCGCGGGACGGGCAGCTCGGGCGAGAACCGGGCATAGACGGATTTTTCGATCTCGAATCGCTTCGGATTGTCATATCGCTTCAGCACAAACGTACCGTCGCCGCAAACGATCTCAAAAACTTCGTAGCGCTTGTGCTCGCCCGCGACATCGTCGGTGAATCGGTATGCCGAAAAAACACAAGGTCCGAGGATTGCACGGACCGTGTCACGCAGAGGAGTAATATCGGAGAGCCGTTCAAGGACTGCGCTCATTTTTCGGATTCCTCCGCAGACGCATCGTCGGGTGCGTCATTGCCTTCGGAGAAAACGATCGGTTCGCGGATCGCACGGGGTTTGCCGAGACGGTAGAGGTCGACGCCGGGATCGTAAGGATCGACGGGCAGGGGCTTCACAACGCCGGTTTTGCGCAGGATCTGATAGACGATCAGCCAGACGATGATCAGAATGCTGACGACCTGCGAGAACGACAGCGGACCGAAGCCGCCGCGCACTGCGTCGTCGCGGAAAAACTCGATGATGAAACGGAAGGTCGCGTAAACGGGCAGGTAGAGATAGACCATGCGCCCGCGGCGTTCGTCCCGCGTTTCACGCAAAAACAGAACCAGCAGAACGCCGAAAAGAAGGAAGTTGAACGCCGATTCAAAGAGCTGCACAGGCAACCGGCTGTCCCAGAAATGCGAGCAGAATGCGCTGCCTTCCATTTTGACGCCGTAGCAGCACGGGTGCCAGATGATCTCGCCGAAGTCGTTGTAGTCGCGTCCGAGATAGCAGCCGATGCGGGCGAAGCCGTGAAACAGCGGAACCGTGACGGCGACGATGTCGCGTCCCAGCCGCCTTCTCGGCAGGAAGAATTTCGAAAGGATCCAGAAGGTCAGAAAATAGCCGAGGAGTCCGCCGTAAAAAACGATGCCGGAATCGCTGAACAAACGCTTCAGAAAGCTGAATGAGAACTCGATCGTTTCACCGCGTTCATAAAGATGCGTCGCATAGGAGATCGCGCCGAACAGCTTTGCACCGGCAAGAAGTCCGAGAAGCGAAGCGATCATAATAAAGAGCTGACGCACCCAGTTCTGCTCCCGTTTTGTGCAGAGAATCAGCGCGCAGACAAACACGGCGATGATTCCGATCGCCGCCATGACCGAGTAGGTCAGTACATGATTCCATAAGAATTGCCAAATCGTTTCCATATATAACAGTATAACGGTTTTCTTTCCGCTTGGCAAGCAAAAAACTTTCCGTGCGGCTGACCGTAATTCAGGGTGGAAAGGCGTTGACAGCTTGTCCGTTTTTTTGTTATAATGCAGATTGGTAGAAAAGGGGGAAACCCCAAAAATAGTAGGAGGAAACAGAATGGCAAAAACCATGACGATCGACGGTAATACCGCTGCTGCGCATGTCGCGTATGCATTTTCCGATGTTGCCGCAATTTATCCGATCACTCCGTCCTCTCCGATGGCGGAAGTCGCTGACGAGTGGGCGGCAAACGGACGTCTGAACCTGTTCGGACAGAAGGTTCGCATCGCAGAGATGCAGTCCGAAGCAGGCGCTGCAGGCGCTGTGCACGGCTCCCTCAAAGCAGGCGCGCTCACGACGACCTTTACGGCGTCGCAGGGCCTGCTCCTTATGATCCCCAACATGTACAAAATCAGCGGCGAGCTGCTCCCCGGCGTATTCCACGTATCCGCCCGTGCGCTCGCAGCACATGCACTCTCCATCTTCGGCGATCACAGCGACGTAATGGCGTGCCGTCAGACGGGCTTTGCGTTCCTCGCATCCGCTTCCGTACAGGAAGTCATGGACCTTGCGCTGGTCACGCATCTTTCCGCAATCAAGGCGTCCGTTCCGTTCTGCCATTTCTTCGACGGCTTCCGTACGTCGCATGAAATCCAGAAGATCGAGCTCATCGACTATGCAGACATGGATAAGCTCCTCGATCGCGATGCGGTCGCAGCGTTCCGTGCGCGCGCAATGAACCCGGATCATCCGCACCTCGGCGGTACGGCGCAGAACCCGGACATCTATTTCCAGAACCGTGAAGCGGCGAACAATTACTACACCAAGATCCCCGAGATCGTCCAGCATTATATGGACGAGGTCGGCAAGATCACGGGCCGTCACTATCACCTCTTCGACTATGTCGGCGCACCCGATGCGGAGAAAGTTCTCATCGTCATGGGCAGCGGCGCAGACGTTGCGGAAGAGACGATCAACTACCTGAACGGCAAGGGCGAGAAGCTCGGTCTCATCAAGGTCCGTCTGTACCGTCCGTTCGCGGCAGACAAGTTCCTCGAAGCGATCCCGGCAACCTGCAAGAAGATCGCAGTCCTCGACCGCACCAAGGAGCCCGGCTCCCTCGGCGAACCGCTGTATGAGGACGTCATGACCGCGCTCCGTGAAGCGGGTCGCTGCGGCATCAAGGTCGTCGGCGGACGCTACGGTCTCGGCAGCAAGGAATTCACGCCCACGATGGTCAAGGCTGTCTATGATAACCTCGATCAGGACGAGCCCAAGAACCACTTCACGGTCGGCATCGTCGACGACGTCACGTTCACCAGCCTCCCGATGGGTCCGCTCGTGAACGCCGCGCCGGAAGGCACGATCGCCTGCAAGTTCTTCGGTCTCGGCTCCGACGGTACGGTCGGCGCGAACAAGAACAGCATCAAGATCATCGGCGACCACACCGACATGTACGCGCAGGGCTACTTTGCGTACGACTCCAAGAAGTCGGGCGGCTTCACCGTTTCCCATCTGCGCTTCGGCAAGACCCCGATCCAGAGCCCGTACCTCATCGACCAGGCGGACTTTGCGGCATGCCACAACCCGTCTTACGTCACCCGCTACGCGGTTGCGGAAGGCATCAAGGAAGGCGGTACGTTCCTTCTGAACTCGCCGTGGACCCTTGAAGAAATGGAGAAGGAGCTGCCCGCGTCCATGAAGAACGCGATCGCAAAGCACCATCTCAAGTTCTACAACATCGATGCAATCAAGCTCGCGCGCGAAGTCGGCATGGGCGGCCGCATCAACACGATCATGCAGTCCGCGTTCTTCAAGCTCGCGAACGTCATCCCCGCGGATCAGGCGCTTGAATACATGAAGGCAGCGGCGAAGAAGTCCTACGCCAAGAAGGGCGACGCGGTCGTCGCGAAGAACTACGCCGCGATCGACGCCGGCATGGACGCGGTCGAAGAGATCAAGTATCCGGAATCCTGGGCGACCACGACCGAAGGCGCACAGCCCATCGCCGTCACCGACGATCCGTACTTCCTCGAGTACATCAAGCCGATCCTCGAGCAGAAGGGCGACGAGCTGCCGGTTTCCAAGATGAATCCGGACGGCACGGTCCCGACCGCAACGACCCGCTATGAGAAGCGCGGCATCGCAGTCGACGTTCCTTCCTGGATCCCCGAGAATTGCATCCAGTGCGGCCGCTGCTCGCTGGTTTGCCCGCACGCCTGCATCCGTCCGTTCGTGCTGAACGAACAGGAAGAGGCGAACAAGCCCGAGGGCTTTGTCACGAAGCCCGCAGGCAAGGATATGCCGAACATGACCTACCGCATGCAGATCAGCCCGCTCGATTGCACCGGCTGCGGCAACTGCATCGACGTCTGCCCGGCGAAGGTCAAGGCGCTCGCCATGAAGCCGCTTGAGAAGAGCGTTGAGAAGGAAGAAAAGAATTGGGAGTATGCGGTTTCGCTGCCCGACAAGAAGCTCAACGTCAACCGCAAGACGGTCAAGGGAAGCCAGTTCCTGCGTCCGCTGTTCGAGTTCTCCGGCGCATGCGCAGGCTGCGGCGAGACTCCGTACATCAAGCTCCTTACCCAGCTGTTCGGCGATCGCATGATCATCGCGAACGCGACCGGCTGTACCTCCATCTACGGCGGTTCCGCACCGACGGCTCCGTACTGCAAGAACGACAAGGGTCAGGGTCCGGCATGGGCGAACTCCCTGTTCGAAGACAACGCAGAGTTCGGCTACGGCATGAACATTGCGGCAAAGCAGCGCCGCGCACACCTTGCGGACACCGTGAAGAAGATGCTCGAAGTCCCGTATCTCGACGAAGAGATCGCGGCGGCAGGCAAGGAATGGCTCGAAAAGATGAACGACGCGCAGGGTTCCCGCGAAGCGGGCGACAAGCTCGTCGCGCTGATCGAAGCGCATCCGACCGCCACGAAGGGCTGCGAATGCGAAGCCTGCACGCTCGCGCGTGAAGTGCTTGCGCAGAAAGACCAGCTCGTGAAGCCGTCCATCTGGATATTCGGCGGCGACGGTTGGGCGTACGACATCGGCTACGGCGGACTCGATCACGTGCTCGCGATGGACGAAGACGTCAACGTGCTCGTCGTGGACACCGAGGTGTATTCGAACACCGGCGGTCAGTCCTCTAAGGCGACGCCGACCGGCCCGATTGCGAAGTTCGCGGCAGCCGGCAAGCGCACCAAGAAGAAGGACCTCGGCCTCATGGCAATGT
>CAMORL010000109.1 GCA_946623765.1 uncultured Clostridia bacterium
CATCGGCGGTTCCGGCGTCTCCTCGTACGCAACATATCCCTCCGGCTGAAGCTCCTCCGGCGGAACGGTCTCCTCGATGCCGGGATTCTCCATCGGTACGATGCCAACGGAATGAACCTCCGCGGGACGGCAGCCCGTCGCTGCGCCGATCGCCACCAGCGCGGCTGCGGCAAGCGTCATTCCTTTGATTGTTTTTCTCGGATACTTCGGCGTATAGCCGGTCATTTTTTGCTGTTTCATATGCGCTCTCCTCTGCATGCTCTTATCTTAGGACAATTCAAAGCACAAAAGTGTTACATGCAAAATACAAGTTCTTTTGTCAATAATACCGCGCCGCGCCGAAAAAAGTTGCAAAAAGGGGAGCGATCGGATCGTTCCCCCCTGTTTGTCATTCCTGTTCGGTTTCGAGGCTCATGTCCATCAGACGCTTCAGCACGCGGTGATCGAACATGGAGCTCATCGGCGCGCGGTCGTGGATCGTCTTGACCGCCTGCGCAAACATCGGCGCTGCGGAGATCGTGCGCAGCTTGGTGCTCTCGTTTGCCCACGGACATTCGAGCGTGTCGGTGGAGACGAGCCATTCGTAATCGCTCTCCTCGAGACGGTGAATCGCTTTCTGCGTCATGACGTTGTGGGAAAGCGCGCCGTAAACGTGCTTTGCGCCGTTCTCCTTGAGCGCTCTTGCGACGTCGATGAGCGTGCCGCCCGTGATGGAGAAGTCGTCGACGACGAGGCAGTTCTTGTCCTTGACGTTGCCGATGATGTTCAGAACCTTTGCGTCGCTCTTGTGGTCGTAACGCGTCTTGTCGCCGATTGCAACCGGCACCTGCAGCGCCGTCGCGAAGCTGTGCACGCGCTTTGCGCTGCCCGCGTCCGGGGAGACTACGACGAGATCGTCGTTTACGATGCCCTGCCGCTTCACGTATTCGAGCAGCAGCGGACGCGCGGAAAGGTGGTCGACCGGCTTCTTGAAGAAGCCCACGACCTGATCCGCATGCAGATCCATGAACAGAACACGGTCGACGCCGATCGCTTCGATACAGTCGGCGCACACACGCGCGCGGATCGAAACGCGGGGCTCGTCCTTTTTATCGCCCTTGGCGTATGAGAAATACGGAATGATCGCGGTGACCGAGTTTGCGCTGGAGCGCTTGAATGCGTCGATCCAGAAAAGCAGTTCGGTAAACTCATCGTTCGGCTCTCTGCCGATCGGCTGTACGATGTAAACGTCCTTGTCGCGGATGGATTCGTTGATGCGGACGAAGATGTTGCCCTCGTCAAACATGATCGTCGTCGCGTCGCCCATCTGTGCGCCGAGATAATCGCACATGCGCTGTGCAAACGGCTTGCCGGTTCTGCCTGCAAAGATCTTGATGATTCCGGATCCCGTATACATATTGTTCCCCATACCCCTTTTCAATGATATTTGCTCATAGCAAATAGAGTATAACACAGCATTCAAAAAAGGGCAACCGTTTCATAACAATTTCCGACGATTTCCGTATCCGTTCCCGGATCAGCCGCGCCGCCCGCCGTTTTCGTCCAAAGCCGCGCGCATTTTTTCCACCGCCTTCTTTTCGATGCGGGAAACATAGCTTCTCGAAATGTCCAGCAGATTCGCAACCTCGCGCTGCGGCATCGGCGCGTCGCCGGAAAGCCCGAAGCGCAGCGTCAGCACGATCCGTTCGCGCTTGCTGAGCACCTTTCGCATCGTTTCCGTGAGGATCGCGGCGTCGAGACGGCTCTGCACCTGTTCGAAGATCGTGTCCGCCTCCGTGCAGACGAGATCTTTAAGCCGCAGTTCGTTCCCCTCCTTATCCGCGCCGACCGGCTCTTCGATCGAAACCGTCTCGACGAGCTTCCGGTCGCGCCGAAGGCTCATCAGAATTTCGTTTTCGATGCACCGCGCCGCATACGCGGACAGCGTGCCCTTCGATTCCGAGAACGTCGACACCGCCTTGATGAGCCCGATCGTGCCGATCGAGATCAGATCTTCTCGGTCGCGCTCCGCACTCTGGTACTTCTTTGCAATGTGCGCGCAAAGCCGCAGATTGTGTACGATCAGCGTTTCGCGCGCTTCCCCGTCCCCCGCGATCAGCCGTCGGACCCATTCCTTTTCCTCTTCCGGGCCTAAAGGCTTCGGAAACGATCCGTTGGACCCGATTGCGCCGATCAGCGCAATTGATTGAAACAGCAGCCATAAAAAAGAAAACATACCCTTTCCTCCCATGGATAGGGTATGTCGAAATCGGGAGAATCAGAACGTCAGTTCCAGTATTGCTTATACTTTGCGACGTTCTCCTGATGCTCTTCATAGGTCTTTGCAAAGACCAGCGAGCGCGTTTCCTGCGGGTTCGCGTTGCAGAAGAACAGGTAGCCCTCCTCAATGTATTCCTCGTTCGGATACAGCGCCGCCTGAATCGCCGCCGCGCCGGGATTCGAGATCGGTCCGATCGGAAGCCCCGCGTTCAGATAGGTATTGTAGGACGAAACGATGCTCATCTCGTTTTCGGTGAACACCAGCCGGTCCTGCCCGGTGATGTAGTTCAGCGTCGCGCACGATTCCAGCTTCATCCCGGCGTTGAGACGGTTATGGAAGACGGCGGAAACCTTGTAGAAATCCTCCGGATCGCTCGCCTCGCGCTCGATGATCGACGCAAGCGTCATCACCTGATCGCGCGTCATGTCCAGCTCTTCCGCGCGGCTGACCCATTCGCCCTGATAGACCTCGTAATAGCGGGTCAGCATCTTGTCCAGAATCTCCTCCGGCGTGGAATCGGCATAGATGTCGTACGTGTCCGGGAAAAGATAGCCCTCCAGCACATAGCGGCGCTCGCTCACGTTGTTGAGCTCAGCGATAAACGGATACTTTGCGAACGCGGAAGCGTCCCTGCACATCGCAAGGAATGCGTCCGCATCGGTTTCGATGTTCTCGTTGTCGCGGATCATCTTTGCGATCTCCTCGACCGTCTTTCCCTCGATGACCGTGAGCCTTGTCGTGCGGCGCGCGGGGTTGCCCGCCGCAAGCACGTCGACGATCTCCGGGATCGTCATGTTCTTCGAAAGGCGATACGTGCCCGCCTTCAGGTTGTTCGCCTTGCCGACAAAGTCGACATAGACCTTGAACGACGCGCTCGAGACGATGAGCCCGCGCTCCCCTTCGCCGCATGCGTGATAGAGCATGTCCGCGATCTTGCTTGCGGAGGCGTTCTGCGGGATCACGACCTCATACGGCGTCGCGTCGTCCGGATCGACCGCGGAGATATAGTGCGACAGAACGAACTGCACCGCAACGGTTACGATCACGGCGACAAGACCGATGCTCAAAAGCCATGTGGCGATCGGTCTTGCATAATGCCAGAAGCGCTGCCATCTCTGACGAACGGCGCTCGGTTCGGTTTTGTCGATATGCTTCATAGGTTCAGTATACCATGATCCCGTCCGGATTTCAAGTTTACGCCCCGAACGTGTCGATGTCCAGATCCGCCGCCTTTGCCAGGATCTTATAGATCTCGCCCAAAAGCGTGTTCAGCCGGTATTCCGCCATGAGGTACTCCGCCGCAGCCGAATCGAACTGCAGCAGTTCGCCGAGTTTCTGCAGCTTTTGCGCGTCCTGTTCGTCCGGCGTTCCGGCGACCGAAGCCGCCTGCACCTTCATGCGCAGCGCATGGAACTCGTCCAAAAGCGCGGCGGTCGAGGGCTGCGCATACGCGCGCTCCTTTGCCTCGCGATAGGTTTGATATTCTTCGGACGAACGGAGCTTGTCCGCCAGCGTCCTTGCATCGTCCAAAATCATTTCAATTCTCCGATCTGTTCAGTTTCAGTCCGTTTTCCTCGCAATACGCCCGATTGTCCTCCGCCCATTCGAAGAACAGCGTTTCAAAGTCCTCGCCGAAAACCGCCCCGAAGTCGCCCTGCCCGATCGACATATTCGCGAACACGAGTTCCTTTCCGTAACGCGCCGTGAGCCAGTCAAAGAAGCACGCCGCCTCGTGGTAGCTCAGCAAGGTCAGCGTCGGATGTTCCACCATCCGTTCCGTCATTTTGACCGGCGCCTGACTGACGGCCGAATACGTCTGACCGATCATCGAGCCGTCGCGGTACGCAGCGGCCGTCGCACGGTATATTTTTCCGATATCCGGGTTTCCGTCCGGGTCCGCAAAGCCCCGTGCCGCAAGTTCGTTCCTTCCCTCTTCTGTGAACGTGGCATGCAGCATCCGGTTTTTGCATACGAACTTTGAAACATATTCCGCGATCGCCTCCGACCAGAAGTTCCCGTCGATGGCGTACGGCATGCAGCAATGCGTCAGATAATGCGCGTATTCGTGCAGCAGCGATTCGAACGCGACGTCCGGCTTGTAGATCTCGATACACGGCACATGAAAGAGGCAGTAAGCGCCGTAGGTGCCGAGTTTTGCCCGCTCGGTCCGCCCGGAAAAGTCCGTATAAATATCGATCACGGGGACGTCGTTAAGATAGCCGTCCAGCGCGGCGATCGCGTCGGAAAAGTCCGCTTCCTGGTTTTCGAGGATGCGCTCCAATCCTTCAAAGAAAGCGTCCTCTCCGAGCAGTTCGATGTCCGCCGCCGCAAGATGCCAGGTCGCGTGCGGCGTATGGATCACATACGAATAGATCCCTTCGCCCGGTTCCAGTGCATAGCCTGCGATCTTTTTTGTATCGTCCTTTTTTGCGCAGCCGACAGGCAGTCCCGCGCACATCGTCAGCGCAAGCAGAAGCGCGATCGCCTTTCCGATAAACCGTTTATTCATGTGTGATTCCCCTTCGATCCTCTGTTTCTGTTTGCATGATACCGCGGTTCTGCGCCGTTTTCTATCGCAGTTTTGCGGAAACAGTCCGCGCTGTTTCCGCGAAATCGGCGAAACAGCGTTCAGATCTCGATCACAATGGGAAGGATCATCGGCGTTCTGCCGGTCTTGTCGTACAGGAACGATTTGAGCCGGTTTTTCACCGTGTTCTTGACGCCGGAATACTCGCCCTTGTCCGCGCCTTCAAAGCGCTTTGCGGTCTCGTAAACGAGCTGGCTCGCCTCGGAAATCAGCGGTTCGTTGTCGCGCATGTAGATGAATCCGCGCGAATAGATTTCGACCGGCGCAAGGAGTCTGCCGGATTCCGCGTCCAGTATGATCACGGCGGACACAAGCCCGTCCGCAGAGAGCGTTCTGCGGTCGCGCAGCACGACGTCCTCGATGTTCTGCAGTCCGTCGACCATCAGGCTTCCCGCCTGCACGGTCTCGTTCATGACGCCTTTGCGGTTGGTGAGCTCGATCACCGCGCCGTTGTGCGCGATGAAGATGCGCTCCGGATCGACGCCCTGCTCCTTTGCGAGGTCGGCGTGCATTTTGAGATGCCGCGCCTCGCCGTGCACGGGGATAAAATACTTCGGCTTTACGATGCCGAGCATGAGCCTCAGCTCGCCCTGGCAGGCATGTCCGGACACATGCACGTCCGCCTTGCGGTCGTAAACCACGTCCGCGCCTTTTTCATACAGCGCGTTGATGACGCGCGCGACGCCGCGCTCGTTGCCGGGGATCGCGCTTGCCGAGAT
>CAMORL010000110.1 GCA_946623765.1 uncultured Clostridia bacterium
CTTGACAGAACGCCTGTGAAGCCCCGCCTGTTTGCTTACAAAAGCAGGCGCGCTTTTCATTTGGGCGTCGCAGGATTCGACAGAACACGACTGAGTACGGATATATGTACGGCAAAAGAAGATTTGACGCTCGGAGCTTTATAAAAAATTTGCAATTCTGACGCAATTACGGGGTTTACCGAGGCGGGAAAATGTGGTAAACTATAGCGTAATTTGAAGAGGTATGGCATGAAACATTCGTATAAAATCACAGCAATTCTGTTGGGAATCATGATCCTGATCGGATGCGGAACGGTCCGAGACGACGTGCAGAGCACACCGGCCGCCGAACCCTCCGATACGGTCGTCGCACAGCAAACCGCCGTTCCCGCCGCAACGGAGGAACCGCAGGAGCAGATCGTGGAGGTCGTCGTTTCCGCACCCGAAACGCCCGCGCTGCCGACCCTGCCGCCGACGCCGGAACCTACGCCCACGCCGGAACCCACGCCGACGCCTCCGCCGACGCCGATTCCGTTTTCGTATTACTGCCCGACCGTCAACATGAGCTTTGAGGAGCTGGTCGGCTCGCTGCCCGACTTCGACGAATCGAACCCAAAGAGCAACAATACGTTCCGGATGCCGCTGGGATATCCCGCGCCGGACACGTACAAGATCCTCGTCGATCTCTACTGGCAGCTCGTCATCGTCTATGCGAAGGATCCCCAAACCGGCGAATACACGGTTCCGGTCCGTTACATGACCTGTGCATCCGGCGATCCCAAGAGGTACTATGAGACGCAGACAGGCACGTTCAACATGAAGCCGACGCGCGTTCGTTTCGGCAACTTCAAGACCGGCGAAACCGCGCAGTACTGGTCGCTGATCCGCAGCCGCACATACTTCCATTCGACGATCTATTCGAAGTACCGCGACCTTTCGTCCGTCGACAAGGCTTCTTACGAGGCGGTCATAAACGGCAAAAAAGCGTCGCATGCCTGCATCCGGCTGCTGGTTCCCGATGCGCGTTGGATCTTCTACAACATCTGCTACGACACGGTCTGCGAGATTCGCAAGGGTTCCAAGGACGACACCGAAATGCAGGCGATCCGCGATCAGATGCACTTTGCCGCATGGAAGGACGGCGCCGATCTTTCCACCGCAAACACGCCGTATACCGACAACTGGAAGATCGAGGACGTGCAGATCGACAAGCCCTATATCCACGCGACGCAGCCGCCGGTACCCAAAAGCTGACGCTTCAGTCTGTCGAACCATGGTTCGGCAGACTGTTTTTTCATGTCTGCCTGTCACAGTACGGCAGGGACGGGCATTGCCCGTCCGCCTTGTTATTTTTCAGGCATGTTTTGATCCTTCTTCGCGTAAAATCCGACAGCAAGGGGGGAATCGGAATGAAGCTTGACGAAATGAAGGTACAGTATGACAAAGCCCGCGACGGATTCACGAAGGAATCGGAATTTGCGGTCAAACAGGAAAAGAAACTGCCGAAGGTGGACATGAGCGGGATCGCGATCAAGGTCGGTCTCTGCGTCGGCGTGCTCGCACTGGCGTTTATCGTGCGCGCGTTCGGCGTCGGCGCGCCGAAGGAAGCGGTCAGCGAGGTCAGTACGCATGCGGAGGACAGCGCAGATACGGATCAAAACCGTCCGGGCAAGCTGAAATACGTGGAGGTGCCGGGTACGAAATGGGCGGCGCCCGTGCTTGCGAACGACATTGAAATGATGCTCGAGGGCAACATGCTCCGCTTTACCGCCGCTTCGAAGGACGTCAAAAGCTGCATGGACGGCAAGGTGCTTTCCGTGGGCACGGATGAGGTTTACGGCGCGTATGTGCGCGTACAGTCGTCGTCGGATCGGGAGGCTGTGTATTACGGCTTCGACGAAATCCGTGTCGCGGAAGGAACCGACGTTGCGGCGGGCGACGTGATCGGCACGGTCGCGCCCGGAAAGAGCATGTATCTGCGCGTCTTTGAAAACGGCGCGCCGCAGGATCCGTCCGCATACGTCGATCTTTCGCTGAACGGATGATACGGTTCTGCATCGGAAGGACGGAAGTGCGCATATCGTTCGGCGTGCTTCCGCTCTTTGCGTTCTGCATCGTCGCGGGGGAGCTCAAAGCGCTGCTGCTTGCAGGGACCGCGCTTGCCGTGCACGAGCTTTCGCACGCGATCGCCATCAAAAACTTCGGCGGACGGACCGCCCGTGTTTCCGTATATCCGTTCGGCGCCGTGATGACGCCCGAGATGCCCAAAGACGGCGCGGCGTGGGCGGTCGCGCTTGCCGGTCCGCTCGGATCGTTTACGCTTGCGGCAGTGCTGACGCTTCCGGAATCGCTCGGTCTGCGTTCGGCGTGGACGGAGGAACTGTTTCACACAAGCCTTGCGGTCGGACTGCTGAATCTCGTTCCCGCGTTTCCTCTGGACGGCGGGCGGCTCTTTCGCGCGCTGCTCGTTAAAACCGTCCGCGAACGCGCGGCAAAAACCGTGCTGCTGATCTTTACGGCGTTTGCCGCATGCGGACTGATCGGCGCGGGAATCTATCTCGTTCTGCACGGCGTATTTGCATGGACGCTCTTTCTGCTTGCGCCGTTTCTGATCGGCGCCGCGGTTTCGGAATGGAAAACGCCGGACGCAAACGCTGTGTCCCGGGTGATGGAGCGCAAAACGGCGCTGCGATCCGGTTCGCCGCAAAAGGCGCAGATTGTCGTGCTGCCGCAGGAAGCGAGCGTATCCGACGCGGTCTGTTCGATTGCGAAGAACCGCTATACGATCTTCCGTATCCCGACCGAAACCGGTACGGTCGAGCTGACCGAGACGGACGCGCTCGACGCCGCGGCAAAATCCGGTCTCGACGCGCCGCTGAAAAGCATAATTTCCGGATTGACCGCAGGGAAATGACGTGGTATAATCCAAAAGTTAAAGTATGCACTGAAGGGAAACGTAGGAACTTTTGAATACGCACGTGATGGACATGCTGCTGAGCCGCGTCGAAAAGCCCGCGCGCTACATCGGCAGCGAATGGAATATGGAACGCAAGGAAGCCTTCGACTTCCGCTTTGCGCTGTGCTTCCCGGACGTGTACGAGATCGGCATGTCGCATCTCGGCAGCCGGATTCTGTACCGCGTGCTCAACGACATGGACGGCGTTTACTGCGAACGCTGCTATGCGCCGTGGACCGATATGGAACAGGCTTTGCGCGAGCTTAAAGAGCCGCTGTTCACGCTCGAAACGAAATCGCCGCTGAAGGACTTCGATATCGTCGGCTTCTCGCTGCTCTATGAGATGTGCTATACGAACGTGCTGACGATGCTCGACCTGTCCGGCATTCCGTTTCTTGCCGCCGAACGCGACGAATCCTGGCCGCTGATCGTGGCGGGCGGTCCCTGTACCGTCAATCCCGAACCGATCGCGGAGATTATGGACGTCATTCTGCTCGGCGACGGGGAAGAGCTTGAGCCGGAACTGGTCGAATGTGTGCGCGCCGCGAAGCGCGAGGGCGTTTCGAAACGAACGCTTCTCGAACGGCTTTCCGAAATCGAAGGCGTATACGTTCCGTCGTTCTATCGCCCGGTGTATGAAAACGGACGGTACGTTCGCACCGAACGGCTGAACGAGGCTGCGCCGAAGCATCCGTCCCGCCGCGTCGTGCGCGATCTCGATCACGCGACGTACATCGGACGGCAGCTTGTGCCGCACATGCAGATCGTCCACGACCGCGTCGCCGTCGAAGTCATGCGCGGCTGTACGCGCGGCTGCCGCTTCTGTCAGGCGGGCTATATCTACCGCCCGGTGCGTGAGCGCACAAAGGAAACGCTTCTTCGCCAGACGCGCGATCTCGTCCGCTGCACCGGTTACGACGAGGTTTCGCTGCTGTCCCTTTCGACCGGCGACTATTCCGAGCTGCACGCGCTTCTGCCGCGGATCATCGACGACATGGCGGAACAGAAGGTTTCCGTCTCGCTGCCGTCTCTTCGGATCGACTCGATTTTGAAGGACGATCTTGAAAAGATGCAGACGGTTCGCAAGGGCGGTCTGACGTTTGCGCCGGAAGCGGGGACGCAGCGCATGCGCGACGTCATCAACAAGAACGTCACGGAAGAGGATCTTCTGCGCGCGGTCACCGATGCGTTTACCGCGGGCTGGTGCGGCGTGAAGCTCTATTTCATGATCGGACTGCCGACCGAAACGGACGAGGACGTCGTCGGCATTGCGGAGCTTGCCAGAAAGGTTTCGAACGCGTTTTACCGCCTGCCGAAGGACAAGCGGGGATCCGGTTTCCGCGTGACGGTTTCCGTGTCCACCTTCGTGCCGAAGCCGTGGACGGCGTTCCAATGGTGCGCGCAGAACCGGCAGGAGGAGATCGTACGCAAGCAGCAGCTTTTGAAATCCGCGCTGAAGGGTGTACGCGGGGCGGAGCTGCATTGCCATCCTTCGGTGCTGTCGGTGCTTGAAGCGGTCTTTTCGCGCGGGGACCGGCGTCTGAACGCCGTGCTGATCGACGCATACCGAAACGGCTGCCGCTTCGATTCCTGGGCGGAGCACTTCAGACCGGACGCCTGGACGCAAGCATTTTCGGCAAACGGGCTCACGATGGACGAATACGCGCATCGCGAGCGGGACATGGAAGAACCTTTACCGTGGGAAACGGTCGACGCGCTCGTCACGGTATCGTATCTCAGGCGCGAATGGACGCGCGCAAAGGAAGCGCGCACCACAAAGGATTGCAGACAGGGCTGCAACGGATGTTTCGGAGAACGCTGTGAAGATTATTGCCGCATTTGAAAAAACGAAGGAGATCTCCTATACCTCGCACCTGGACGTGCAGCGCACGCTGCAGCGCGCGTTCCGCCGTGCGAATCTGCCGCTTGCGTTCTCGAAGGGATTCAATCCGCATCCGAAACTCAGTTTTGCGACTGCGCTCGCTACCGGTTATACGAGCGCGGGCGAATGGCTCGACGTCGAGCTGGACGGGGACGTCAGTCCCGAAGAATTTATGACGCGCGTGAACGCTGCGCTGCCGGACGGCATGCGGTTTCATTCCGCGTTCGTCGCGGACGACTCGATCGATACGCTCTCGAAGATGCTCGTCGCGGCGGATTATCTCATAACGCTGTATCCGGACGAGCCGTTCGATTTCGAGCAGCTCGATGCGGCGGTCAAATCGATCCTCGCAAGCGACGAGGTCATCGTGGAAAAGAAGACGAAAAGCGGTGTGAAACCCGCAAACATTCGTCCCGAAATTTTAGAGGCGGAAGCGGTGTCCGTATCGGACCGGATCGCGGTCGTCGCCGTCAGGGGAACGCTCAACGCGGCGGGAGGACTTCGCGCGGAGACGTTCGCGCGGGCGCTGTTCGAGCGGCTGAACCGCAGCGGTCGCTTCACGGCGCACCGGACGGCGCTGCTGTTCACGGGAACCGATCGGCTGCCGCGCCTCGCATAAAGAAAGGTTTGATAAAATGAATAAGGAAATTCTGGTCGACGCCAACGCGTTCAACACACGCGTTGCGGTCGTCGAGGACGGGACGCCTGTCGAGCTCTATGTGGAGCAGGAAGGCAGCGAACG
>CAMORL010000111.1 GCA_946623765.1 uncultured Clostridia bacterium
GAACTGAAATGGCACTGAATCCGAAAAAGCACGAAATGCCGACACAGGCGCCGGAGGTTCGCGCGAGAAATTTCGATGAGGTCGCTTTGGGGTACACGGCGGAGATCGCTCTCGAAGAAGCAAAGCGCTGCTTAAACTGCAAAAACCGTCCGTGTGTGTCCGGCTGTCCCGTGAACGTCAATATCCCTGACTTTATCGCGAAGATCAAAGAACAGGATTTCGAAGGCGCATATCGAATCATCAATCAGACGTCGTCGCTTCCCGCAGTCTGCGGCAGAGTCTGCCCGCAGGAAACGCAGTGCGAAAGCAAGTGCACGATGGGCGTGAAGTTTGAGCCGGTCGGCATCGGCAGACTCGAACGCTTTGTTGCCGATTGGCACAACGCGAACAGCAAGGAAGCGCCCGAAAAGCCCGCATCCAACGGACATAGGGTCGCAATCGTAGGCTCCGGACCTTCGGGTCTCACCTGCGCGGGCGATCTTGCAAAGAAGGGCTATGCGGTCTCCGTGTTCGAAGCGCTGCACACCGCAGGCGGCGTGCTGGTGTACGGCATACCGGAGTTCCGTCTTCCGAAGTCCATCGTGGCGAAGGAAGTGGAAACGCTGAAGAGCCTCGGCGTGGACGTGCAGACAAATGTGGTCGTCGGAAAAACCCTGACGGTCGACGAGCTCTTTGAAATGGGCTATGAAGCCGTGTTCATCGGCTCCGGCGCAGGGCTTCCGAACTTTATGAACATCCCCGGAGAATCCCTGAAGGGCGTATACTCCGCAAACGAATTCTTAACGCGCAGCAACCTCATGAAGGCGTACCGCGAGAATCCGGTGACCCCGATCATGAAAGGCGGCAGGGTCGCAGTCGTCGGCGGCGGCAACGTCGCGATGGACGCGGCGAGAACCGCATTGCGGCTCGGCGCGGAGCACGTATACATTGTCTATCGCCGTTCGATGGAGGAGCTTCCGGCACGGAAGGAAGAAGTCGAGCACGCGATGGAGGAAGGGATTGATTTCCGGCTTCTGAACAATCCGGTCGAGATCCTCGGTTACAACAATCCGGAGAATCCGCGCGATCCGAAAAACGGCTTCGTCACCGGCATGCGCTGCATCCGGATGGAGCTCGGCGAACCGGACGCGAAGGGCAGACGCCGTCCCGTTCCGATCGAAGGCAGCGAATTTACGCTGGACGTGGACACGGTGATCATGGCGATCGGCACGAGTCCGAACCCGCTCATCAAGAACACGACCGAGGGGCTGAAAGTCAACAATCACGGCGGGATCATTGTCAGCGAGGACGGGCTGACCTCGCGTGAAGGCGTCTACGCCGGCGGCGACGCGGTCACCGGCGCGGCGACGGTTATTTCGGCAATGGGCGCGGGCAAGGTCGCGGCAAAGGCGATCGACGAAGCGCTGTCAGCGAAGTAAAAAGTTCTGTACGAATATATAAACGGAGGGAATTATGACCAAACCATTCGACTTTACACCGGTGGATGAGATCCTGTCCCGATATCCGAGGGAGGAGCACAGCACGATTGCGATTCTGCAGGATATTCAGGAGATCTACCACTACCTGCCCGAAGAGATCTTTCCCTATGTTGCAAAGGCGATCGGCGTAGGTGAGGCGCGTCTCTACGGCGTTGCGACCTTCTACGAGAATTTCTCGCTGGAAGCGAAGGGGAAGTACGTCATCCGCTGCTGCGACGGCACGGCGTGCCACGTACGCGGATCGCTGCCGATCCTGAACCGCCTGCGTGAAGAGCTCGGGCTTTCCGAATCGAAGAAGACGACGGACGATCTCTGTTTTACGCTGGAGACCGTTTCATGCCTCGGCGCGTGCGGACTTGCGCCGGTCATGACGGTGAACGGTAAGGTCTATCCCGCGATGACGGCGGACAAGGCGTCTGAGGTTTTACGGGAACTCAGAGAATCGCCGGCGAAGGGAGGGGAAGACGCATGAACCGGATCGCAACGAGAGACGAACTGATCGCAGCAAGAGCGCTCTTTGAAAAGGCGTACGCGCTGGAAACGAAAAAAATCCTCGTCTGTGCGGAAACAAGCTGTGTCGCAAGCGGCTCGCTGGAGATCTTCCATCGGCTGGAAGATCTGATGAAGGAGCAGAATATCCCCGTTGAAGTGCTGTTGTCCGACCATCCGCACGACGACGTCGTGGGCTTGAAATGCAGCGGCTGCCACGGACTTTGCGAGCTCGGACCGCTCATCCGCATTGAGCCGCAGGGCTGGCTGTACACAAAGGTCAGACTTGAGGACTGCGAGGAGATCGTCGAAAAAACGGTCAAAAACGGCGAATGTGTGACGCGGCTTGCCTATCAGAAGGACGGACAGATCTTTGAAAAGTGCAGCGACATTCCGTTTTTCCGAAAGCAGCAGCACGTGCTTCTGGAGCACTGCGGCGATATCAGTTCCGTTTCCCTTCGGGATTATCTGGCGATCGGCGGCTATACCGCAATGGAAAAAGCGCTGTTCGAGATGACGCAGCAGGAGATTCTGGATGAGATCGACCTGTCCAACCTGCGCGGCAGAGGCGGCGGCGGGTTCCCGACGGGACGGAAATGGAAATCCTGCGCACGTCAGAAGGAGACCCCGCGCTATATCGTCTGCAACGGCGACGAAGGCGACCCCGGCGCGTTCATGGACCGCGCGGTGATGGAGGGCGATCCGCACCGGCTGATCGAGGGCATGATTATCGCGGGCATTGCGATCGGTTCCGAGGAGGGCTATATCTACGTGCGTGCAGAATATCCGCTGGCGGTCGAACGCCTGCGCCTCGCGATCGGCGAAGCCGAGGAAGCGGGTCTTTTGGGCGATCACATTCTCGGCACGGATTTTTCGTTCCATATGCACATCAACCGCGGAGCAGGCGCGTTCGTCTGCGGCGAGGGTTCGGCGCTGACCGCATCCATCGAGGGCAAGCGCGGCATGCCGCGCGTCAAGCCGCCCCGCACGGTTGAGCACGGGCTGTTCGATAAGCCGACGAACCTGAACAACGTCGAGACCTATGCGAACGTTCCGTCGATCATCAACAAGGGTGCGGCATGGTACCGTGCGATCGGTCCGGAAAACAGCCCGGGCACCAAGGCGTTCGCGCTGACCGGCAACATCAACAACACCGGTCTTGTCGAGGTTCCGATGGGAACCACGCTCCGTGAGGTGATCTACGACATCGGCGGAGGCATGCGCGGCGGGAAGAAATTCAAAGCCGTCCAGATCGGCGGTCCGTCCGGCGGCTGTCTCACCGAAAAGGATCTTGACATCCCGCTCGACTTTGATTCGCTGAAAAAGGTCGGCGCAATGATCGGCTCCGGCGGTCTCGTCGTCATGGACGAGCATACGTGCATGGTCGAGGTGGCGCGCTTCTTCATGAACTTCACGCAGAACGAATCCTGCGGCAAATGCGTGCCGTGCCGCGAGGGCACCAAGCGCATGCTGGAGATTCTGACCCGCATCACCGAAGGCAAGGGACAAGACGGCGACATCGAGCTTCTTCTGGAGCTTGCGGACACCATTTCGAACACCGCGCTTTGCGGTCTCGGAAAGACGGCGCCGAGCCCGGTCGTGTCCACGATCGAGAACTTCCGCGACGAATACGAGGCGCACATCTATGAAAAACGCTGCCCGTCCGGCACATGCACGAAACTCAGACGGTTCGTCATCGATCCGGAGAAGTGCAAGGGCTGCTCGAAGTGCGCGAGAAACTGCCCGGTCCACGCGATCGAAGGCGTGCTGAAGTCCCCGTATGTGATTGACCAGCAGAAGTGCATCAAGTGCGGCGCGTGCAAAACGAACTGTGCGTTCGACGCGGTCAGAGAGGAGTTTTGATTATGCAGATTGCGAATATGATGGAAGTAGACGGCATTCCAGTCAGGATCGAAGGCGAGCGGAACCTGCTCGAAGTCATCAGCAAGACCGGCATCAAGCTGCCCGTGTTCTGCTACCATTCCGATCTCTCGATCTACGGCGCCTGCAGAATGTGCATGGTCGAGGACGAGCGCGGAAGGCTTATGGCGGCATGTTCCACCGTTCCCGAACAGGGCATGAAGATCCGCACGAACACCGGAAAACTCCGGCAGTACCGCAAAAATATCCTGGAGCTTTTGCTTGCAAGCCATTGCCGCGACTGCACAACCTGTGAAAAAAGCGGCCGCTGTACGCTGCAGGAGCTTGCGGTGCAGTTCGGCATTACGAACGTTCGGTTCCCGAACGACAAGACCGAAACGAACAAGGATGAATCCTCGCCGAGCATCATCCGGGATTCCTCAAAGTGCATTCTCTGCGGCGACTGCGTGCGTGAGTGCAACGAGATTCAGCATGTCGGCGCGATCGACTTTGCGTTCCGCGGTTCCGAAGCCCGGATCAGTACGGCGTTCGGCAGACCGATCAAAGAATCGCTGTGCGTGCACTGCGGTCAGTGCGCGTCCGTCTGCCCGACCGGCGCAATCATCGTGCGCGACGACAGCAGCAAGGTGTGGGACAAGCTGGACGACCGCAGCGTGTTTGTGACTTGCGAGATTGCTCCCGCAGTACGCGTCGGCATCGGCAAAGAACTGGGGCTCGGCGACGACGAAAACGCAATGGGACGGATCGTCGCTGCGCTGCACCGCATGGGCTTCGACGAGGTCTATGACACCGCGACCGGCGCGGACCTCACCGTCATCGAGGAAGCGAACGAGTTTGTCGATCGTGTACAGAACGGGGGAACGCTGCCGCTGTTCACCTCCTGCTGCCCTGCGTGGATCCAGTACGCGGAGAAGAAGCATCGGGAACTGCTGCCGAACATCTCCACCTGCCGTTCGCCGATGGGAATGTTTGCAGCGGTTATCAAGGAGTATTATAAGGATCGCCTGCCCGAAGGCAAGACGAGCCACTATCACGTAGCGCTGATGCCCTGCACGGCAAAGAAGTTCGAGGCGAAGCGCGGCGAGTTCAGAACCGAGATGGGTCCGAACACGGACGACGTCATCACCACGCAGGAGCTGATCCGCATGATCAAGCGCTCCGGCATCATGTTCCATGAGCTGGAACCCGAATCGGTGGATCTGCCGTTCGGCACGATGTCCGGCGCGGGCATCATCTTCGGCGTTACCGGCGGCGTCACCGAAGCGGTGCTCCGTAAAATCGCGGCGGATACGTCCCGCACCACGCTGATGCAGATCGAATATACCGGCGTGCGCGGCATGGACAGCGTCAAGGAAGCGGAAATCCCGTTCGGAGACAAAACCCTGCGCATCGCGGTGGTCAGCGGTCTCGGCAACGCCGAAAAACTGATCGAGCAGATCGAAGAAGGTGCCGTATCGTACGATCTCGTCGAGGTCATGGCGTGCCGCGGCGGCTGTATCTCCGGCGCGGGTCAGCCCTATATCTCACAGCGGCACCGCGTCAAGCGCGGCGAAGGGCTTTACCGCACGGATAAGATCAGCGCGGTCAAACGCTCGCAGGACAATCCGCTGATGAAGTCGCTCTACGACGGCGTTCTGAAAGGCAGGACGCACGAACTTCTGCACGTACAGTATCACTGAGCTGTCAGAATCGCCTCCGGCGC
>CAMORL010000112.1 GCA_946623765.1 uncultured Clostridia bacterium
ATCCGGCGGACAAGGTCGACAAGAATACGATCACGACGCACTTCGACTTCCACGCAATGGACGATCGTCTCGTCAAGCTCGATATCCTCGGTCACGACGATCCGACAGCGCTGCATATGCTGGAAGCGCTGACCGGACTGAACCCGAGAGACATCCCGCTGGACGATCCGGACACGCGCATGCTGTTTTCGACCGTGGAACCGCTGCACATCGATCTCACGGAAATCGGGTGTTCGCTGGGAACGCTCGGCGTGCCGGAGTTCGGCACGGGGTTTGTGAGACAGGTTCTGGAGAATACGCGTCCGACGACATTCGAGGAACTGATCCGCATCGCGGGGCTGACGCACGGCACGGACGTTTGGCTGAACAACGCCGAACCGCTCGTTATGGGCGGCATTGCAAAGCTTTCCGAGGTGCTCTGCACGCGTGACGATATCATGAATTATCTGATCGCGCACGGCATGGAAGCATCGCTGTCGTTCAAGATCATGGAGCGCGTCCGAAAGGGCAAGGGACTGACCGACGAAATGGAGCAGGCGATGGTCGACGGTGCGATCCCCGCATGGTTTGTCGATTCGTGCAAGAAGATCAAGTACATGTTCCCGCGCGGACACGCGGTCGCATACTCGATGTCGTCGTTTCGCATTGCATACTATAAGGTGCATCATCCGCTGGCGTTCTACGCGGTATATTTTACCGTACGCGCGGATTCGTTCGACATCACGCGCGCGGCGGGCGGACCGGAGGCGGTGAAACGGCAGATCGACGAGATCGAAAAGGAAGCATCCGGTACGCAAAAGACCGACAGCGAAAAGAAGAAGGACAAAGAACTCGTCACGATCCTCGAGTTGGTGTACGAAATGAACGTGCGCGGGATCGAACTGCTGCCTGTGGACGTCTACAAATCCGACGCAACGAAGTTTTTGATCGAAGGAAATGCGCTGCGTCCGCCGTTCGACGCAATTCCCGGGGTCGGCGCGGGTCAGGCGATCGCAATCTGCGAACGCAGAAAACCCGGCGCAGTCTATCCGACGATCGAAGATTTTGCCAATGAAACAGGCGCAAACACCGGAATTGTATCCATGCTGGAGCAGTGCGGCGCGTTCGGAGATATGCCGAAGAACAAACAGATTTCGCTGTTTGATTTCTGAATACGGAGGGACGGGGTTTGGTTACGTTTGAAGACATCTTACAAAAGGACGGAAAGCTCGTCTACAGAACGAAAGGCAGAAGCATGGAACCGATGCTGCGGCAGAACAGGGACCTTGTGATTATCGAGGTTCCGTCCTCGCACCTTCAAAAATATGACGTGGCACTGTATAAGCGCGGCGATATGTATGTTCTGCACCGCGTGATCGGGCAGGGAGAAGGGTATTACCGGATTCGCGGCGACAATACCTATGTCGTGGAGCGCGTTTCATTTGAAAGTGTGATCGGCGTACTTACAGCGTTTCAGCGCAAGGGAAAAACGCACGAGGTCAGCGAACCCGGTTACCGGTTTTATGCGCGGCTCTGGAACGCGATCTATCCGCTTCGTGCGCTTTGGATCAAGATGAAACGTCTTCTTGTTGCGATTGTACGGAAGCTCGGACTGTTGCCCGCTTTGAAGAAACTGCTGCGGCGCGGATAGCATTCGCAGAATATATCATCCGTAAAGGCATTTTTTATGCAACTCGGTTCTTGACTTTGCATGAAAATACGTTTACAATATTATCGAGTAATCCTGCACTGCCAAGTGCGTTCATCATAGTATTGGAAGATAGATTTACGGAACGCTTTGCCGCGTGTTTTTTACGCGTTGAACTATTTCGAAAACTTGAATCGACTCTGGAGAATAGCCGGGCAGTCTGCTCGGTTATATTCATATAGATTGGAGACAGAGTATCGTGTTGTGGTGGCAATATGTTTTGATCGGCGTCGGATTGATTCTCGGCGCTGCGATCGGAATTGCAATCGGCTACTTCTATCGTAAAAATGTCGCTGAGGCGAAGGTCGAAAAGGCCGAAGACGCCGTGAAGCGCCTGTATGACGAAGCCCAGAAGAAAGCCGAAGAGATCCGCAAGGAAAAGGTCCTTGAAGCAAAGGACGAAGCCTACAAGATCCGGAACGAAGCAGAAAAAGAAATCAGAGAACGCAGAAACGAAATCAAGCAAAACGAACGCAGACTGTTCCAGCGCGAAGAATCGCTGGATAAAAAGCTCGAAGGCGTCGAGAGTCGAGAGCAGCAGCTGAACGACCGTACCAAGAAGCTTGATAAGATCGAAGAAGAGATCAATGCTCTGTATACGAAGCAGGAGCAGGAGCTGGAACGCATCTCCGGCATCACGCTCGACGAGGCAAAGACCATGGTGCTTTCCCGCGCGGAGCAGGAAGCGAAGCACGAAGCGGCGGTCATGCTCAGAGAAATCGAGCAGCGCACCAAGGAAGAAGCCGACAAGCGCGCAAGAAACATCGTCTCTCTGGCGATTCAGCGCTGCGCCGCGGATCACGTTGCGGAAGCGACCGTGTCCGTCGTGCCGCTGCCCAACGATGAAATGAAGGGTCGTATCATCGGTCGTGAAGGACGCAACATCCGTGCGCTCGAAACGGCGACCGGCGTCGACCTCATCATCGACGATACGCCGGAAGCGGTCATCCTGTCCGCGTTCGATCCGGTGCGCAGAGAGATCGCGCGCATCAGCCTTGAAAAGCTGATTATGGACGGACGCATCCATCCCGCGCGCATCGAGGAAATGGTCGAGAAGGCGCGCAAGGAAGTCGATCAGACGATCCGCGAAGCTGGCGAAGCGGCTGTGCTCGAAGTCGGCGTACACGGACTGCATCATGAGCTCATCCGCTACCTCGGCAGAATGAAGTACCGCACCAGCTACGGTCAGAACGTGCTGCGTCACTCCATCGAGGTTGCGCATCTTGCGGGCATCATGGCAAGCGAGATCGGCGCAAACGTCGCGCTCGCAAAGCGCGCAGGTCTCTTACACGACATCGGCAAGTCCATCGACCACGAGGTCGAGGGCAGCCATGCGCAGATCGGCGCGGACCTTGCAAAGAAGTATCGCGAGAACAACGCGGTCATCCACTGCATCATGGCGCACCACGGCGACGTCGATCCCAACTCGGTCGAAGCAGTGCTTGTGCAGGCGGCGGACGCGATTTCCGCAGCAAGACCCGGCGCGCGTCGTGAAACGCTCGAAGCGTACATCAAACGTCTCGAAAAGCTCGAAGAGATTGCAAACTCGTTCGAGGGCGTCGATTATTCCTACGCGATCCAGGCGGGCCGCGAGGTTCGCATCATCGTCAAGCCGGAGCGCGTGAGCGACACCGAGACCGTCATCATGGCGAAGGATATCGCAAAGCGCATCGAGAGCGAGCTCGAGTATCCGGGTCAGATCAAGGTCAACGTCATCCGCGAGACCCGCACGGTCGATTACGCAAAATAAGAAGACAACACGGGGCAGAGCGATTCTGCCCCCATTCTTTTTGTGATCGGGATAGGAGATTTCTCAATATGAAATACAGTGTCAAGCTGCTCATCAAGTCCACGACGGAGAGCGGAGAAGTCTCCATTGAGGAATCCATTCTGATGATGGATGCAGACTCCTTTGACGATGCATACGATAAAGCGGAGCGCTACGTCGAGACGATGGGGGTCTGCGAGCCGTATGTAAACATCTTCGGAAAGCGTGTGGATGTCGAAGTCGTTTCCTATGCGGATTGCTTCCGGATCGATGACGACGAAGCGGATGAGGTGACGGAGGTTTACTCATCCATTGCATGTCCCAATGCAAAACAAACCGAAGAGATGATCGTTGCGGTACACGAGGCTTCCGCAACGACGAAAGAACGGATTCCGTTCCGATCCATGGAGTTCGCGAATCTGAGCGTTGAAGAACTGGAAGAATTGTTAAGAAAGGCAAAGGAATGAGATTTTACACGGCAGACGCGCATTGCGATTATCTGTTCGGCGCGATGGAGTACGGCTGGACGATCGACACGCAGAAGCGGAATCAGACGATCACGCTGGAAAACCTGCAAAAGGGCGGGGTGGCGATCCAGTTTCTTGCAGCATGGGCGGACACCACGCTGAAAGTCCCGCCGCTTGAGCAGGTGCTCATCATGATCGACCGGTACCATACCATGCTCGGCACGCATCCGGAATTTGTGCCGCTTTCAAAGGAGTTCGATCCTGCGTCCGGAAAGATCGCAACCGTGCTTGCGGTGGAGGGAGCGGAGTGCCTCGGGGCTTCGCCGTCGATCCTCCGTGATCTTTATCGGCTCGGTGTGCGCGAGATGATGTTCACGTGGAACTCGGACAACGAGCTTGCGGGCGCCGCGCAGGGCAAAAAGCGCCGCGGGCTGAGCCAGGCGGGACGCGAGATCCTTGCGGAGATGAACCGGCTCGGCATGGCGTTCGACGTGTCGCATCTTTCCGACGACGGCATCGAGGACGCGCTTGTGTACAGCACGCAGCCGATCTTTGCTTCGCATTCAAACGCAAGACGGTTGATGAACGCGCCGCGCTGCCTTCGCGATGAGCATATCAAGGCAATCGCTGAGAAGGGCGGCGTCGTCGGCGTGAACTTTTACGGACCGCAGCTTTGCGAATCCGGGCACGCCGAAATCAAAGACATCGTGCGGCACATTGCGCACATCGCGTCGATCGCAGGCGTTGAACATGTTTGCATCGGTTCGGATTTCGACGGCATGCAGCGCTATCCGAAAGATCTTAAAAATCCGTCCGACCTGCCTGCGCTTCTTGACGCGCTGCTGCGGGAAGGGTTCACGGAAGCGGACGTACAGCGCATCGCGTATCGGAATCTGCATGACTACATTGTGCGGTTTGTGTAATTGCAGAAAAAACACTTGCATTTTCGATGCGGCTGTGGTATGATACCGCTTGCAAACCGAATAGGGGCATGATGTAATGGTAACATAGCGGTCTCCAAAACCGTTCTTGAGGGTTCGAGTCCTTCTGCCCCTGCCAGAAAAAAGCACGCGAAAGCGTGCTTTTTTCAACGATGTGTTCCGCTGTCGCGGAACGTGATGCGTCCTTCGGACGTGATGTTTGCTTCGCAAGTGATGTGCGCTACGCGCGAGAGCGGAACACATCACATCATTTTGCGGCAAAGCCGCAAAACATCACTGTGCCGCAGGCATAGCATCACTTGCGCCGATGGAGCAAACATCATCATTCATCGCTTGACATGATGACAGAGGACCCGAACGCCGCGGCGCGAATTGATCGGTGGCGGTATTGAATCATGCGCGGGTTTCCGCTATAATGGCATCAGAAGGACGAACGGAACACGGGAAGATGACGATCGAAGAAAAAGTGCTGAAAAGAAAACGCTTTATTCCGGAAGCGATGGAGCCCTTCGGATTCCGGAAAACAGATGCGGGATTTGTATATACAACCGATTTTATGAACGGGGATTTTTCCGCAACGGTCACCGTGACGGAACGCGGCGAAGTGCGCGGTACGGTTTTCGACAACATGAACGGGGAAGTCTATGCGCCGCTTCGGGCGGAAAGCT
>CAMORL010000113.1 GCA_946623765.1 uncultured Clostridia bacterium
ATCTGTCCTTCCAGCGTAAGCGCCTGCGTCTTGAATGCCGGTGCGGCGGGCGCAGCCTTGAACGTCGCCTTGACCGTGACGTTATAGGCGGGCATTGTGAAGGAATTGTCTTCGATCTCGACCGTCTCGAACGTGTTCGAGCCCGGTGTGATCTCGTAGGTGTAGATCAGCGTATCGAGTTCATAGCCGCTGCGCGGGTTGACCGTAACACTTACGGTTTCGCCCGGCGCTGCGGCAGTCTTGTCGACCGTGACGACGCCGTTCTTGTCCGCGTCGCTGACCGTGACGAAGTATTTCGTCTGTTCCGCATAGAGGCAGTTGTCGTGCCAGTCGGCGCTTCCGTCATAACCCGGACGGAAATAGATGGTATAAACGCCGGAGACAGGAATCTCACCGTCATAATCGCCGTAGTTGTTGTCGAAGCCGTCCGGGTACCAGGTCTGCTTCGTGATGCCGTCGGGCGAGTAGACCGCCTTGATCTGGCTGTGGTAGCTGCTTGTGCGGATCAGCGGAACATTTTCGAACATGTATTCCTCGGTCGATGCGCCGGTGCGCGTCATCTGATACTCCGGCACGATCGCCCAGCCGGTCATGGTGCCGACAAGGTAGTATCCCGCGTCGGGATTCGAGGATGTGCCGCCGTAAACGCTCCACGTTCCGCCGCTCGAACCCGCCGTGATCGTGAAGCAGTTCGTGCCGGGATCCGGAACGAGGTTCTCCGTCTGGTTCCACTTGCTGTCCCACGTATGCTCCGCACTGTCCGGATTCATGCGGACAAAGATGAGACCGGTCCACTGTCCTTCGGGCAGCACCGCTTCATACGTGCCGTCGCCGTCGCTGTCGGTTAAAGTGACCCATGCGCTGCCGCCGTCGCCGTTGAACAAGTACAGTTCAAAGCGCGCCCCGTCGTTTGTCCACCAGCCGGTCGGTACAAAGTAGATCGGGTTTGCGGTGATGAATTCGGAGGGCGTTTCTTCGGTGGTCTTGTAGACGACCGCAACGCCGGTTGCGCCGACATTGCCGGTCAGCGTGCCGTTCGAAACGGTGAAGATGTTGCCGGTGATCTCGTCCTTGTAATTGCCGTCAGACATCCATTCGAGCGCAAGCGAGACCGCACCCGCGCCATCGAGCTTTGCAATCGAAACGCCTGCATTGCCGTCTGTGCCGCGCTCGATCCACGCGACCTTGTTGTCATAGTTCTGATGCAGGTACTCGCCCGTGCCGTCGTAATAGTTTTTGAAGGCGTTGATCTCTGCGACAGCCGTGGATTTCCACGTCGTATCGGAGCTCGCTTTGCCCATAATCTCATTCGGACGCGCAAGGTACAGCGCCGTCGAGTCCGCTCTTGCGCCGACGATCGCCCACGCCTTTACGATCTTATCGGATTCAATGCCGCTGGACGCGCCGTCCTCAAAGGTATCGTGCGATTCGACCCAAACCACATTGCCCGAGGGCGTGCTGCAGCGGACATAGGTGCCGTCGCCGAGCATGCCGGCGTTCGTTCCGTTCAGCGCGTCGCGCATACGGCCGCCGTAGTTGCTGTCGGTCAGCGCCATGTAATTGCCCGTGAATTCATCGACCCACGATTCGCCCGCGCTGCCGCTCAGCGATTCGCCGTAGATGAACAGATTGTTCGCGCCCGCGTAATTACGGATGCCCAAAATGTCGCCGTCCGTGTCGCTGCCGTTCAGAATTGCGGGCCAGAAATCGCTGCTCGCGTCGGGATCGCCCGGAAGCTCGATGTGCTTTGCCGCGTCAAATCGGAAGCCGTCGACGCCGCAGTCCACGCACTCCTTCAAAAGTCCGTAGACCTGCTCCTGAATGTATTCGTTCGCGGTGTTCAGGTCGGGCATGCCCATCTGGTTCTGCGTCATGTTGTAGCGGCTGCCGTCATTGACGCCGTCGGTGTTCGTGTGGAAATATTCCGGATGGTTCTGGTATTCCGCATCGACCTGCTCGCTGAGGTTCACCTCGCCGTTCACGTAGTAGCCGCCGCCGGTCTTGTTTGCAAGGTGGTTCGCAACGATGTCGACGATAACGTAGATGCCGTAGCTTTCCGCTTCCCTGCAAAGCGCGGTCAGCTCCGCCTTGGTGCCGAGGAACGAGGTCGGCACACCGTCCACATCCGGCGCGATACGAAGACCCAGCGGCTGATAGAGTTTCCACCACTGTCCCTTGCTGTCCGTGTAGGACGCGTCATAGTCCTTCGCCTGCTGCACCGGAGATGTCTGCACGGCGGTATAACCCGCAGCAGCAATGTCCGGAAGAGCTTCCCGGATCTCGTTATAAGACCAGTTGAAGCAGTGCAGAATTGCGCCGCCCTGTACGATCGCCTGATCGACCGGAGCGGAATCCGCAGCCGCGGATTTCGGTGCAAAGGTGACCGGCAAAAGCGTCAGCACCATCATAAGTGCAAGAAGAACCGATACCAGTTTTCGATTCATGTTCTTCATTCCAAAACGTCCCTCCCTTGATTTGTGCATGGACATATGTCCATCCTTTTGCATTATATATATTATTACGATTCTGTTAAGAATGCAAGAGGTTTCAAATGCACAACACAAAAAAGCCCGGGAGGTTCCCGGGCTGTTCTGTGTCTCTTATTCGAAGGTGATCGCTTCGGTCCAGAACTCGTTGCCGTAGATATCCGTCAGGCAATAGGTGACGTCGCATTCGAGGCCGCCGAGGTCCATGTAACCGACCTCAAGCGCATTCTTCACGACGATCTGCTTGCCGTAGAGATAGCTGTGATCGTAGGTTCCGTCCGCATTGTAGCAGTCGAAGATGAAATCGATCTTGTCCCCCGCCTTGAGCGGAACGAAGCCTTTGGCCAGCGTCGGAGTTTCGGATTCGTCGTACACCTGCTGCACACCGGCGATATAGCCGTATTCATGATCCTCAATCTCGTTGTCGAAGACGATGAACATATAGAAGCGTTCGCCGTTCAGCAGGATCGGAACATAGCCGACCTCCGCCCAGTTGCTGCCGTCCTCCACATGCTGCATAAAGTAGTACGCGACCGGCTGACGGTTCACCGTGAGCCACGTATTGTCGAACTTGATCCTCAGGTCCCCGTCCGCATTGCGCATGCCCTCGCCGTTGGCGTCGAGGATATCCGCGTTGTCCATGCCGAGATCGACGTAGTGATCGCCTTCCTTGGCAAATACGTTGATGCGGATCGACTTGACAAGATCCCACTTTTCCTTGCTGAGCTCGAGAACGTACTCGTCGTCCTTTTCGGTCAGCTCCATATCCGCGACGGTCAGGCTGTTCTGTTCATAGTAGTCCTTGTTCGCAAGCGCTCTGCCGGAATCGAACCATCCGGAGGAATCTCCGCCCAGAATGCTGCCCAAAAAGTCCATTGCGCCGCCGGACGAAGATCCGCCGTACAGGGACTCGGAGCCGCCGAACAGCGACGAGAGCGAATCGTTTCCGCCGGAGCCGCCGAGGTAGCCGCCGAGCAGCGTGGAAAGCATATCGCCCGAGGAGGACGACGGCATGGAATCATATCCGCCGAACAGCGAACCGAACGGAGAGCTCGTCGTGCCGCCGGTTGCGATCTGTCCGCCCGCGGCAAGGCTTGCGAAGCTCTTGATGCACTTGGAATACTCGCCGGACACGCCGATGCTGTTATACAGTGCGACCGCGGAATTCATGTTCTTAAAGCTCGAATACGGGAAGTAGATCGAAAGTCCGTTCGAGTTCTTCATGGAAACGGACGTACGGTTATACTTCACGCAGCCCTTCAACGCTTTTGCGAGCGCGTTGGATTTGCTGCTGCCGATGCGGGTTGCGAAGTCGACGACATCGATGTGATTGACCTTCGCCGAGACGCCGAACTCGCGCGCGTCCGCACGTGCGTCCGCAACCGTCTTATAGTTCTTGTCGTCGAGCATTTTGCCGATCTCGCCGGAGAACTCGTCGAACGCTTCCGGCACCGTGCCCGCAAACTCCGCAAGGTCGACGATCGACAGCGTCGTGTTGCAGCCGGGATAGTTCTTTCTGCTGACGTCGGTAAAGTCGTCGATCAGCGTCTTTGCAAGTTCCGTCGTCTTGATCGATGTGTTGTTCGAGAGCGCGGAGAGCCAGTTCGTGTAGTACCAGCCCGTGCCGGGCTCCGACTCTTCGGACGCGATCAGGTAGTCCGCATAGGGCTCTGTGACGATCGCAGTTTCGAGCGTCGCCATCAGGCACGCGTCGAAGCCTACGAAATCGAACTTGACGCCGCCCTTCTTCAGCGCGGAATTGATCTTGTCGAGCGTCATCGTGCCGCTCGCGGTCTGATCATAGCCGTAACCGGAGATCGCGCCGCCGCCGTGATCCCACAGGATCAGCATGTAACGGTTCGCCGGATAGTTCTTTGCGCAGAACTGAATGAAATCGACGAGCGTGTTCGGGTCGACCATGCTCTTTTTGCCGACGTTCTTGTCAAGGATCTGCAGACCGCGGCTCGTTACGCGGTAGCGCTGGTTGGTCTTGTTGGAAATGACGGAGTTGTTCCACTTCTTTGCGCCGCCGGTTTCGACGATGATGTTGACCTTTTCATCGTTGAGGTTCGCATGCAGCATCTCGTTGAGGTCCGCCGTTGCCATGCTGTGTTCGCTCTCGAGGTCGCTGCCGCAGAGATAGACCATCAGCGTGACGGTGTCCTTTCCCTTGCCCTTGATCGTGGTATAGCGTTCGCGCGCTTTGTTCGATACGGCTTCGCTGACCGTATTCGAGGACGTGCTTGCGGAAACCGCCGAGGGTGCGTTGTTGTCCGTTGCGTCGAACGGATCTTCGCTGCTGCTTCCGAACAGCTGCGTAAGGAGATCGGACGCGTAGCCCTGCTGCACGGAATCGTCCGGAATTGTGTCGCTGCCGCCGATATCGCCGATGACGCCCGTGTTGACGTCATTCTGCGAATAGCCGGAACTGCCGCTGTTTTGCGAGATGCCGCTTTGCAAATCGGTCATATCGGGCAGCGAGCACATGCAGCCGCCGCATCCGCCGAAGACGCAGGACGCAAGTGCGATAATCAGAACGACCGCAAGAACGATCAGCAAGATTTTGCCGAGCTTGCCGCCGCGGTTTGCGCCGCCGGCTGCTCCCGCCGCGCCGGTACCGAGCGTGCTGAACACGTTCTGTCCCTGCTGCTCCTGCTGCTCGGTGAACTGGCTCTGCGTATTCTGTGTGTTCTGGCTCTGCGAGCTCTGGTTCTGCGTCTGACCGAAGAACGGGAATCCTGCCGGCTTGTTCCCGCTTCCCTGGGACCCGCCGTTCGGATTTGCGCCGTACTGCTTTTTTCTGCCCTGGTAGCCGTCCTTCCGTCCCGCAGGTCCGTTGGTCTGAACCGGCTTGTCGTCGCGGCGGTTCAGACTCGCGGTGCCGGAAATGATCTTCTTCCTGCGTTTGTTGTCATTGTTTTCCATGTCGGAATCCTCCCTTTGGGTACATTCGCTTTCATTTTACATTATATCATTTTTTTCGCGAAAG
>CAMORL010000114.1 GCA_946623765.1 uncultured Clostridia bacterium
CGCCGCCGCGTCCGCAAGGTTTGTTTTGTCAACCGGAACGATCATGGTTTCCTCCCCGTTCGGATGAATTCGATCAGCGCTTCAACGTCGTCGAAGCCGTCGTAATCGCCGATCAACCCTTCGCGATGATAAACGACGCCGTTTCGCTCGTTCCGTTCAAGGCAGTCTAAAAGCGCCTGTTCACCGTATCGCTTCATAAACAGCGTAAACCCGTACGGCTTGCTCTTGGAAAGAAGCCCCTTGCGGCAGTCCTCGCCGCATTCGGCGCAATGTTCCTTCCCGCGCTTTTCGGAACAGCTTCTGTTTTCACACCATGCCTTGTCGGGACAGTCTCCCGAATTGCATCCGGCGCAATGCACGTTTTCGCTGCACAGACAGCACGCAAGACCGCATCTTGCAATCCTCAGCTCCCGTTTCATGGCGTTCCTCCGTTCTTTGTCCGTCACGCCGACGGCGATCCGATCCCCGTCGAAAGGCGGTACAGCCGCTGCCGGTGCGGCGTGAGATAGGTTTCGATCTCGCCTGCAAATTCCCAGCCGAACCGTTCGTAAAGCCCGTTCGTTTCGGTGAACAGATACAGCGTCGGAATCCCGAGCGCCGCCGCGTTTTCCCGCACCGAACAGAGCAGCGCGCGTCCGAGCCCTCTGCCGCGGAACGCGGGATCGAGATATACGTTCGCAAGCCACGGATACAGATCCGGCCGCACGAACAGATCGGCGTACGTGAACTGATACATGCCGACGAGCCGGTCGTCGAGATACAGCCCGAACGTTACGGGCAGGCGATCCGTTTGCAGGCTGTGCCGGAGGCTTTCGCGGACGGCGTCACGCGCGTAGCCTTCCGCCTGTCCCCACCAGCGGTACATCCAGTCCGTCATCCGCTCAAGGTCCGCCTCGGTCCTGACGCGTTCGATCCGCATCCGCTCACCCCCTTTCCGTTCAGTATACCATACGCGTGCCGCGCTGTCACGCCGCAATCAAAAACCACCCGTAAAAAGCGGGTGGTCGAAGTCGGTTCGATATGCGATTGGTTCGCCGTTTGTCGGCAGGTCACGGGACTATGCGTCGCGCACGGCGACCGCCTGATACATCCTGTCGTCGGAAATCTGAACCGTAACCCTAAGATACCGCTTCAAAACGGCGGCGAGCGCTTCCACCGGCATCAGCCGGTCGGAAACGTCCTCGGGCACGCTGCCGTGATGCGCGTCGAGCTGTTCGCGGCTCATGCCGTGCGCGATTGTCAGCGAGCCGCCCGGCGACAGCGCTGCGGCAAGGCGTTCGATCAGCCGTTCCGGGTCGGCAAAATGCGGAAACGCGTTATACACGACGATGCAGTCGAACGTGCGGTCAAACACCGTCTCCGCCGCGTCGCCGCAAAGGACCTGCACCGGCTTTCCTCTGAACTTCTCCCGCGCGATCGCCGCCATGTTCGGCGAGATGTCGATCGCCGTCACGGACGCCGCGCCGCGTTCCAGATAGTCCGGGATCAGCACGCCCGTTCCGCAGGCAACGTCCAGCACCGTTTTTCCCGCCGCAACGCCCGCGTTGTCGAGAATCGTCCGGATCACGTCTTCGCGGCGCACCATGTTCGCGTCCCAGCCGGACGCAAGGCGGTCGAAAAATCCGACGACCGATTCCGTGCGGACCATATCAGCGGAAGAAAACGGCGGTGTCGATCTTCTGATACCCGCCGAAGCTCAGGGGCGCGGAAAAGATCTCGTTCGACAGATCGCGTCCGAGGAACCGTTCGGTTACCTCTGCGGTCTTTGCCGCGAGATCGACGTCCTCGAAGCGGTCCGGATAGACCGTCTTTGCGAGGAACCACGTGTTGATCAGCGCGATCTCATAGTTCGTGTAGTACGCGTTGTATGCCATTTCAAGATAGACCTCGCCGTTCTGCCACGCCTTGCAGGTGTCGAACATGGCGGGATTCTCCGCATAGAGCGGCTTGATGTTCTTGACGGCGGCGGCGTCGATGATCATCAGATCCGTCTGCCCGCCGAGCGCAACGAACTTCTCCTCCTCGATCGCCTGGATTCCCGGCGCGGAAAGATCGCCCGCGACGTTTTTCACGTTGGCGACGCGGAACGTGACGTAGCCCTGCGGCGCGGTCATCAGGTGGTTGGTCGTTCCCCAGTTGCCGAGCCCGCACAGATACACGGACGGTTTTTCGTCGTCGGAGACGTCCGCGGTGCGCCGTTCGATCTCGGCGCGTTCCGCCTCGATGAATGCAACGAGCGTTTCCGCGCGCTCCTGCCGTCCGAAGATCGTGCCCAAAAGCCGCAGGGAGGCGAAAAAGCTGTCGTCAAAGACGCCGTCGGGACCGGAGCGCAGCGTAATGACCGGCACGCCGAGCTGTTCCTGCAGCGCGTTTTCCTTATCGACGTCCTCGAATTCGGAGATCACGATGTCCGGATTGCACGCAAGGATCTTCTCGGCTTCCGCCGCCTGTGCCTGCGGACCGCCGACGCCGCACGAGGGCAGCGTCGAAAAACGGTCGCCGTACGCGAGCACGTACGGACGCGCCGTTGCGTCAAACATCTTCGGACGTTCCGACAGCGTCGGATTGTCGATGTCCTCCACGCCGCACAGCAGTTCGACGTCGCCTACGTAGCTGTACATGCGGAGCGCGCCCGCGCCGATGCACACCACGCGCGAATAGCTTCCGGGCACAACCGCGACTTCTCTGCCGACGAGGTCGGTCACCGTGACCGGCGCGGCGTCCGTCTGTTCCGGCTTCTGTCCGCAGGCGAATACGCCGACGAGCAGAATGAGCGTCAGAATAAGAGCAAGTGTTCGTTTCATACAGTTATCCTCCGTTGATGATGATCTTTTTTCCGTCCGCGCAAAGCACGCGGACCTCTGCGTCAAAGACGGTGCGGATCACGTCCTCCGTGACCGTTTCCGCGCCGCCTGTAAACCGAATCGTTCCGTCCTTCAGGAAGAAGAACCGGTCGCCGACCGCAAGCGCCTGATTGAAGTCGTGCAGCGCAGTCAGGATCACAATGCCCTTTTCGTGCGCGAGGCGCTTCATTTCGGACAGGATCAGCTGTTCGTTGCCGACGTCCAGATTGCCGGTCGGTTCGTCGAATACGAGCGCCTGCGGTTCCTGCGCAAGCGCGCGGGCGATCGCGACCTTCTGCCGCTCGCCGCCGGAAAGCTGCCCGACGTTCCTCTGCGCCAGCGCCGTGAGCTTCATGTCGTCCAGCACGCGCAAAACCGCCGCCTCGTCCGCCTTCCCCGCCCGATAGCCGAAATAGGCGATCCGCCCCGTGAGCACCGTGTCGAACACGCTGAGCGCGCCGAACGACGCGTCCTGCGGGACATAGGCGATGCAGCGCGCGCGCTCCCTGCGGTTCATCCGCCCGAGGTCGCGTCCGTCCAGAAGAATGCTCCCGCCCTGCGGCTTTACGATGCCGAGGACGCTTTTGAACAGCGTCGTTTTGCCCGCGCCGTTCCTTCCGAGCACCACGCCGATCTCGCCCGCATCAAGCGACAGCGAAAGCCCGTCGAGCACGAGGGGACTGCGCGGTCCGTACCGAAAAGAGAGATTTTTGATGTCCAGCATCAGTCGTGTTCCTCCTTCCTGCCGAAGATGATCGCAAGGAAGAACGGCGCGCCGAGCAGCGACGTGATCGCGCCGACCGGCAGCGCGGAGCCGTTTCCGATGCAGCGGGAAAGCGTGTCCGCCGCAAGGAGCAGGATGCTCCCCGCCAGCGCGGACGCCGGAATCGACAGCCGGTGATCCTGTCCGAACAGGCGCTTGACCGTATGCGGACAGATGATCCCGACAAACCCGATCACGCCGAGGAACGACACGCACACGGCGGTGATGAGCGACGCGAGCAGCATGGAAAGGAAGCGCAGCAGATCGACGTTGACGCCGAGGGTCTTTGCGGCTGCGTCGCCGCCGAGAAGCGCGTTCAGCCGCCAGCTCATCGGGATAAAGAAGCCGAGCCCTCCCGCGACGATCGCCGCCATCAGAAGAACCGTGCGGTACGTCGCCCTGCCGAGATCGCCGAACGACCACACGACGGCGGCGGAAAGCCCGACGTCCGTCGCATAGAACTGCAGAACGGTCGTCGCCGCCGTCCAGATTGCGCCGATCGCAATGCCCGCCAGAACGACGACGCCGGGGCGGAACGCGCGCAGGCGGCAAAGCCCGAGAATCAGAAGGATCGACAGGAACGAAAACGCGAACGCGGTCAGCGACGCGGCGTACGGATTCATGCCTGCCGTGAAATTCTGCACGTTATGACCGGTGGACAAAAAGCCGCCGGCAAACGCGATGATGGACAGATTCGCGCCGAATACCGCCGCATTGGACACGCCGAGCGTGGACGGCGACGCCATGGAATTGCCGAGACAGGTCTGCATGACGAGTCCGGAAACCGAAAGCCCCGCGCCCGCGACGATCGCCGCCAGCACGCGCGGAACACGAATGCCGCGAACGATCCGCACCGACGCCGCGCTGCCTCTGCCGAACAGCGCGCGAACGCACTCGCCCGGTCCCATATGCGACGAGCCGACCAGAAGGCAGCCGACCGCGAGCAGAAGCACGCCTGCCCCCATCAGGAGCAGAACGGTTCTCCGCTTTGCTGTCGATTGCATCCGATCCTGCCGCATCGGCATTTCGGTCTCCTTTCGGTTTCTGTCTGTAACTCTTCGGAAAACGGCGTCTCCGTGCCCGCCGCCGGGACAAAAAAAGCATGCGCCGCTTCTTCGGAAGAGGCGTATGCCTTCATGGCTGCCGTATGGATCTCATCCGGTTGCGCACTTCTGTGCGAATCAGGAAAGCTGCTGCTTTCTCCGGTATTGTAACAGATCAGTCCTCGTTCGTCAAGCTTCTCTTCAGTTCGGCGACCGCGTCCGCGATCAGCCTGCCCAGCGTGAAATCGGAGATGCCCGCAATGTAATTGTCGCAGGTGTTGAACGGAATCAGGATGCGCTTTGCGTCCGCCTGCGCGACGGCGCGCGCGATGTTCGGCGTGATCTCCCCGAGCATGGCGTCCGCGATCACCATGCCGACGGGTCCGACGATGAAGTCCGCCTTCCGCGACGACACGACGACGGCGTTTTCACCGGTTGCCGCCGCGTCCGCCCCGGCTTTCAGCATTGCCGCGGTCGCCGCCGCGTTTACGCCGATCGCGATCACATGCGCCTGCGGCAGTTCCTTTTTGATGCTGAGAATCAGCTGTTTTCCGAGACCGCCGCCCTGCGCGTCGACGACCAGAACCGTGCTTCCGTTTTTCATGTTTCGCCCCCGAACCGAAGTATTTGTTTCAGTATATCATAAACGTTCCGAAAGAAAAAGCCCGAGTTTCCGGTTCCCGCCGCGTTT
>CAMORL010000115.1 GCA_946623765.1 uncultured Clostridia bacterium
TGTTTTCCGAAGCGCAGCCGACCAAGATGTATTATCTCTACTGCCCGGTGTTCCGTTACGAACGCCCGCAGGCGGGAAGACTCAGAGAGCATCACCAGTTCGGCGTGGAGATCTTCGGATCGCAAAGCCCAGCGGCGGATGCGGAGGTCATTTCGATCGCGTCGGAGATCTTCGAGGCGGTCGGGTGCTCGGATCTGACGATCAAACTGAACAGCATCGGCTGTCCGAAGTGCCGCGGACGGTATCAGCAAGCGCTGAAGGACTATCTTGCGAGCCGTTACGACGAGCTGTGCGAAACCTGCAAGACGCGCTTTGAAACAAATCCGCTGCGAATCCTGGACTGCAAGGTCGATACCTGCAAGGAGATCGTGAAGGACGCGCCGCACACGATGGATTTCGTCTGCGACGACTGCCGCGCGCATATGAATGAGCTGATGCGCCTTTTGGACCTTGCCGGCATTCGCTACGAGATCGACCCGATGCTGGTGCGCGGTCTCGATTATTACACCAAGACCGTGTTTGAGATCGTCTCCGGCATGTCCGGCGCACAGGGAACGCTCTGCGGCGGCGGCCGTTACGACGGGCTTATCAAGGAGCTCGGCGGTCCCGAAATGCCCGCTGTAGGCTTCGGTCTCGGAATGGAACGTCTGCTGCTCATCATGGACAACCTCGGAATCGAGATTCCGAAGCCCGTGCGCTATGATGTGATGCTGATCGGTCTCGGTCAACAGGCCAAGGACAAGTGCTATACGCTTGCAAGAACGCTCAGAAATCGCGGCATTGCGGTCGATCTCGACCTGATGGACCGCAGCGTCAAGGCGCAGATGAAATATGCCGACAAGACCGGCGCGCGTTATACGCTGGTCATCGGCGACGATGAAATGAACAACAACGCCGCAAATCTGAAATCCATGACGAACGGCGGATCGGTGCTCGTATCGCTCGATGCGGACAGCATTATAAATTCGATTGAGAGAGGTTAAAACCATGGGAGAATTTTTAAGCGGATGGAAACGCACGTGCTACTGCACGGAGCTCGGTAAGGAAGACGTCGGCAGAGAAGTGACGCTGATGGGGTGGACGAACGTCCGCCGCGATCTCGGCGCGCTGATCTTTGTGCAGTTGAGAGACCGTACGGGATTGATGCAGATCGTATTCGATTCCGCGACGCTCTCGAAGGACGATTTCGACCGCGCCGGCACGATCCGTTCCGAATATGTGCTTGCGGTCAAGGGCGTTCTTGAAGCGCGTACCGGCAACATGATCAATCCGAACATGAAGACCGGCGAGGTGGAAGTGAAGGTGAAGGAGTTCAAGATTTTGAGCACCGCCGAAACGCCGCCGATCGACACCTCGGACGACTGCAACGCCGGCGAGCTGCTGCGGCTCAAATACCGCTATCTCGACCTTCGCCGTCCGTGCATGCAGAGAAACCTCATGATGCGCAACGAGATCACGCGCATCACGCACGAATACTTTGCGGAAAACGGCTTTTTGGAGATCGAAACGCCGATGCTGACCAAGAGCACGCCCGAAGGCGCGCGCGACTATCTCGTACCCAGCCGCGTCCATCCGGGCAGCTTCTATGCGCTGCCGCAGAGCCCGCAGCTTTTTAAGCAGCTTTTAATGCTTAGTGGCTTCGACCGTTACATGCAGATCGCGCGCTGCTTCCGCGACGAGGACCTGAGAGCCGACCGTCAGCCGGACTTTACGCAGATCGACCTTGAAATGTCGTTCGTCGAAGCGGACGACGTCATGGCGATGAACGAGGGCTTTTTGAAGCGTCTTTTCAAGGAAACGCTGGGGCTCGATATTCAGCTTCCGCTGCCGCGCATCACCTGGCAGGATGCAATGGATCGCTACGGCTCCGACAAGCCGGACACGCGCTTCGGCATGGAGCTTTGTGATCTTTCCGAATGCGTAAAGGACTGCGGGTTCTCCGTGTTCCAAAATGCGCTGAAAGACGGAGGCAGCGTCCGCTGCATCGTGGCAAAGAACGCGACCGCGCATTTCTCCCGCAAGGAGATCGACGCTTTGGGCGAGTTTGTCAAGACCTATAAAGCAAAAGGCCTTGCATGGATGAACTGGAAGCCCGAGGGGCTTCAGTCCCCGATCGCAAAATTCCTCACCGAGGACGAGATCAACGCGATCAAGACGAAGGCGAACTTCGAGCAGGGCGACGTGATGTTCATCGTGGCGGACAAGAACCCGGTCGTGTGGGCAGCGCTCGGCGCGCTGCGTCTGAAGCTCGGCGACAAGCTCGGTCTCATTGATCCGAAGAAGTTCAATCTTCTGTGGGTCGTTGAGTTCCCGCTCTTAGAGTGGAGCGAGGAGGAGAACCGCTTCGTCGCGATGCATCATCCCTTCACGAGCCCGATGGACGAGGACCTTCCGCTGCTCGACACCGATCCCGGCAAGGTCCGTGCAAAAGCGTACGACATCGTGCTGAACGGCAACGAGATCGGCGGCGGTTCGATTCGTATCCATTCGACCGAGCTGCAGGCAAAGATGTTCGACGTCATCGGACTTTCAAAAGAACAGGCGGAGGCGCGGTTCAAGTTCCTGCTTGACGCGCTGAAGTACGGCACGCCGCCGCACGGCGGACTGGCATACGGTCTCGACCGCGTGACCATGCTGATCTGCGGCGCGCAGTCGATCCGCGACGTCATCGCGTTCCCGAAGGTGCAGAACGCATCCTGCCCGCTGACGAACGCGCCGGATCCGGTCGATGCAAAGCAGCTTAGTGAACTGCATATTGCGGTCGTTCCCGAGGAAGAATGATTGAGAATACAGAAAGGAGCTAAAAACATGGCAAACATCATCACAGGCACATTGGAAAACTTTGATTCCGTCATCAACGGCGAGCTTCCCGTTCTGGTGGATTTCTGGGCAACCTGGTGCGGTCCGTGCCGCATGGTCAGCCCGTTTATCGAGCAGCTTGCAGACGAATATCAGGGACGCGTTGCGTTCATGAAGGTCAATGTCGACGAGCAGCCGGAGCTTTGCGAAAAGTACCGCGTCAGCTCGATCCCGAACCTCGTTCTGTTCAAGGACGGCGACGTGCTCGATCAGAGCGCAGGCGCGCGTCCGAAGGCACAGCTTGCCGCATTCATTGAACAGGCGCTGTAAGCCTTTACAATGCGCAAAAAGCGTACAATCATCATAGCTGTCATCGCAGCCGTCGTTCTTTTGCTGGCGTTGTCCGCATTTGATACGCGGCTGCGTGTCGTTTCTTACACGGTTTCGGATGAGCGCATCCTCTCTCCGGTGCGCATCGTGCTTCTTACGGATCTCCATTCCTACAGATACGGCGAGGGACAAAAGACGCTTCTCGACGCGATCGACGCGCAGAAGCCCGATCTTGTTTTGCTCGGCGGAGACATCTTCGACGACGACCGTAAAAACGACAACACGATGATCGTGCTGGAACATGTCGCCGAACGCTATCCCTGCTTCTATGTTTCCGGGAATCATGAATACTGGTGCGAAGATCCGGAGGCGCTGTTTGATACGGTTCGGGAGCTTGGCATCCCGATCCTTCACGGGACATCCGAAACGGTCACGGTCGGACGCACGACGCTGCAAATCTGCGGCATTGCCGATCCCGCCTGCGCGGAAATCGAAATTGATGAAAGCGCGGTTGATCTGCGAAAAGCGGCAAGGGAAGCCGTAACGGAAAAGCAGCTGCATTCCGCTGCATCCGGTAAGGAAGACAGGTATGCGATCCTGCTTGCGCATCGTCCCGAGCTGATCGAAACATATGCGGAATACGGCTTTGATCTTGTGCTTTCCGGACATGCGCACGGCGGACAGGTGCGGATTCCGGGAATCCTGAACGGATTGTTTTCGCCGGGAGAACGGTGGTTTCCGAAGTACGCGGGCGGAAAATACCGTGTCGGACAAACGACGATGATCGTCAGCCGCGGACTCTCGCGCGAGGCGATCAAACATGTGCCGCGCATCTGGAACCGACCGGAACTGGTCGTGATCGAACTCAATCCGACCGATCAACGACCGTAACGCAGAGCAACAAAAAACGGATGGTAACACGATGATCTACGATATTTCTCAGCCGGTGTTCGGCTGCAAGGTCTATCCGGGCGATCCCGAACCGACCAAAGAACTGCTTGCAAGCCTTGAGAACGGCGACGAGTACAATCTTTCCGCGTTCTCGATGTGCGCGCACAACGGCACGCATGTCGATGCGCCGCTCCACTTTCTGAAAGAGGGGAAGGGGATCGGAAGCGTCGCGCTCGAAAAATTCGTCGGTCCCGCATATGTGGGAACGGTGCAGGGCGACGTCGGCGAACGGGAGGCGCGGATGCTGCTTCAAGCGGCGCAAAAGGCGTATCCCGGCGCACAACGCCGTATTCTGATCCGCGGAGACGCAACGGTCACGGAGAAAGCGGCGGTATTCTTTGCTGATGCCGGAATCGATCTGATCGGAACCGAATCGCAATCCGTCGGGCCTGAAAACGCGCCGATGGCGGTGCATCTTGCATTGCTGCGCGCCGAAGTCGTGCTGCTCGAAGGAATCCGGCTTTCCGCAGTACCGGACGGCGCGTATCTTTTGAATTGTGCGCCGCTGAATCTCGGCGAAACAGACGGCGCGCCGTGCCGTGCGATCCTTATGGATCTCTGAACCAAAAACAAAAGAACGGGGGAGGCAAGCGCCTCTCCCGTTTTATCGCTCCGTGACGACGATCCGGATCGGATCGCCGTGTCGTTTGCCGATTTGTCTGCGAATCGATTTCGTTACACCGATGACGTAACAAACCGAACCGTCTTCGTTTTTCACGCCCATGTTCACAATGCTTCCGTCATAGGGAACGCCGTCGAATGTTGCATGAACCTTGACGCGCCCCTTTCCGAACGTCTGTCTGACATCCCACGGAAACGCGACGTACGCGCCTCCGTCGGGTTCTTCGTGCAGAATTGCGGTGAATGCGTATACCTTTGGATTTGATCGCTCCATGCGGATCTCCGTCGCTTGGACGGATGGAAGAAACTGTTCTTCACCGGTCGCGGCAAACCCGCATTTTTCATAGAATCGGATCGCGCGCGCGTTCTCTTTCAGTACCCAAAGACCGATCGTGCGGTATGCCGAAAGCTGTTCCGATGCGGCGTCGAAAAGCTGTTTTGCAGCGCCTGTTCCCCAATACTCCGGCAGAACGTACAGCGCAAACAGCTCGCCGGTATCCGGCGTATCCCTGCTGATTCCGTACCCCGCAAAGCCTGCGAC
>CAMORL010000116.1 GCA_946623765.1 uncultured Clostridia bacterium
GAACTACGCGCTGTATCCGCACATGACGGTTTACGACAACATCGCGTTCTCCCTGAGACTCAAGAAAGTCCCGGAGGATGTGATCTATGCAAAGGTCACGAACGCCGCAGAGATCCTCGGCATCACGCAGTACCTGATGAGAAAGCCGCGCGCTTTGTCCGGCGGACAGCGTCAGCGTGTCGCAATCGGCCGTGCGATGGTCCGTGATTCCAAGGTCTTTTTGATGGACGAACCGCTTTCGAACCTTGACGCGAAGCTCAGAAACCAGATGCGCGCAGAGATCATCCTGCTCCGTCAGAAGCTGGACACCACGTTCATCTATGTTACGCATGACCAGACCGAGGCAATGACCTTGGGCGACCGTATCGTCATCATGAAGGACGGCTACATCATGCAGGTCGGCACCCCGATGGAAGTCTTTGAGAAGCCGAGCAACCTGTTTGTTGCGGAGTTTATCGGCGCACCGAAGATGAACATTCTGAAGACCGAACTCGTGAAGGAACAGGGCAAGTATTATGTCAAGCCCTGCGGCGCAAAGATCGAAGTGGCCGGCGAAAAGGGCAAACTGCTCGCCGAAAAGAACATCGGCAGCCGTGAGATCCTGCTCGGCGCGCGTCCGGAGCACATCGTTCTTGCAACCGATGACCGCGAAAACACCATCCCCTGCACGCTGGAGGTCAAAGAAATGATGGGCAGCGAGCTGCACCTGCACGTCTTCACGGAGGACGGCACGCGCTGGATCGTTCGCGTTCCCACCATTGACCTTTCCCAGGAGCAGCGCGACAATCTCGTCGCCGGCGCAACGCTGTACATCACGTTCGAAGGCAAAGCAATGCACTTCTTCGATCCGGAAACCGAGAAGAACCTGATTTACGAATAATCGGCACAGAATCAAAAGCGGGCAGGGATTTTCTGCCCGCTTTTTCTTTCGATTGCCTTGTTTCGCAGGGGGATTCATGATACAATAAATTATCAAAATACCGGAGGATCCGACAGGAATGAAGAAGCTCAATAACGGCTGGGAGTTTACACCGATGTGGACGAACGGTTTTCGCCTCGGCGAGGGCGAGGGAGAGCCGGTCCGTCTGCCGCACAGCCCGAGACCCGTTCCGCAGCACTATGCAGGACCGGAGGACTATGAGGGCATTTACGGCTACCGCAGAGTTCTTCCGCTCGACACATCAATGCGCGGCAAACGTATCTTTTTGCAATTCGACGGCGCGGCGCACATTGCGACGGTCTATGTGAACGGCAGAGAATTGACCACGCACCGCACAGGCTATACCGCGTTCCGCGTGGAGATCACGGACGACGTGCGGTTCGACGGAACGGACCTTCTTGCCGTGCGGCTTGATTCGACCGAAAATCCGGAGATCCCGCCGTTCGGCTACGTCATCGATTATCTGACCTACGGCGGGCTGTACCGCGATGTGTGGCTCGATGTGCGAAACGAGACCTGCATTGCGAATGTGTTCGTGTATACGCCGGATCTCAAAACTGCCAAGGTGCAGACCACATTTTCCGGTACGCGCAGCGTGATCATCCGAAACCGCGTGCTTGACACGGCGGGAAACTGCGTCGGGCAGAATGCCGATGGGGAGGACCTGAACGTAAAAGCGCCGGAAAACCTGCGCTGTGAAACGATGCACGTAAATGTGCAGGACGCGGCGCCGTGGACCCCGGAAACGCCGAATCTCTACACCCTTGAAACGACGCTCTACGACGCAGACATGCAGCCGCAGGACGTCGTCAGAACACGCTTCGGTTTCCGAACTGCGGAGTTCAAAAAGGATGGGTTCTATCTGAACGGCGTGCGTACGTTTATGCGCGGGCTCGACCGTCATCAGGCATATCCGTATATCGGGTATGCCGCGCCGGAAAGCCTGCAGAGAGAGGACGCGCGTATCCTGAAGGAAGAGCTTTGCTGCAATGCCGTGCGCACCTCGCACTATCCGCAAAGTCAGCATTTCATAGATGCATGCGACGAGCTGGGACTTTTGGTCTTTACCGAGATCCCGGGCTGGCAGCACATCGGCGACGAAAATTGGCAGAAGCAGGCGATCGACAACGTGCGCGAAATGGTGATCCAGTATCGCAACCATCCGTCGATCGTGCTTTGGGGCGTTCGCATCAACGAGAGCCGCGACAACGACGCGCTCTATACGGAAACCAACAAGCTCGCACATTTCCTCGATCCGTCGCGTCAGACGTCCGGCGTGCGGTATCTTGTCAAGAGTCATCTTTTAGAGGACGTCTATGCCTACAACGACTTCAAGCCGTTCGAGTTTGACGATCCGATCCGCAAAAAGGACAAGATCACGACTGATCCCGAAAAGGGCTATCTGATCTCCGAGCATTCGGGTCATATGTTCCCGACCAAGCCTTATGATCCGTGGAGCAAGCGGCAGATGCATGCGCTGCGTCACGCAAGAACGCTCGATGCGGCGACCGCTTCGGGTGAGCATGCTGGCTGCTTCGGCTGGTGCATGTTCGATTATGCGACGCATAAGGACTTCGGTTCCGGAGACCGCGTGTGCTATCACGGCGTGATGGACGCGTTCCGCAATCCGAAGCTTGCCGCCGCCGCATACGCGAGCCAGGGCGATGAAAAGCCGGTGCTGGAGATCGGCACGCCGATGTGCATCGGCGATTATCCGGCAGGCGAGATCGGCGAGATCTGGGCGTTTACAAACGCCGAACGCGTCGCGCTGTATAAGAACGACAAGCTTGTGAAGATCTTTCAGCCGCAGCCGTGGAAAGGTCTCAGACATCCGCCGATGAAGATCGACGATCTCATCGGACAGCTCCTCATCAGCGAGGAAGGCATCACCGGCAAGAAAGAGGAACTGCTGCACCGTGAGCTTTTGGCGGCAGGGAAGTACGGAATCGATAAAATGCCGCTTGCCGACAAGCTTCGCATGCTGTATTGCATGAAGCGCTATCACCTCACATGGGCGGACGGCGAAGAACTCTATGGCAAGTATGTAGGCAACTGGGGCGGTTCGGCAACCGAGTGGCGGTTCGACGCGCTGGACGGCGACCGGGTTACGGCTTCGGTGCGCTGCTGCCCGAACAAAAAACTGCATCTTGAAGTCAAGGTCAGCAGCACCGCGCTCAAAGAGGGCGACGGTTATGACATGGCGGCAGTGCGCGTGCGCGTGCTGGACGGCAACGGCAACCTTGCGCCGTATGCGCAGCTTCCGATCCGCTTTGAGGTTTCCGGCGATCTGACGCTTTCGGGACCGCAGGTTTCCACCGCAGAGGGCGGCATGACAGGCGCATATCTGAAGACCGTCGGACACGGCGGCGAGGGCGTTTTAACGGTATCTTCGGAGCAGACAGCTCCGGTTTCAATCCACTTTAGTATTTCGGAGGGAGAATAAGACGATGGCAAAGACGGAACGGATTCTGAACTACAAGGTTGAAACGGAAAGCGGCGCGCCGGTTACCGGCAGCGTAAAAGCGGACGGTGTCGTGCATGTGCGCGTTCCGCTCAAGGATGCGCGCCTGAAGAAGGTTACGGCGACGGTCGAACTGCCTGCGGAACAGACCGTACATATCTTCCACAACGGCTATCAGAATTGGACATACAGCCCGGAATACGACGTCAACGGACGCACGCGAGGCCTAAAGCATCTGCCGTGCTTTTTGCGCGGGGCATTCAGTATCAACCGTTACGGCGACTATCATTTTGTAAAATACCCCTACAAGAAGGGCATCACGCACGGCGAATCATGGTGTTATTTCCGGAACGGCAAGCAGTTTCTGCTGTTCGGCTCGCTCGACGAGATCCCCGGCTATACGCTCTTCACATATAATGCGAAAAAGGGCGTTCTGACGATTGAGCGTGATTGCGTCGGAATGAAGGTGAACGGCGAGTTCCATGCGTTCGATCTTTACATTGCGGAGGGATCCGAAAACGAGGTCTTCGACGGATGGTTCAAAGCGATGGACGTCCGTCCGCTGACCGACAAAAAGCAGTTCGGTTATTCGAGCTGGTACAACCGTTATCAGGATATCAACGACGCGACGATCACCGACGATCTCGTCGGCGCAAAGACGCTGCTTCGTCCCGGCGACCTGTTCCAGATCGACGACGGGTGGGAGACTGCGGTCGGCGATTGGCTGGTTCCGGACGCGAAGAAGTTCCCGAACGGACTCAAAAATGCCGCCGACGCGATCCACGGGGCAGGCTTCCGCGCAGGGCTTTGGCTTGCGCCGTTCGTGTGCCAGAAGGGCTCGAAGATTCTTGAGGAACATCCGGACTGGCTGCTTCTGCACGACGGAAAGCCGTGGGAGAACGGTTCGAACTGGGGCGGCTTCTATTCGCTGGACATCGACAATCCGGAGGTCGTTGCGTACGTCGAACAATTCCTCGATCGCGTGCTGAACGAGTGGGGCTTCGATCTCGTCAAACTCGACTTCCTCTACGGCGCGGCGCCGTTCGGCACCGAGACCGAGTCGCGCGCGGCTCGTATGTGCCGTGCGATGAACATCCTCCGAAAAGCCTGCCGCGGAAAGCAGATCTTAGGCTGCGGCGTTCCGCTCTGGCCGGCGTTCGGCATCGTGGAATACTGCCGCGTGGGATGCGACGTAGGTCTCGATTGGGACGATACGAAGCTCATGCAGATGACACACCGCGAGCGCGTCTCGACCAAACAATCCATCACGGATACCGTCTTTCGCCGCGAGCTCACGGGACGTGCGTTCATGGGCGATCCGGACGTTTTCTTCCTGCGCGAAGGAAACTGCAAGCTGACGGTTGAGGAGAAGGAGAAGCTCTATACCGTCAACGCGCTTCTGGGCGGCATGCTTCTGACCTCCGATGCGCTGAACGCCTATACCGACGAAAAGAAAGCGCAGTTTGCATATGTCCGCGACCTCATGGAAAATGCGACCGACGTTACGGTTGACGCGGACGACGGCGTCGTGCTGCACTGGACGTTCGGCGGCGAAGCAAAGTCGCTCCGCATTCTGTAATCAAACGCAGTACACGGCGATCCCGGGGAAGCCTCCGGGATCGTTTTTTGAAAGCCGACAGATAAGGGCAGAAAATGTCGGGACAAACGGCGCAAAGATTGTGTATGATGATTGCGTCAGGAGGAAACGGACATGGAATGGATCGAAGCAATACAAAGAGCAATCGATTATATCGAAACGCATTTGACCGATGATCTGGACGTGGACGACATTGCAGGGGAAAGCTATTATTCCTCGTTCCACTTTCAGCGC
>CAMORL010000117.1 GCA_946623765.1 uncultured Clostridia bacterium
TACGCGCAGCACTATTCCGGCGCGAACAACGACAGCTTCTACTACCTCAAGCGTCAGCTTGTGTATCTTCTGATCGGGTATCCGGTCATGCTGATCGTCTCGATGATCGACTACCGCATCATCGAGCGGCTGCGTTCGGTCTTCCTTGCGATCTCGCTGATCCTGCTGATCGCGGTTCTTTTGTGGGGGCAGGACTTGAACGGCGGCAAACGCTGGCTGAACATCGCAGGTATTTCCATTCAGCCGTCCGAGCTTGCAAAGTTCGGTCTCATGATCTTCATGTGCTCGTACATGTCGCGCCATAAGAACGAAATGAGCTCGTTCCGCTTCGGCATGCTTCCGATGCTGATCGCGATCGGCTTTGTCGCGGGTCTCGTCATGCTGCAGCCGAACATGTCCATGGCGGTTATCATCGGGTTCATCGGCGTCGTTCTGCTGTACCTCGGCGGCTGCGACATCAAACAGCTTCTGATCCTCGGCGTCCTTGCAATCATCGCGGTGTTCATCCTCGCATTCGCCCAGCCGTACCGCGTCGCGCGAATGACCTCGTTCGGCAACCCGGAAAACGACCCGCAGGGCAGCGGCTATCAGCTTTTACAGTCGTATTACGCGATCGGTTCCGGCGGGTTCTTCGGCAAGGGACTCAACAACAGCTATCAGAAGCTGCTGTACATGACCTACGGTGAATCGGACTTCATCTTTGCGATCCTGTGCGAGGAGTTCGGGTTTATCGGCGGACTCATCATCATCCTGATGTACGCATGGATCGTGTTCCGCGGCATCGTGATTGCGATGCGCTGCCGCAACCGGTTCGGAAGTTTGCTTGCCGCCGGTATCTCCATCGTTTTCGGATTCCAGGTCTTCGTCAACATCGGCGTCGTTACGGGGCTGCTGCCGACGACCGGGCAGGCGCTTCCGTTCATTTCGGCAGGCGGCACGTCGCTGCTGGTCTTCCTTGCCGCAATGGGATTGCTTCTCAGCATCTCGCGCGACGTCAACCCGCGCACATAAGCACATTCCGCGTTCCCTCCGCATAAGATGCAGTATCATGCGGAAGGAACTTCAAAGATGTCAAACTGGCTTGTGCATGGAAACGCCGTTCTCTCGGGAACGGTTTCGGCTCAGGGATCCAAGAACGCGGCGCTGCCGATTCTGGCGGCGGCGCTGCTCGTCGAGGAACCGGTCACGCTTCTGAACTGCCCCGTGATCCGCGACACGGAAAACATGCTGCGGATCCTCGAATCGCTCGGCTGTACCGTCAAACGGGAAGGAAACGCGCTCGTCGTCGACAGCCGCACGGCGAACCGTTCCGTTCTGCCGACTGCGCTTTCCGGCGAACTGCGCTCGTCGATCTTCCTTTTGGGCTCGGTGCTGTCCCGGTTCGGCGAGGCGGACGCCCCGTATCCGGGCGGATGCGAGATCGGCAACCGTCCGATCGACCTGCATCTGGAGGGGCTTCGGTGTCTGCGCGCCGAAATCGAAGAGCGCGGCGGACGGATCTGCTGCAAAGGTACGCTTGTCGGCGCAGTCGTCGACCTTGATTATCCGAGCGTCGGCGCGACCGAAAACATCATGCTCGCGGCGTGCCGGGCAAAGGGACAGACGACGATCCGCAACGCGGCGTGCGAACCGGAGATCGTCGATTTACAGGAATTTTTATGCGCCTGCGGCTTTCGGGTGCGCGGCGCAGGCACGCCCTCGATCACCGTCGACGGCGTTGCCCGCGGGCACGGAACGACCTATCGCATCATGCCGGACCGCATCGCGGCGGGAACGTATCTGATCGGCGCGGCAATCACCGGAGGCGACATCACGGTAACCGGCATGCAGCCGGGCGCGGTCGATACGCTTTTATACAAGCTGTCCGCCTGCGGCTGCGACGTCACACAAACCGGAGATTCCGTGCGGGTCCGCGGGGCGGGACGCGCGCGCGCAATCGCATTTACCGAAACAAGACCCTATCCGGGCTTTCCGACCGACCTGCAGCCGCAGCTTTTCAGCCTGCTGTCGGTTTCGGACGGGACCTCGGTCCTCATCGAAAACGTCTTTGAAAGCCGGTTCCGCCATGCGCAGGAGCTTCGGCGCATGGGCGCAAAGAACCGGATCCTCGACCGCACGGCGATCATCACCGGGGTTGAACGGCTGCACGGCGCACAGGTTACGGCGCACGATCTGCGCGGCGGCGCAGCGCTGGTGCTCGCGGCGCTCAGGGCGGAGGGCGACACGGAAATCCTCCGCGCAGAACGCATCGAGCGCGGGTATGAACGAATGGACAGCGTGATCGAACGCCTCGGCGGATCGATCGCACGAAAGGAAAACAGCATTGGCAAAGAAGAAAAAACGCGGTGAACAGACGAGCTTTCTGTTCGACGACGACGCGGGCAGAGCGGCGGATACGATCGATCTGTTCGGCTCGGACGACGAGACGCCGGAGGAACAGCCGGAGCCTTTGATCGACGAGACGGACGACGAGCCTCTGCCCTCCGAAACGGACGAACCCGTCGAACCGGAACCGAAGCCTGCCAAGGAAAAACCCGCCCGAAACGCGGCGGCAAAGGACGCGTCCATACCGGATGCGTCCGCAAAGCCGAAGGCGGACAAGCCCTCCGAAACGCCGTCGTTCCGCTTCGACCGGTACGGACGGCGCGTCGACCGGAAGAAGGTTCGCTACGGCAAACGCAAGAACGCGCCGAAAGCGACAACCACGGTCGTCGAACACGACACGGAAGCGAAGCGCGAATATGAAGAGGCGCGCGCGCGTTCGAGAGCGCGTGCCGAAAAGCGCGCCCGCGAAGAGGCGCGGCAGGCGGAGCTCAAAAAGGCGGAGCGAAAGAAAAAGCGGCAGCGCAGCGCGTCTACGCTGATTATGGGATTTCTCGCGCTCCTGATCCTGGCGGGGCTGACCTGGTTTGTGACGCGGCTGTCCGCCATCCATGTAACGAACGTGCCGAACGGCTATACGGAGGACGAGATCATCGAGCTGACCGGTCTGAAACCGAAGCTCAAAAAGCGCAGCGCGCTGTTCATCAACACCTCCGACGTAGAAAAGCACATCCGTGACAACGACGCGTATCTGGATGCGTCGGTGCGGTTTGCCTTCCCCTCCACGATCCATGTAACGGTCAGCAAGCGCGAAGAGGCGGCTTGCGTGCGCTGGGGTCCGCAAAGCGAATATCTTGCGATCATCGACGAAAACGGCACGGTGCTGAACGCAGCGGCGGAACGCACCAACGGGCTTTTGATTGCAGACGGCATGAGCATTTCCAGCGCGGTCAACGGCACGCGCATCGGCGATTCCAGCGATATTCAGGTCGCCGCGCTGATCCGGCTGCTCACGAAGCTCAAGGAACTCGGGCTTTTGGACCGCACGCCGAAGATCAACCGGATCGATATGACCGAGCTCATGCAGATCCGCATGTATCTTGAGGGCACGCCGTATACCATTGAGGTCGGCGACACGTCGAATCTCGAAACCAAGCTGATGCTGCTGCAGAAGCATTGGGCGGAAATCATTCAGGAAGCGGGAGATTTCGTCCGCACCGGAACCAGCAATACCGCGACGATCTATCTCTACAGCAAGGGCGGCATCACCGTCTCCCCTTACGAGCCGGGCTACACGATCCCGACGCTTCCGCCGGCATCCGTTTCCCCGACCGTCGCGCCGGACGATCAGCCGTCCGCAAATCCGGACGAGCCGACGCCCGAGCCCTATACGCCCGCACCGCAGGTCACGCCGATGCCGCATCAGGACGATCCGTTCACCGGCTGATCCATCCGATTGCAAAGAGGATGCTCCGAAACAATTCTGTTTCCGGACGTCCTCTTTTTTGTTCTCCCGAATCAAATTCCATACCGTTGGTAGATAAAATAAAATCTCATCGGTATTATTGGTGTCTTCCATTCCATGCAGCAATCGGATATAATAGAAGTATCGAAACAGGAAGGAAGATTTTTTGATGACAATCAAGCTGTCCGAAAACATCCGCTCTCTCCGGAAACAGCGGAAGCTGACGCAGGAGCAGCTTGCGGAGGTCCTCGGCGTAACGACCGGCGCCGTCTATAAGTGGGAGGCGGGGCTGTCCGTACCGGATATCGGGCTGATCCTTGAAATGGCGGACTTTTTCGATACCTCCGTAGACGCGCTTCTGGGCTATGAGATGAAAGACAACCACGTCGATGCGATCGTAAGGCGCCTGCAGGAATACCGCCGCAGAAAGGACCGGGAAGGGCTTGCGGAGGCAGAGAAAGCGCTGAAACGGTATCCGCACTCCTTTTTGATCGTAAAGGAAAGCGCCGCGATCTTTCGCGCGTTCGGCATTGAGTGTAAGGATAAAGCAATGCTTCGCCGCGCGTTGGGGCTGCTCGAACAATCCCGTCTGCTGCTCGATCAGAATACGGATCCGGAGATCAATGACCAGACGATCTGCGCAAAGATCGCGGAAACGTATCTGGGACTGGACGAGTCGGATAAAGGAATCGCGCTTTTGAAACAGAACAACGCGGGCGGACTTTATAACGGCAAGATCGGTCACATTCTGGCGCAGCAATGCAACCGTACGGAGGAGGCGGCGCCGTATCTTTCGGAAGCCATGGCAAAGATCACGGCGGATCTGTGCGACACGATCATCGGCTACATGAACGTATTTGCAAAACGCGGGGACTTTGCATCCGCAGCGGCGATCCTGACCTGGGGCGTCACGGTGTTCACCGGGCTGAGGAAGGGAAACAAACCGAACTTTCTGGATAAAGTCAGCAGCATTTTTCTTGCGGCGACCGCGCAGATGCAGTTTGAGACGGGAGATACGAACGCCGCGCGTGAATCCCTGATCAAGGCAAAGACGCTTGCCGCGTTCTTCGACGCTTCCCCGAGCTATGACGAAAGCGACGTCCGCTTTATTGACCGCATCGAGGGCGCAAGCGTCCACGACGATATGGGCGCGACGGCAACGGACGCAATTCAAAGCGTCGTCGACGAATATGAAAAGGAAGCGTTTACCGCGCTTTGGGAATCCGTTGCGAAGCAGAATTCAACCGGTTGTGGAGAGGATCAAAGCGGCGCTCAACCGACCGTGTAGAGAAACCGAAGGAAATACAACCGACGGTCGATTGCTTTGCAAAGCGGCGGAAGATACAATGAAAACGACAAAAGACCGGATGATTGGGAGGAGAAATCAAATGACAAAAGCTGAATTGAAGGCGCTGCGCCGCCCGTTCCTCAAGGAACTGTT
>CAMORL010000118.1 GCA_946623765.1 uncultured Clostridia bacterium
CGCTATTCCTGGGTGATTTCGTGCTTTAAGCATTCCTTCATGTAGAGGACGCAGTAGTCCTCGAAGCTCTCCTCGGCTTCGGCGCTCGAAAGAAGCATCCTGAGAATGCGGTACGGGATCACGATGTTTCCGGTCGTATCGCGCTTGCTGTTGCGCGCGGCAAGATGGATGATGACCTCGCGCATGTCCTTTGCGCGGAACGCTTCCTGATACTGCTTTTTCGCCTGCTCGCGGTAGCGGCGGCACGACCGGTTATGCAGAATCCGCAGCGCGGTCGCGATGCCGAAGGTCACCGGCAGAAACGCCGAGATCGAGATCCACGGCGGGATACGCGTAAGGAATCCGTAAAAATCGTTCCAGCCGCCCTTTTCCTCTCCGACCACCGCAACCATCATGTAATACACGCAGGCATAGATGAACACCGGGATCAGCGAAAGGAAGGTCGATGCGAAGCTGAGGTGCGTGTCCTTCAGCACGAAGCAGAACACGAGGATCGCCAGGATCGGGCAGAGCCCGTGCAGGAAGAACCGCGATCCGGTGAAGATCAGCACAAACCCCTTGACCGGCGCGAGGATGCAAAGCGAAACGAGGAACGTCAGCGTGAGCGCGGTCGCCGAAACGAACAGCAGCCGCACCAGCCAGTCCGGCAGACGGAAATAGCCGTTGCGAAGTCCGTCAACCGTATACGGCAGCGTCAGAAACATCGCGATGCCCATAAAGATATTCGAGTTTACGGTGAACATGCAGAAGGTTTCGATCCCCATGTGATCGAAGTTCTCGTCCTGGAGCGTCGTGAGGTTCATGACCACGCCGACGCATACGCAGATCACGACCGCCGCCGAAAACAGCAGTGTCAGCAAGCATTTCCGGCGATTGATATTCTCGATCCGTTTCATTGCCCGCACCTCCCTTTTCCTTTACAGTAATAGTATATAATCTGCTTCGGGATGTCAAGGGAATCATGCTCCGTGCGCAGGGCAAATGACGCCGCAATGTACGGGAAACGGCGTATGCAGGCGGCGTCTGCGACGTCGTCCGGATCGCAGCGCCCCTTAATATCACAGAAAGTTTACTGGTAAAACCGGAAATGCTATGCTATAATGGTATCATGAAGAGGTTTTGGTGTCTGATCTTGATCGCGATCCTGCTGCTCGGCTGCGGGACGGAACCGGACGCGCCGATCATAGAGATCGGTCCCGCGCCTGAAACCGCCGCGCCCGAGCCGACGGCGGTCCTAAAAACACCGACCCCGACGCCGACCGAAGTCCCGACGTCCGAACCCACGAAGGTACCGACTCCGGAACCCACGCTGTCGCCCGAACAGCGCCTGTATGCCTACATCGACGGCATGAGCGCCGAAGAAAAGATCGGTCAACTCTGCATGTTCGGCTTTTCCGGCACGAAGGAAATCAGTTCGGAATTCAAAAAGATCATGAAGGAGTATCACATCGGCAATGTGATCCTCTACGGGCAGAACATGTCCCGGACAAACAGCGACGGCGGTTTCGGTCAGTGCCGCAGGCTCAGCGACAGCGTCCGCAGCGCGAACGAAAGCGAAATCCCGCTTCTGATCAGCACGGACGTCGAGGGCGGAAACGTCACCCGCTTCCATTGGGACAATTCGCTTCTGAGCGCGCAGTCGCTCGGCAAAAAGGACGATCCGGACCGCGCGTTCGACCAATTCCGCTACATTGCGGACGGACTCAGCCGCGCCGGAATCAACGTGGATCTTGCCCCGTGTCTGGACATTGCGCCGGATCCCGGTTCAACCTTTCTCGGCAAGCGCATCATTTCTTCCGACGCGGAAGTGACCGCGCGCATCGGCGCCGCCTGCATCGACGGTCTGCACGACGGCGGATGCCTGTCCATCGTCAAGCATTTTCCCGGACACGGCGCGACGACGGCGGATTCGCACGCGTCCACGCCGGTTGTCAGAAAATCGCTGGATTCGCTCGAAAGCTACGAGCTGCGTCCGTTTGCGGACGTGATATATGCCGCGGACGGCGTGATGGTCGCGCACATCCTGTACCCTTTGATCGATGCGGATCACATCGCAAGTCAGTCCGGCGTGTTCATCACGGACATCCTGCGAAACGGGCTCGGTTTTGAAGGCTTCATCATGAGCGACGATTTCCGCATGGCGGGGCTGCGATCGAAGACGTCGCCGAAGGACGGCGCGGTGCAGTTCATCCTTGCCGGCGGAGATCTGATCCTGTGCGGCGCAAACCATACCTATCAAAAACAGATTCTCGACGGGCTTTACGAGGCGGTCGAAAGCGGTACGATCGGCGAGCAGCGGCTCAACGAAAGCGTGTACCGGATCCTGTCGGCAAAGATGCGGGTCACCGGTTGGGACCCGTTTGAATATGAGGATTGAGGAGCAAACCAATGACAAAAAACGGATTTGACAACGAGAAGTATATCTCGATGCAGTCGCAGCGGATCCTTGAACGCATCGATTCGTTCGGGGACAAGCTGTATCTGGAATTCGGCGGCAAGCTGTTCGACGATTACCACGCGGCGCGCGTGCTCCCGGGCTTTGCACCGGACAGCAAAATCCGCATGCTGGAAAAACTCAAGGACAGCACGGAGATCATCATTGCGATCCATGCGGGCGACATCGAACACAACAAGGTCCGCAACGACCTCGACATCGCCTACGACCGCGAGGTTCTGCGCCTCACCGACGCCTTCCGCAAGAAGGGACTGCTCGTGTCCGGCGTGGTCATCACGCGGTATGCGAGTCAGCCGGCGGTCGACGCGTTTGCGGACAAGCTCAGACGGCTCGGTGTGAAGGTCTACTTCCACTATCCGATCGCCGGATACCCGCAGAACCCGGGTCTGATTCTGAGCCCGGAGGGCTTCGGCAGGAACCAGTTTGTGGAGACGACGCGTCCTCTGGTCGTCGTGACGGCGCCCGGACCGGGCAGCGGCAAGCTCGCCGTGTGCCTGTCGCAGGTCTATCAGGAGTACACGCGCGGCGTTCGTGCGGGCTACGCAAAATTCGAAACCTTCCCGATCTGGAACCTGCCGCTGACGCATCCCGTAAACCTCGCTTATGAAGCGGCGACGACGGATCTCGACGACGTGAACATGATCGACCCGTTCCATCTCGAAGCCTACGGCAAGATGACGACGAACTACAACCGCGACGTCGAGTCCTTCCCGGTGCTCAACATGATGTTCGAGCACATCTACGGCACGTCGCCCTACCACTCTCCGACGGATATGGGCGTCAACATGGTCGGCTTCTGCATCACCGACGACGAAGCGGTGCGCAAAGCAGCGTGTCAGGAAATCATCCGCCGCTATTACAGCGCGGCGTGCGCCTATAAGCGCGGTCTCATCGACCGCGATCAGATCGAAAAAGCGGAATTCATCATGTCCCGCGCGGGCGTGACGATCGAAGACCGACCGGTCGTCGCGGCGGCGCTTGCCCGCGACAAAGAAACCGGCGGCGCAGCCATGGCGATCGAACTGCCGGACGGGCAGATGGTCACCGGCAGAAACGGCTCCATGATGGGCGCTGCGGCAGGCGCGCTGATGAACGCGCTGAAAGCGCTTGCGGGCATTCAGCCGGACATCGACCTCATCGCGCCGATCGTTCTCGAACCGATCCGCAAGCTCAAAACGGACCATTTCGGCAGCGAAAACCCGCGTCTGCACAGCGACGAGCTTTTGTACGCGCTCTGCATCTGCGCAACCATGAACCCGACTGCGGGACGCGCCATGAAAGAGCTCGGCAGACTCAAAGGGCTGGAAGCGCATTCGACCGTGATGCTCTCACGCGTGGATCTCGAGGTCTACCGCAGGCTCGGAATCAATCTGACCTGCGAGCCGCAGCGCAAGACCAACCGGCTGTTCGATAAAAACTGAGCCATGAAACGAGTCCTTCCGATCCTGTTTGCGATCCTGTTTCTGCTGACGGGCTGCACGCCGAAGACCGGCGATACGGCGATCGAGGCATTCCGTCCGGTCATCTCGCCGGATGCGGAAGCCGTTGAAGAAGCGATCGTTCTCGTCACCCCGTCACCGGAACCGACGGTAATCCCGACCCCGACGCCGGATCCCACGCCTACCCCGGAGCCGACCGCAACGCCGGAACCGACGCCCGAACCGGAACCGTTCGTTCCTTCGATGCTGCCGGACGGCTTTCGTCTGAAAAACGGAATCAGCGGATCGAGCTTCACCGGCATCGTGCAAAACAGCGCGGACGGCGCGTACTACGCCTACGGTTCGACGGGCGGCACGGAACCGTGCTTCTATCCGAGCGATGAAAACGGCGCGGTGGCGCTCGGCGCTCAACCGGTTCCCGACGTCTTTCTCGTGCCCGCCTATACGCCGGTCGAGCCTCCGAAAAAGGACGGCGAAAAGCTGATCGTCGTGTATCTCGGTTCGCAGGCTGTCGTCGCGTTCGAGGGAAAGGACGGCGACTGGTCCGAGCTTCGCATCATGATCTGTTCGACCGGACGCGCGAAGCACGAAACCCCCGTCGGGACCTATAAGATCACGGACCGCTATCCCTATAAGATGCTCGGAACGACCGAGGAATCGCATTGCTACGGCTTCTGGGCAAGCCGGTTCAAGACGCACCACCTGTTCCATTCGGTGCCGATCAGCGTCGACGCCGGCCGCGATCAGGAAAAAGCGCACCGCCTGTGCAATATGAAAAAATTCGAAAAGCTCGGGACGGTCGCTTCGGACGGGTGTGTGCGGATGACCGTTCTGGACGCGAAATGGATCTATGACTTTTCGGAAACCGGCACGGTTACCGTGCGCATCGTGAAAGACAAGGGACCGACGCCCGAAAAGCCGCCCGCCGTCATTTGGGAGGAGCCGTATACGAATAAAAAAGGATTCGGCTGGGACCCGACCGATCCCGATCCGGACAATCCGTATCATCTGCTTTCCGGAACGCCGGCAGAACCGTAATTCACGCATATGAAACATAAAACAGGGTGTTCGGTTTTTTCCGAACACCCTCTTTATATCGTTTTATTCTTTCCGTTTTCCGACGGGTCAGTCTCCGTGAACCGACTGAATGGTGAGGAAGATTCCGGAAATGAACGCTACAGCTCCCGCAATGCCGGTGAAAATGATGACAAGTCCCTGTCCCGGAAACGC
>CAMORL010000119.1 GCA_946623765.1 uncultured Clostridia bacterium
CGTTTCTGCCGCAGCAGTTTTTGTACTTCTTGCCGCTCCCGCAGGGGCAGGGATCGTTGCGCCCGACCTTCGCCGACCGCTTCAGGACCTTCGGCTTTTCGCCGTCGGGGGACGGCGTATCGACCGGCTTTGCGACCTGCTTGCGCTCGACCGGCGCTTTGCGCACCTGTACATGCAGAAGGTATTTCACGGCTTCTTCGCGGATCCGCTCGATCATCGCGTCGAAAAGGTCCGCGCCTTCGTTCGCATAGGCAATCGCCGGATCCGCCTGCGCGTACGCACGAAGTCCGATGCCCTGCTTCAGCTGATCCATCGCGTCGATCTGATCCATCCAGTTCGTGTCGACTGCGCGCAGCAGCATGATACGCTCGACTTCACGCATATCGACGCCCTGCTCTTTGAGCTCCGCTTCCTTCTTTTCACGCTGCCGTCTTGCAAACGCCTTGCAGCGTTCTGCAAGCTCGCTGCGCTTTTTGATGTCCGCGGAATGCAGAATGCCGATCGCGTCCGCACCGCAGATGTCGGTCAGCTCCTTTTCAATTGCGGAGATATCCCACTCCTCGGGTTTCGAATGTTCGCTCGCATAGGCGTTCACAATGTTTTCCGCCGTTTCGTCGATCATTGCGGTGAACTGGTCGCGAAGATCCTCGCCCATCAGCACCTTGCGGCGCTCGCCGTAGATGACCTCGCGCTGCTTGTTCATGACGTCGTCGTATTTCAGAACACTTTTACGCGTATCGAAGTTCGACGCCTCGACACGTTTCTGCGCGGTCTCGATCTGCCGCGTGATCATGCCGTTTTCGATCGGATAGGCATCGTCCGGCGAAAGCCGTGACATCAGTCCTTCCATGCGGTCCATGCCGAAGCGGCGCATCAGCTCGTCCTTCAGCGACACATAGAACCGCGTGCTGCCTGGGTCGCCCTGTCGACCGGCGCGGCCGCGGAGCTGGTTGTCGATACGGCGGCTCTCATGCCGTTCCGTACCGATGATATGCAGACCGCCGAGCTTCACGACCTCCTCGTGCTCGCGGTCGGTCTCCTTCTTGAATTCGGCGTACAGATTCGCATACTGTTCGCGCGCGGCGAGGATCGCTTCGTCCTCGGTCTCGGCATGTCCGGTCGCCTCGTCGATGAGCTCCTCCTCCATGCCCTCCTGCCGCATCGCGCGGCGTGCCAGAAAGTCCGGATTGCCGCCGAGCAGAATGTCCGTACCGCGGCCTGCCATGTTCGTGGCGATCGTGATCTGATTGAGCTTGCCTGCCTGCGCAACGATCTCCGCTTCCTTGGCATGGTACTTTGCGTTCAGGACTTCATGCGGAATGCCTTTTCGCTTCAGCAGCGCGGAAAGGTATTCGCTGCGCTCGACCGAAATCGTGCCGACCAGGATCGGCTGACCCGTGGCGTGCACCTTTTCGATCTCCTGCACGACTGCGCGGAACTTGCCCTCTTCGGTCATATACACGCAGTCCTTGTTGTCCACGCGGATATTCGGCTTGTTGGTAGGGATCTCCACAACGTCGAGATCGTAGATCGCGGAGAACTCGTCCTCCTCGGTCTTTGCCGTACCGGTCATGCCCGCGAGCTTCTTGAACATGCGGAAGTAATTCTGGAACGTGATCGTCGCAAGCGTCTTGTTCTCGCGCTCGACCTTGACGCCTTCCTTCGCTTCCAATGCCTGATGCAGACCTTCGTTGTAGCGGCGTCCGATCATCAGTCGTCCGGTGAATTCGTCGACGATGATGACCTGCCCGTTCTGTACGACGTAATCCTTGTCGCGCTCAAAGAGCGAACGCGCCCGCAGCGCCTGCTTGATATAATGGTTCAGCTCGGTATTTTCGGTATCGGCAAGCGAATTGACGTTGAAGTGCCGCTCCGCCTTTTTGATGCCCTCCGCGGTCAGCGAGACCTGCCGATGCTTCACATCGACCATGTAGTCGCCGCTCTCGGGCTGTTCGACGCCCGAAAGCTGATCGGACTTCGAAATCTCCTTGACGTCCTCGCCGCGGGTCAGGCTCCGGACAAACCGGTCCGCCGCAACATACATCTCGGAGCTTTCCTCGCCGCGTCCGGAAATGATCAGCGGCGTTCGCGCTTCGTCGATCAGGATCGAGTCGACCTCGTCGACGATCGCGTAATGCAATGCGCGCTGGACCATATTCTCCTTATAAACGCACATGTTGTCGCGCAGATAATCAAAGCCGAATTCGTTGTTCGTGCCGTAGGTGATGTCCGCCTGATATGCCTCTCTGCGCTCGTCCGAATCAAGATCGTGAATGATGCAGCCGACGTTCAGACCCAAAAACCGGTAGATCTTGCCCATCCACTGCGCGTCGCGCTTTGCAAGGTAATCGTTGACGGTGACGATATGCACGCCCTCGCCTTCCAGCGCGTTCAGGTATGCGGGCAGCGTCGCGACGAGCGTTTTGCCCTCGCCGGTCTTCATCTCGGCGATGCGTCCCTGATGCAGAACCATGCCGCCTAAAAGCTGCACGTCGAAGTGCCGCATGCCGACGGTTCTGACGCCCGCTTCGCGTACGACCGCGAACGCCTCGACCATGAGATCGTCAAGCGTCTCGCCGTTTTTCAGGCGTTCCCTGAATTCGACGGTCTTGTGCCGCAGCTGTTCGTCGGTGAGTTTTTTCATTTCCGGCTCGAGTGCGTTGATCGCCGCCACCTTGGGCCTGAGTTTCTTCAATTTGCTTTCGCTCGACGTTCCGAGCAGCTTGTCCAAAAATCCCATAAGAATCTCCTTGAACGATATCTTTAGTATTATAGCACAATTCCGCCCCGCTTGCAAAGGGGGCGATTGTGAACGCTGTGCAACGATTTCGGGCGAATGTGCGCGGTGAGGCCTCAATGTCCCGCAAATGCATTACGCTTTGTCCGGATTGTCTAAACGTCCTTTATCCGTTCGGCATGTTCAATCGGTCAATGATCTCGCGCATGCGAGCACGCTGGGATTCGGAAAGCATCGGACTCAGCATGCGGTAGATCTCCTCCATCTTTCCTTCGCTCATCTCGCCGGTTTGCTTCTGCTCCGCCGTGAGTCTCAGAAGCGTTTCCATCAATTCGTCGCTTGTCTTGCCGCGATAGGCTTCATACTGTTGATTCAGATCCATTCGTATCACCTCGGAACATTCTATGCGCCGCGCACCGATTTCGTGCACCGGGCATACCATGCAGCAAGGAGGAATTGCCATGAATCCACAACCGCAACGAAACGGCGCATCCCCGCTGTTCTGCGCCGTCACTTTAGGCGAAACCGTGCGTGAGGAGCACGGGCGCGCAGGCGTCGAAGCCTACGTAAAAGCGCTCGCTCCGCTTCTCCCGCGCGACATGACCGATCAGCTTGCCTATCGGCTGAACGTGCCCGCACCGGCGCCGTTCTGTCCGGCGCCTCCGCCTCCTCCGCCTCCGCCGAAACAGCAGCCGGACATGGAAAAGCTCTTTCAGATGATGCGTCTTATGGAACAGCTCCGTCCGAAAGGCGGATAACTGAAAAAGGACGGCTGTCGCACGCCGTCCCCGATCTTTCTGCGTTCACTGATTTTCGATCGCGGTGATGAGATCCACCTCGTCGAAAGCATAGCCGATATAGCTCGTTTCCGACCAGTCCGCATGCGTCACGGTCAGCATGAAGCAGCTGTATCCGTTTCTGATAAACGCCTCTCCCAGTTCCATCGTATCTCCGGACGTCAGTTCCACGTCATATGCGATGAAGCAGAACCGATCCGGGTTGATCGCGCCGATCGTATATACGCCGGGACCGCCGAGCTTTTCCAGATTCAGCCCGAGTGAAGTTCCGTCGGCAAGCGGGTAAATATTCAGTCGCGGACCGAGGCTTTCCGTATTGCCGACATAAATGCTGTCGAGCGTCGTCCCGGTACTGTTTGAGAAAAACAGGTCGTCCGGTTTCTTTGAACACGCAGCGCACAGCAGTGCAAGCAGGATACAGATGACAAGAACGGTCCGTTTCATGCGACGTTTCTCCTTCCGCTTTCGGATTCTTCCGATCAAGATTGTAGCATGGCGGGCATTTTGTGTCAACATGTGCATCCGCATGCTCAATTTTTGATATTTCGCATACGCAGACCGGTTCTCCTTCGGCGTTCAGGTCCGCAGTTTCGCTGTCGAACCCGTTATGCCCCTTGCGCTCTGCCGCCCGCATCGTCCGCGGATGTCAGGCAGAGAGCGAAGAGACGATCCGGCGATGCGGGATCGTCCTTTCGACGGACGTTTTGCTTCCGTTGAACGGAAATCACGCGCCGAGGGGGCGGCGCGTGATCTCAAGGGGGGAGAGTTGATCAAGACAGTTCTTGATGCAGAGACTTTTCCGGTCTCTGCAAGCAGAGTATACCACGGAGTTGTGTCAGAATCGCGTTATCTTTGTGAATGATCTGAAACAATTCTTCAAAAAAGAGCGCGCGATACGCGAAAAGGGCTGAATCCTGCGCGAAAAGAGGATGAATATCAAAATTTTTGTGTTTTTTTGAAAAAAAGGAAGATATTTCGGAAATAATATGGTAATATATAGATGACACGAAACACAATACCCGTGTCAGAAGGAGTGGAACATATGCGTATTTCTATTTCCGGTAAAAATTTGGAGGTCTCCGAATACATGCGCGACGTCGCAGAGAAGAAGCTCTCCAAGTTGGATCGGTACTTCCCGCAGGACACAGAAGCACAGGTCACTCTCTCCGTCGAAAAGAACCGTCACATCGTCGAGGTCACGATCCCGCATGAGGGTCGCATCATCCGCGGCGAAGAGGTCTCGGGCGACATGTATGCGTCGCTCGACAACATCGTCGAAAAGCTCGAAAAGCAGATCGTGCGCAACCGCACGCGTCTTGCCAAGGGACTTCGCCAGGACGCGTTCCGCGATCTCCCGTTCGAAGATGAAGAAGACGAAGACGAAGGTCCGCGCATCGTCCGCGTGAAGCAATTCTCCGTCAAGCCGATGAGCGAGGAGGAAGCCATGCTGCAGCTCGAGCTGCTCGGGCACGCCTTCTACGTATTCCGCAACGTGGACACGAACGAGATCAACGTTCTTTATAAACGTAAAGACGGCAACTTCGGCCTGATCGAGCCGTTGTAAGTTTCACCCGAGAAA
>CAMORL010000120.1 GCA_946623765.1 uncultured Clostridia bacterium
CACCACGATCCGCGAATGTCCGACGGGAACCGAAACCGTTTCGTTCATCGTCGCGTTGACGATCGTACCGAGCGTGTCGTCCGTGACCTGAATCTCTGTCTTATATGCATTGATAGTCCCGTTCGTGCCGTTTGCGTACCAAAGGGCTGCCTTGACGTCGCCGTTTTCCGTCTGCCACATCAGGAAGAGTGTTGTATCGTAGCTGCCTTGATATACCATATCGCTGTTCAGGAACAGGTAGTTGTTTCCGTAGAAGGTTCCGGAATTGCGGGCGCGGGCGAACTCGTCCCCAAAACCCGGGTAAGCCGACTCGATGCAATCCGCTATGATCTCGTTCGACAGCGCGCTGAGAACCTCCCTCGACTCCATGCCGTACGCAAGCTGCAGACCGCCGTTTTCATAATGCGCAAGCACATATCCGTCCGTAGAACTGCGGCGGGTGTTCGGATGCACGCCCGTTACGTTATAAAACGTATATGCAATCCAGCAGTAGCCGTCCTTGCTTCCCGCAACAAAGCCGTCACGGTGATCATATTCGTCGTACTTCCGCCAGTTGTTGCCGAAATCTTGCCGAATAACGCTTGCGTCCGTGTCATAATACAGAGCGCGGAACGCTTCGTAGTCGTTGCGGTTCGCCGCATTGACCATCTCGTCAAACAGATCCCAGTAAAGCTCCATGATCCGCGCGTCGGAAACCTGCTCGATCACCGGCGCATTCAGATCCATTTCCGTTTCGTCACGCAGATTACCCCACCAGAAATCTGTATGCACCGCATTCGCGGGAATCGTAAAAACCCGCACCGCATAGCGGTGTGCCGGAACCGTCACCGGCTGCGCGACCGTATAATCGGTCACCGCATTGCGCTCCTCATTTTGAATGACAATTCTCGTCTGCTGCGGTACGACCGTTTCGCCGGTGCCGTTCGTATACAGGACCAGCGCTTTGCATTCGCCGCTGTCCGTCTGCCGGATCGCCGCCGTAAACACGTCGATCGTTCCGCGTGTGACCTTTCGGCTGTCTGTCAGAATCCTGCAGTTCGAGTCGTATTTCCAGAACGCATTTTGCGGCGCGCTGTCCTGTGCAAACTCCGGCGAAAGCGACTCATAAAACGAAGGCATCATGCCGTCGATCATCGAATCGGGGAACGGCTGATCGGGATCGGGTCGGATAAACCGCAGCCTGCCGTCGCGGTAATGCACCGGCACGTGTTCGGTCAGCGAATCCGTGGGGTCGCCTGCGCCGTCATAGGCTGCAATGATCCAGTAATACCCGTCTCCGCTGCCGGAGATCTGTGCTTTGCGCTGTGTGTACGCGTCATATTGTTCCCAATCGTACCCGTATGCAGCTTCGATTTCCGATGCTTCGACGTTCTCGAAGCAGTCAGCAAACGTCTGATAATCCCGCCGTTTCGCAGCTTCGGCGGAATCGTCGACCAGGTCCCAGAACAGTTCCACGATCTGCTCCTCCGGGGGCAGCTCCTGAAGAGCAGACTCCTCGGGCGAGGCTTCCGCGGGTTCCGATTCCAGTATTTCTACCGGTGCGGTACCATACATGCAGGAATCGAACGAAACGTCCTTCGGGATCCACGGACGATCGGCAGGGACGGTGAAAACGGCAAGGATCGCCCTGTGCGGGGGGATCGGCTCGGTTCCCCGGAACGTCTCTGGTTCGCTCACAGGCTGCCCGCCTTCGTTCATGACGTCAAAAGCGAATTGATAATCGGTCAGCGTTTCCTCCGTGCCATTTGAGATCCAAAACGCAACCCGCGTCTCCCCGGCTTCCGTCTGCCACATCTGAACCGGCTCGCTAAGCACCTTTTCCTCTCCGTAAGCCGTGATCTGCAGCTTGTCGTTCAAAAACAGATAGTTGTCCCCGAACCACATGGACTTCGGCGACGTGCGCATTTCCTCCGCGTACGTCGGACAGACCGGTTCAAAGCGCGCGGCAATGACGGCGTCCCGTTTTTCAACCAGCGCAGCATCGGGGTTTATCAGGTAGTACAATCTGCCGTTTTCATAGCAGACAAATGCGGTTTCATTTTGTTCGGAAAAAGCCGTTGCGCTGTTCATCCTGTCTTCATAACGGCCCGCATCCACGATCCAGAAGCTGTTTTGGAATCTCGCGGCAACGAAGGTGTCCCGTTGACAGAGCTGATCCTGCAGAAAACGCCCGCTGAATGCCTGCATGGAAGGCGTCTCGCCGCCGTTTTTATCGGAAAAGCAGGACCGGAACGTCTCATCGTCGTTCTGATACGCCGCCAAATCGCGCTTGCTGCTCAGTTCGTAATACAAACGGATGATCTCCTTGTCGGAGCGATTGTCCGGAAACTCGGTCAAATGCTCCTCCTCTTCCGGGGTTTCCGTCGCTTCCGGAATCGTCGGCGTCCGGTTTGTCTTCCATCTCTGCGCAAGCATCGTGCCGACGCCGGCGAGCAATCCGACCGAAACGACCGCCGTCGCGACCTTGATCCCGATCGATGCGGCTGCGCTTCCGGCGCTCTTTGCGGCTGCTCCTGCCGCGGCTGCAGCGGGCATGTTGCCCGTTGCGGTCGCCGCCGCGTCGGACACCGCTGCTCCCGCCGCCGCTCTTGCAGCGCTTGCGCGGACGATCTCCGCCGTGACCGGAGACTTGGTCGCCTTGGCGAGCTTGCCGAGGTAATATCCGAGGAACGGGATCGGCGTTATGCCATAAAGCTTGAAGCCGCTCTTTTCATAGCGTTCGACGCCTTCCTTGATCGACTTTCGCGCATAGTTCAGACGGCTCTTGATCGTGCCTTCGGAGACGTTCAGCGCGTCGGCAATTTCACGCGTTTTCATTTCGTCGAAATAATACAGCATGACGCACATGCGCTGTTCGTCCGGAAGCGAGTCGACCAGACCCAGAATCATCCGCTGTGTTTCGGCATTGTCCACGACCTTGTCCGGGACGCTCTGCTCATCGGTCTGCTCGAACATGGCGAACGGATCGTTCCCATCCTCGTCCGACGACAGAAACACCTCCCGTTTCGTTTGGGAAAGGTGCTGCTTGCAGCGGTTTGCGGTGATGCGATTGACCCACGCGACATAGGTTCCGGGATCGCGCAGGGTGCCGATTTTGCGGTACGCCGTGATCAGAATCTCCTGTGTGACGTCCCGTGCGTCCTCCTCGCTTCGAAGGATCCTCAGGCAGGTATAATAGACGGAATCCTGCACGTCCGCAAGGATCCGGTCCATTGCCGCGGCGTTGCCGTTCTGCGCCGCTTTCACGTCCTTCGCTATGTCCGTATACGCTCTTTTGACACTCATTCCCTTTCTCCCCTCAAAGTATCATATCCGTCCCTTTGCCGCAGCACCGATCGAACCGCTGCGAACCGGAACGGATATGCTTTCGCTTTCTCTATTTGATCCGCCGCAGGCAAGCTCAGCGATAGCTGTAAAAGACGGCGGTTTCGATCGTAACGCAGCAATTCTCTTCGGTCGTGATTTCGACCGGTTCGTCGCTCCATGCGCCGTACGTGTACACAAACGTCGGAATCGACGGTTTTTCGCTCTGCCCGTCCTCCGAAAGCACCTTGCGCATCGTCACCCTGCGGTAACGGATCGCGGTACGGATCTCCGTACCCTCCGGCGGGAGCTCCATGCTCCACGCGCTCCATTCCTTCTCCGGCTCCTCGACCGTCGGTTCTTCCGCCGCATCCTCGCACACCGGTTCTTGAACGTGCTCCGGCGTTTCCGGGGTCTCTGCCGTTTCTTCCGGGGTCTCTGCCGTTTCTTCCGGGGTCTCTGCCGTTTCTTCCGAAACTGCAGGCGATACCGGCGCAGCGGGACACGTTCCCTTCCGCACCGGAATCTCTTCTTGCGGTTCGTCCGGCGCCGTCTTCCAAGCCAGATCATTCCGGTGGGAGCTGTCCCCGAACATATCCGCGTACGAACCGGACTTTTCGAGCGAAGTCTCCGACGCTTCACAGCTTCCGAATGAGAGGTCGTACCCGTCGTACTCTCGCGATGCAACCCCGCAGATTGCCTTTTCGGGCGGCGGCGTCATCCGTTTTTTCGCGCTGTCGTTCATCGCGACTCCGGTTCCGACGCCGAGCGCGACGGTTGCCACGAGTCCCGCAACCAGTCTCTGTACGGTCCCCGCAAGCGCGCTGCCCGATCCGGCGAGCGCAGGGGCGATTTCTCTTTCCGCGAACAGCTTCAGGCTGTGGATGAGATCGCCGAAGAACGGCACGGAGATCATGCTGCACAGGCGGAATCCCTTTGCTTCATACCGTTCGAGACAGGTCTTGATCGACTTGCGCGCATAGTTCAGACGGCTCTTGACCGTTCCCTCGGACACGCCGAGCGCGTCTGCGATCTCACGCGTTTTCATCTCGTGGAAATAATGCATCAGGACGCACATGCGCTGCTCGTCCGGCAGCCCGTCGATCACGTCGCGGATCAGCTCCTGGGTTTCGCTCTTCTCCAGCACCGTTTCCGGAACGGTCTCTTCGTCCATGGAAGCGTACGCTTCAAACGGATCGTCCTCGTCCTCCGTCCTCGGCGCAAGGAATTCGACGTTCTTTGCGGAAAGCACGTTCTTGCAGTAGTTCGCGGTGATTCGGCGCACCCAGCCGATGTAGGCCGTCGGATCCTTCAGCGTGCCGATCCGTTTGAAGATCGTTACCGTGATATCCTGCGTCGCGTCCGATGCGCGGTCCTCGCTGCGCAGCATTTTGAGACAGGTATAATAGACCATGTCGCGCACGCATTCGATGATTCTGTCCTGCGCGCGGCGATCGTGATTCTGCGCTGCGATAACGTCCTTAGCCAGCTCAAAGTATTCATGATTCTCCCTCATTTTATCCCCCGAAGATAATAGAATTATAATAAAATAGTGCTTGTTTGTAAAGTCGGTATCCGATTGCCCGTCCGGAAACAGATCTTTATGTATCGGTTTCCGGTTCTTCCTTTTCCCTTAACCCCTTCTTATCGGGCTGCGCAGGATCCGATCCGCATTCCTTTTTGGGATACGGATGCAGCTTCGCGTCTTTCAGAAGACTCGCGCGAATCAGCTCGTAATAAGTCATGCGACAGCTCC
>CAMORL010000121.1 GCA_946623765.1 uncultured Clostridia bacterium
CAGCCATCCGCGCTTTTTCACGGCTTTTTTCACGGTTTTCAAAGGCGCTGCCGGTTCGGTTTCGACCGGCGCTTTCATGGCGTCGAACGCGGCTTTGCAGTCCGCACAGGTTTCAAGGTGTTCCTTTACAAAGGCGGTCGATTCCTCGCTCGCCATATTTTCCGCAACAAGCGGCAAAAGATCCTTTACGATTCCGCAATCCTTCATTGCTTTTCCTCCAGTTCGGCTTTGATTTTCGCTTTCGCGCGGTGGAAGGTGACGCACGCCCAGTTGGCGGTCTTTCCGAACAGCTTTCCGATGTTGTCAAACGGCATTTCGCCGTACACGCGCAGCAGAAAGACCTCTTTATACGGCTCGTCAAGGCGGTGCACCGCCTCGGAGACGCGCTCCGCTTCGTCCTTTTGCTCCGCGATTCTTTCCGGCGAATCCGCTTTGCTTTCGATCGTGTCCGAAAGCGGTTCGGTCTTCTTCTTTCGCTGTTCGGAAAGGAACCGGTTTTTTGCAATTTGACAGAGCCAGACGCGCAACTCACACTCGCCGCGGTAGCTGTCCAGTTTTTGCAGCGCCTTCAAAAAGGTTTCGCCCGCCAGCTCCTCGGCTTCGTCGGCGTTCCCGCACAGCTTCAGGCAATAGCGGTACACGTCCGTGAAATATGCGCGATAAATCTGTTCGAATGTCTCCATCTGTTTCATCTTCCCTTTATAAGACGCGGAAGAGCAAGGAATCTTACAAGTATTTTTCAAAAAACAGCACCGCATTTTTTGCGGTGCCGTTACGCTTATTCGTCGGTTTCCAGAAGCGCCTCCGCAAACTCGTCCGCGTCGAAGCGTTTCAGATCGTCGATCCCCTCGCCTACGCCGATGAAGCGGATCGGAACCTTCAGCATGTCGGAAATCTGCACGGTTACGCCGCCCTTTGCGGTACCGTCGAGCTTGGTGAGAATGACGCCGGTAAGCTCGCAGACCTCCAAGAACGCTTCCGCCTGCGCGACCGCGTTCTGTCCCGTGGTGGCGTCGAGCACCAGCAGCACCTCGCACGGCGTGTCCGGAAGCTCGCGCGCGATGACGCGGCGGATCTTGTTGAGCTCGTTCATGAGGTTTTTCTTGTTGTGCAGTCTGCCCGCCGTATCGACCAGCAGCAGATCGCATCCCTTTGCGCGGTACGAAGCGATCGCGTCGAACACGACCGCCGCGGGATCCGCGCCCTCCTGATGGCGCACCATCGGAACGTTTGCGCGGTTTGCCCACTCGCCGAGCTGTTCGGCAGCCGCCGCGCGGAAGGTGTCCGCCGCAGCGATCATGGGTTTTCTGCCTGCCGTCGCGTACTCGTTTGCGATCTTGCCGATCGTGGTCGTTTTGCCGACGCCGTTGACGCCGACGATCAGAAGCACCGCAGGACCTTCGTCGCCCATAAAGGGCTTGTCCGTTCTGACCGCGTCCGCGATCAGCCCTTCGAGCGCCTTCTTTGCGTCCGCGCGGTCGGAAAGCTTTTCCGCTTTTACCTTTGCGCGAAGACCGTCCAAAAGCCGCTCCGCGGTCTCCATGCCCATATCGGCAAGGATCATCGCCTCTTCGAGCTCCTCATAGAAATCGTCGTTGATACCGTCCTTATTGAACAGCGTCGAAAACCAGTTGTTGGTTTTGTGCAGGCCTTCCTTTAAGCGGGAAAACCAGCCTTTTTTCTTTTCTTTGTTTTCCATTATGCCGTTTCTCCGAATCTTGCCGAGACGATGCTCGATATGCCTTTTTCCTCCATCGCAACGCCGTACAGCGTGTCGCAGACTTCCATACTGCCCTTGCGATGCGTGATGATGATGAACTGTGTCTCGTCGGAATACTCCTTGAGGTAGTTTGCAAACTTCGAAACGTTCGCCTCGTCCAGCGAAGTCTCGATCTCATCGAGCACACAGAACGCCGGCGCTTTCAGCTTCAGCATCGCGAACAGCAGTGCGATCGCCGTCAGCGCGCGTTCGCCGCCGGAAAGCAGCGACAAAAGCTGCAGTTTCTTTCCCGGAGGCTGTGCGATGATATCGATGTCGCAGTTCAAAACGTCGTTCTTATCCGAAAGTCTCAGTTCCGCGTGTCCGCCGCCGAACAGCTCCGTGAACGTGTCGGTGAAATTCTGCTGAATCTTCTGGAACTCCTCAACGAAGGTTTTTTCCATCGTTTTGGTGAGCTGACCGATCAGCGTATACAGATCCGTCTTCGCTTTTTCAAGATCGCCGTACTGCGTCGAAAGCGAATCATAACGCTCGGACACCGTGCGGTAATCGTCGATTGCAGACACGTTGATGTCGCCGAGGTTTTTGATTTCGCCTTTCAGCGCTGCAACGCGCTGCTGCGTTGCGCCGATCGGGATCTCGTGCCGGAGTGCCTGCGCATTCTCGTAGGTCAGTTCATAGTCTTCCCAAATCCGATCCGCGCTCGCTTTGAGCTCCAGTTCCATCCGGTTTTCGGAAAGCTCGTTCTTATGCTTCCGTTCGCCGAGCGTGCGATACGCATCCGAAAGTCCGTCGCGCTCGCGCCGGTACTGGCTCAGCAGCTCGTTCAGCCGCGTGCGTTCCGCCTCGAGCTTGCTTTGCTCCTCCTTCGCGCGGTTCAGTTCCGCCTGCTCGCCCGAAATGCTCTGTTCCATTTCATGGAGTCGCGCATCCGCCGCAGCGATCGAATCGGAAAGCGTTTGAATCTCCGCCTCGAACGATCCGACGCGCTGTTCGGTGAGCGCCAGATCACGGGAAAGGCGGTGATGCTCTGCCTGTCTTGCGTCCGCTTCCTTTTCCATGGCGGTAAGTCGAATTCGGTCTTCGGTGAGCTTGTCCACGCGCTGCTCGCGCGCGTTCTTTGCCTCCGCAATCGAAAGCTGTTCCTTGCGGACGTCTTCGGTGGTCGAAAGGTTTTGTTTCTGAATATCGTCCTCCACGGACGCCGCCGCTGCGCGCCGCTTTTCAATGTCGGCAACGCTTTCGTTGACGTCGTTCCGCTCGTCGACAAGCTCCTGCACCGCCTCTTCGGCGTCCCTGAGGTCGCGTTCGATGATCTCGCGCTGTTCCTTCAGACGGACAAGTTCCAGCTCGTCTTCGTGCGCCGCGCCGAGGAATCCGTCGATCTGCGTATCCTTCAGAAGCATCAGCTTCTTTTGCGCTTCGATCGCTTTCTGTTTTTCTTCAACAGCTTTCTCCGCCGCTTTCAGCTGCTTCTTGATCTCTTCGACCTCGCGCTCGCGGCCGAGAAGCGAGAATCCCGATTTCTTGAGACTGCCGCCCGTCATCGTGCCGCCGGTGGACAGGAAGTCGCCTAAAAGCGTTGCAATGTGGAACGCGCCTTTGGACTTTTTCTTGAGCGAGATCGCATCGTCCAGCGTTTCCGTGACGACCGTGCGTCCCAAAAGATACTCGGCAACGACGGAGCAGCGCTTGTCGCAGGTGATGAGCTCGCTTGCCAGACCGACCACGCCGGGCTCCGAGAGCAGCGCGCGTTCCTTTTCGGAAAGCGGGTTCGGAACGAGCATCGTCGTCGGCAGCAGCGTGACCCTTCCGAGGTCGTTTTTGCGCGCGTACTCGATGACCGTCTTTGCGTCCTCCGCAGTCGTCGTCACAATATTCTGCAGCGATCCGCCGAGCGACATGCCGATCGCCGTTTCGACCTTTCGCGGCACTTTCAAAAGCTCTGCGACCGGTCCGATGATGCAGTTCTTCAGTGCAGGCTCCTTCTCCGCCGCCGTCAGCACCGCGCGAACGCTGTTCTGATATCCCTCGTGCGAGCGCACCATCTCGGAAAGCACCCGCTCGCGTGACGACAGCGCGCCGACGTTCTGTTCGGCGATGCGCAGTTCCGCCTGCAGCGCCAGAAAGTCCGATTCCAGTTCGAGCCGCTCTCGCTGCGCAGTTTTGCGCTCGGCGATGTGCTCGTTCATTTTCTTCGCCTGCGCGTCCACCGATTTCTGTGCCGCATCGGCTTCCGCTTTCAGTGCTTCGACCTTCGCCTTTGCCTCGGCGTCCTCGCCGTCCAAAGCGCTCAGACGGTTTTTCAGCGCAGCTGCCATCGTATCGAAGCGGCTCAGATCGCTCTTTGCGTCGGCAAGACGGTTCATCGCCTCCATGATGGCGGCTTTCTGTTCTTCGACCGATTGCTCGCGTTTCGCGATCGTTTCGTCCATCGCCCGGATCGCCTCGGTCTCCGTCATGATCTTCTCCGTGAGCGCGGCAAGCGCTTCCACGTCGGTTTCACTCTGCTCGTTGACCTTGATCTGCGCTTTTAATTCTTCGCATGCGCGAAGCGCTGCGTCCCGCTCCTCGCCGACTCGCGCGATTTCCTTCCGGGAATGCTCGCGCCGCTCTATGAGAAGATTGCTTTCACCGACGTGCGATTCCACGCCGGACAGCATTTCGATGACCTTATTCTGCTGTGCGCTTGCGCGTTCGTCGATCTCGCGCACCTGCGCTTCCAGTTCCAGAGATTGCTCGCCGAGCGTTCGATTCTTTTCTTCGTTCAGCGCAATATCGTGTTCGAGCGCGGCTGTCTGCTCTTTCAGCACCCTCATGCGTTCCTGCATACGGTCGCTGTTATAGAGGAACAGGTTGACTTCGAGGTCTTTAAGTTCCTCTCTGAGCTTCAGAAATACGCGTGCCGTCGCGCTCTGCTCCTTCAGGGGTTCCAGCCGTTCGCCGAGCTCCTTCAGCGTATCGGCGATGCGCTCCATGTTGCGCTCGGTGTTTTCGAGCTTGCGTTCGGCTTCTTCCTTGCGCACGCGGTAGCGCATGACGCCCGCCGCTTCCTCGAGCGCGGTTCGCCTGTCGCCGGATTTATTCGAAAGAATCTCGTCAACGCGTCCCTGCGAAATGATCGAGTACCCGTCCTTGCCGATACCGGTGTCGCGGAACAGTTCGGAAATATCCTTCAGCCTGCAGTTCCGTCCGTTCAGCGCGTATTCGCTTTCGCCGGAGCGGAACATGCGCCGCGTCACCGCAACCTCATCATACTCGATCGGGAGCAGATGATCTGTGTTGTCGAACGTCAGCGTGACCTCGCACATCGACTGCGGCTTGCGCTTCTGGGTAC
>CAMORL010000122.1 GCA_946623765.1 uncultured Clostridia bacterium
GCTCTTTCCGCTTTCGCTCACGGCGGCGCTTCTGCTTTGTCTGTTCCTGCTCGGCTGCAGAGCAGACCGCACGCCGCAGTCCGAAGCAGCCGTTTCGCCGACCGCCGCATCGACTGCGCAGCCGACCGCCGTACCCACGCCCGAGCCGATTCTGCTCGGCGGGCAGGCGTTTTCCGGCGCGGAAACCGCGCTCAGGCTGACGCTCACGGCGGATGAAATGCCGCTGCTCGAACAGTTTTCCGCGCTCAAGGAGCTCGATCTTTCCGGCAGCACATGTTATGCGGAGATCAAGGCGTACGCGGAAGCGCATCCGGAGGTGACCGTACGCTGTACGGTGCACGCGGACGGACAGGATATCCCGAACGATGCGACAGAGATTGCCGTGTCTTCCCCGCTCGATCCCGCTGCGCTGTCCCTGCTGACCGCGCTCCGGTCCTGTACCGTGACGGAGCCCGTCTCCCCCGCCGACGCCGCGGCAATGCGCGAAGCCCTGCCGGACGCTGCGCTTGCTTACACGGTTTCGTTCTGCGGGCTGACCGTAAACAGCGACGCGCAGACGCTTGATCTTTCCGCCGTCGCGCCGGATCGGATCGACGAGATCATCCCCGCGCTTGCGGTGCTCCCGGACCTTACAGAGATCCGGCTGGATCCCGAAGAGGGTCCCTCCCTGTGGACGCTGGAGGACGCTGGCGTGATCGGACGCGCGCGGACCGACGTCGCCGTGAACCATGCCGTCACCGTGTTCGATACAGACTTCAATCTTGCGGACGAAGTCGTCACGTTCAAGGATATCGACCTGAAAAACCGCGAGGACGAGGTTCGCACGGTCCTTGCGTGTATGCCGCACGTGACGCGCGCCGTCTTCGATCGCTGTGAAATCCCGGACGACCGGATGGCAATGCTGCGCAGTGAGTTTTCCTCGCCGAAGGTCGTCTGGCGCATCTTCATGAAATACTATTCCTGCTTCACCGACGTCATTATGATCCGGTTCTCGGACAACGACGAGCTCCGCAAGCTGCACGACAAGGACACCGCGCCGCTGGTCTACTGCAGCGAGCTCCGCTATCTCGACCTCGGACACAACAGAATCACGGACGCATACTTCCTCGAAAACATGCCGGATCTTGAAGTGCTGATCCTCGCAGTCGGCGAGACGACCGACGTCTCCGCGCTGAAGTATTGTAAAAAGCTGGAATACTGCGAGATCTTTTCCAGTCACGTTGCCGACATCTCCGTGCTTGCAAACTGCACGGAGCTCGAACATCTGAACATCTCGCGCACGAATATTACGGACATTACGCCGATTTTCGGGCTCAAGAAGCTGAAGCGGCTCTGGCTTTCCCTGAGTCCCATTCCGAAAGAACAGATCGAGGCGTTCAAAGCGCTCATGCCGGATTGTGTCGTCGACACCCGTGCGGACGATCCGACCGGTCCCGGCTGGCGGTTCTTCGGCGATTTCAACCTGAACTATACCCCGCGCTACCGGCTGCTGCGCAAACAGATGTGCTACGACAAGCTGTATATCCGCAGCTATTCCGAGTGGGACCGTCCGCAGCCGTGATCCCGGCGTCATGCCGAGAAAACGGAACGGCGACGAAGGATCCGCAGGGAACGCGCATCCGGACAGATACAAAAAGGGCTGTCGGAAATCCTCAATCGAGGTTCCCGACAGCTCTTTTGATTCATAGGTGTTCCGGATCGTTCCGCCGCGTTCACATGCGGTATCTGCGCCGCTTCACAAGCATAACGATGCACCCGATCGCGCCGACGCCGACCGCCGCGCCGCCGAGAATCCAGAGGAGTTTCCGGTCGCGGGCGAGATTCTCCGATTCCGCATCGCTGAGATTGTATTTCGGCGGCTCTTTCGGCGCTTCTTGAGATTCCGTCGCTTCCGCAACGGTGTTCTGCGCCGTCGCGGATTCCGTCGCGCCGGCGTCTGCCGCCGCAGGCGTCTTTGCAGGTTCTTGAGCGGGTTCCTCCGTCGGTTCTTCCGCAGGCTCTTGTGTGGGCGCTTCGGTGGGTTCCGGCGTAGGCTCGGGCGTAGGTTCTTCCGTGGGTTCCGGCGCGGCACTGTACACGAAATCCGCAGGGACCGGGACCTTGTACTGCGCCGAAATGATGTAATTCCGTTCCAGCGGAATGCCGCGAACATCCTCGCTCCACACCGCATCCGCCGTATGTCCCTCGAACAGCCCGCGGATCTCGGGGATCTCGTCGAGCGTATGGCGGAACGGCACCTGATAGGACCTCGAACCGAGCGCGTCGCAGAACGTGACCGTATATTCGGTGTTCTGCTCCACCGCGTTTTTCAGAAACTCCGGCCACGCGTCCTCGGGGATATGGTAGTTCTGCCAGTATTTCAGCATATTCTGCAGCGTTGCGGTGTTGTAGAACACGCCGTCCATGTTGAAGACCTTGCAGTATTTTGAGTACGTGGCGAACGGCTTTTTGCAGTAGACCTGACCGCCCTCGTCGTTGTTCGATTCGGCGACCATGTAGCCGTCGCTCTCGCCGTCCCCATCCTCGTCGTACCGGTCGATGATGACCATTTCGTGCAGCGTACTGCTCTGCAGAACATCGCCGCCGCGTCCCTCGTAGGTGCCGACCCTGTTCGCGCTGCGCTTGCCGATGCCGCCGATATCGCCCGCTTTGTGATTGCCGTCCGGATAGGTGTTCCTAAGATTCAGCCCCGCGAGGCGAAATGCGTAATGCACAAATCCGTTGCAGTGCGTGCCCGCTTCATGCTCCGGATGCGCCAGTCCGGTGTAGTATTCGAACTCCTTCTTGTTGCTGAGATCGTACACCGTGCCCCAGTCCGGATTCAGATACCAGCCGTATTCGCGCATGGGATAGTATCCGAGGAAGCAGAACGGAATGCGGATGCCGAATTCCTGAAGCTTTGAGATCTGCGTCATGACGCCGACGACGACGGCTTCCCGCGTATACATGCCCGCCTTAGCGACGTTTTCCGCAATCAGCGCGTCGAGCTCTTCGACCGAATAATTGCAGTATTTCGGCAGATAGGAGGAGATCGCCTCCGTGGGGAACTCCGTGTTATCCATGCGGTAGTAGGTATTGTAGACCTTCGGCATTTCCACAAACCACGGACCGTACATATCGCCGTCCGTGTCGCGCAGCCAAAGATAGTAGTCTCCCGGATACTTGGTCACACGGAGGAACGTATCGCTCCATTTGAGCCAATCGTGATTCTTCTCCTTCGGCTTATCGGGGATCACGCCGAAATAGTATCCTTCCATTTCGCAATGCTCGGCGCGGATCTCGATGTTGATGATGACGCCGAGTTCAAAAGAGATGTCCGTGACCTCCAGCTTCTTCTGCGGCGCCGTTTCGCCGGACGCCTTCAGAACCGGAATCAACAGCAGAATGGCAAGAATCCAAAGCACGGCTCGTTTCATTATAGATCAATCCCTCCGGATGGTATTACTAAACAGTAAAATTAATTATATCATACTCCGGCGAAAACCGCAACCGTCCGTGTCAATTCTTGACAGCGTTTCCATAATATGCTATGCTGTTTTTAACGATTTTCTGAATACGCAGAGGATACATTATGCGTCGTTTATTTGCCGGATTTCTGGCGTTTTTTCTTTGTCTGCCGCTGTTTTTCTCCGCAGCGCGCGCAGATTCGAAGCAGAGCGAGCTGCTTTTGAACGACCGCTGCACACTGGATTGGAAAGGATTCTGCAACTACCCGGTTCGGCTGACGGACTGGAACTGTGAAACAGGCGCCGCTTCCGCAAACGGCGGCACCGCGAGCATCTACTGGACCGCCGATGTTCCCGTGGGGCTGATGTACTGGGAATGGACCGTTCCGCCGGAGGATTGCAGCTTTACGTTCCTCGACGAAAACAAACAGCCCATCAGTACGAGCGTACGGCATCGGGACGGAGACCGCGGATACCTTTACGTGCCGGAAGAAGCGCGCGGCGTGACCCTGGAGATCAAGGACCGCTTCCGCATGACGGAGTGGCATCTCTACGAAAAGGACCGTCTGCCCGACGCGGTGCATCTTTGGGAACAGGCGCCGGACAAGTGCGACATCATGCTGGTCGTCGCGCATTCCGACGATGAACTCGTCATGATGGGCGGCATCGTCCCGACCTATGCAGGCGAGCGCAAATTCCGCGTGCAGGTCATATACTGCTACTCCCCCGTCGTTCTGGACCGCAACAAGGAGGTCCGCCACACGGAAGAAAACCGTCACGGCGAAGCGCTCGAAGGGCTGTGGTTCAGCGGCGTACGGACGCTTCCCGTCTTCCTGTACATCGAGCAGGAAAACCACTACCGCTATGACGAGAAGCTCACCCGTGAGATTCGCCGCTTCAAGCCCGAAGTCGTCATCACGCACGACGTCAACGGCGAATACGGCAATCCCGGGCACAAGCTCGTCAGCAAGAAATGTCAGGAAGCCGTTGCAGCTGCTTCGGATCCCGACAAGTTCCCCGCTTCCGCCGAGGAATACGGAACCTGGCAGGTCAAGAAATTCTATCTGCACCTGTATCAGGAAAACCAGATCGTCATGGATTTTGACACGCCGCTCTCCGCGTTCAACGGCAAAACGGCGTTTGAAATGGCGCAGGACGCCTATGCGTTCCATCAGTCGCAGCGCCGCTCGTGGCTCGACGAACTGAAATCCAATCGCTACGATTGCCGCAAATACGGGCTCTTCTCCACTACCGTAGGTCCGGACGTCGAGAAAAACGATTTTCTCGAAAACATCCCGCCGGAACTGTTGAGCAATCATGTCGAGGCTGCGCCCAAACCCACCGAAGAACCTACGCCGGAACCTACGGAGGAACCCACGCCGGAACCTTCGGAGGAACCTACCGAGGCGCCCACGCCGGAGCCTACCGCAGAGCCCGTGCCGGAGCTTACAGAAACGCCTCAGCCCATCGACGAACCCGTTGAAACGCCCGAACCCGCCGCGTCGCCCGTTCCGACCGCAGTGCCTGCGCCGGAACCCGCGTCCTCCGGTCTGAACTCTCCGCTCATTCTGCTCGGCGGTCTTGCGAT
>CAMORL010000123.1 GCA_946623765.1 uncultured Clostridia bacterium
CTGATCCTCGGCATCCTCACGAACCTGATCCTCGGCGGTATGAGCAAGAAGAACGCTCAGGAATAATCACAATTGATCCAAAGCCCGCTCCCGGTGAGCGGGCTTTTTGCGTCTTCTGAAATGTTATCCCGAGTAAAGCGAGTGATCTATTTTCGGATCGTGCATCATATGATTTCAAAAAACGGCGGAGGGATGACTATGCAAGTACTTCGGCTCGGTGATCGGGGACCGTATATTCAATATCTGCAGACTGCTTTGACGCGATCGGGTGAAGAACCGGGGGAGATCGACGGAATATTCGGGCGGAGAACGGAACGTGCTTTGATCCGGCTTCAGGATCGTTTCGGGATCCGATCAAACGGGATTGTCGATCAATTGACATGGATTGCGCTGTATCCGTATCTTTGCGGATCGATCGTTGCCGTTCTTCATCCGGACGAAGATATCGACATGCTTGCAGATCGGTATGGGACCTCTGCACGATCCATCAGAATTGCAAATCCTGTCTCCGCTTTTTCTGAAGGAGATACAATCATTGTACCGCTGCCGCTTGACGTTGTTTTCGACGATCTGCCGTACTCTTCGTTTCTGACGGCATGTGTACTGGAAGGGCTTGTGCTTCGCTATCCGTTTCTGACAAAATACGGAATCGGTGCAAGCGTGATCGGACATCAGATTGAAGCGATCCGTATCGGCGCAGGTCCTCTTCGCGTCGGAATCAATGCATCGCATCATGCGAACGAGTGGATCACGACACCGATGACGTTACGGTTCTTGGAGCAATACGCAAAATCCTTTTCCGAAGGGGAAGAAATCGGCGGCGTTTCGGCGAGAAAACTGTATGAGGCTTCGACGCTGACGCTCGTGCCGCTTGTCAATCCGGACGGCGTTGATTTAGTCACAGGAGTCCTTACGGCGGGTGACAGCTATTTTGAAAGCGCAAAAGCTTTATCGACGTTTTATCCGACGATTCCGTTTCCGACCGGATGGAAAGCGAATGTACGCGGAATTGATCTGAATCTCGGGTATCCGGCAGGGTGGGAGAATGCCCGTGCGATCAAATATGCACAAGGATTTACGCGACCCGGACCGCGGGATTATACGGGAACCGCACCGTTGGAAACTCCCGAGAATCGAGCAATGGCGGAATTGACACGGCAGGAGCGATTCGACCGTGTGCTTTCCTATCATACACAAGGCGGAGAAATCTATTGGGAGTATCAGGGACGCGCACCGTACGGATCCAAAGCGCTTGCCGAAAAGTTTTCCGCAGCTTCCGGGTATTCTGTCGGAAACGTCCCGTATAACAGCAGTTTTGCGGGATATAAGGATTGGGCGATCGATGCGTTCGGTATCGAAGCGTTTACGATAGAAGCGGGAAGGGGAGATAATCCTCTTCCGATCGATGATCTTGATTCACTTTATAAGGAGAACATAGGGATCTTCGTAAACGCGTTGCTCGGTTGATACTTGAAATACAGCATATTATCTGCTATACTGTGCGCATGGAATCCACGAAGAAAACAACTTTTGTCAAAGGCGCCGCAATCCTTGCCGCAGCAGGATTGATCTGTAAACTGATCGGCGTTTTTTTCCGTATATTTGCGGTTCGTATCATCGGAGAGGACGGTATGTTTTACTACGAACTCGTCTATCCGACCTATTCCTGGCTGCTGATTATCTCAAGCTCGGGTATTCCTACTGCGATTTCGCGCATGGTTGCGGAACGCGCGGCAATCGGCAATCACGACGGTGCAAGACGTGTCTTTCGCAAATCGCTGCTTCTGCTGATGCTCATCGGGATTCTGACTTCGGCTTTGATGTTCTTCGGCGCAGACTGGCTCGGCGGAACCGTTCTGAACGGCGGCGTCGGCGCGAAATACTCCATGATGGCGCTTGCGCCCGCACTTTTGTTTGTGTCCCTGATGTGCGCATATCGCGGATATCTGCAGGGTCTGCAGCGAATGACCGGGACAAGCGTTTCACAGCTCGCACAGCAGATTTTCAAGTTTGCATTCGGTTTGCTGTTTGCATGGCTGCTCTTCAAACACTTTGAAGGATCCGAACTTCGTTATGCTTTCGGTGCGGCAGGGCTGCTGTTCGGCGTCACCGTTTCCGAAATGCTCGCTCTTGTTGTAATGATAGTTTTCTATCTGAAGACAAAAGGGCAGTATCAGGCGACGATAGAGGATCCGAATCCGCATGAACGGGTGTTCGGTACGATCCTTGCGATTGCGATTCCGATTACGCTCGGCGCATCGATTCTTCCGATCGCCAATTTCCTCGATTCTGTCATGATCAAACGTTTGCTCGAGAATATCGGGTTTTCGGCAGCGGAAGCGGAACTCAAATACACGTCGCTCTGTCTGTACGTACGTTCGATCATCAATCTCCCGGCAACGCTTACGATCGGTATTTCCATGTCGATTGTCCCGGCAATCTCCGCGGCACGCGTTCGGAACGACCAACACGGCGTTCAGCGTCTTTCCGTTTTGAGCCTCAAAATTGCAATGGCAATCGGGATGCCGTGTGCGGTCGGTTTGTCTGTGCTCGCCGGTCCGATCATCAAACTTCTTTATTCACGCATATCGGATGCTGCATATGGAATTGCCGTACCATTGATGCACATAGCCGCGTTCACCGTGATTTTCATTTCTCTGGTACAAACAGCGACCGGCGCTCTGCAGGGCGTCGGAAAACACCGCCTGCCCATGTGGTTCCTGCTGATCGGCGGGCTTACCAAGATCGCCGTCAATTTTATCTTTATTCCGATGAAGAACGTCAACATCACAGGCGCTGTTTTTTCCAATCTTGCCTGCTTCGGGATCGCGGGAATTCTCGACACAATCGCGTTGATCCGTATCTCAAAAGCAAAGCTGAACGTTTGGGATACGTTTATAAAACCTATGTTGACCTCCGCCGTCATGGGACTGAGCGCATGGGGCGTACACCGGATTCTTTCGGGGCTGCAGCTGTTCCAAGGCAACTGGACTTCGAAAGCAGCAACCATCCTCGCGATCCTTGCAGCGGTTATCGTATACGCTGTGATGACGCTGATGCTCGGCATGTTCACAAAAGAAGAACTGACTTATATTCCGGGCGGCAGAAAGCTGTCCCGCTTTGCAAGGAGATAGTATGAAAACCATTATCATCGCACCGCTTTCCACCCCGCAAACGTTGTCAAAAGCTGCGTGGGAAGCTGTTTTGCATGCAAATACGCTGTATCTGCAAACCCGGGAGCACCCGTCCGCAAGACCTGTGATCGACGCCGGGCTGCAGTATGTTTCCATGGATGATTTGTATGAAACTTCGGAAGACTTCGATGCGCTGAATGAAGCCATCGCACAGCGGCTTGTCTCCGGGGAAGACTGTGTTTACGCGGTCATGGGGGACGGCTGCTTTGCGCAGCTTGCTGCGATCGAAAATGCTGCTGAAAAGAACGGTTTCCGTGTGCAGATACTTCCAGGCATCTCCTATGCAAAAGCAGCGTTTCCTGCGTTGCAGGACGTTCAGATTTTTACGGCGCGCACGCTGCCGAAACGAATTGATCCAAGCGTTCCTCTTTGCATTCAGGAGTTGGATAACCCCATCGTTGCCGGTGAAGTTAAACTCGTTCTTTCGGAAATTTATCCGGACGAATGGCCGACTACGCTTGCTACGATGCAGGAGGACGGACACTATACATACCGGACGTTCCCGCTTTCGGAGCTTGACCGTAAACGCTCGCTGTTTGCCGGATCGGTTCTGTATGTCAAATCCGCATCATTTGAAGAGCGAACACGGTATGGATATTATGATCTCGTTTCGGTTATGCAGCGACTTCGCGCACCGGGCGGTTGTCCGTGGGATCGGGAACAGACGCACGAAAGCTTGAAAGGCGATCTCATTGAAGAGTGCTATGAATTGAACGACGCGATCGACGAGCGGGATGACGCACACATTGTCGAAGAACTCGGGGATGTTCTGATGGATGTCGTATTTCATTCGGTGATTGCCGACGAGCAGGGACGGTTTAATGAAAACGACGTTTCAGACGGCATTGTGAAAAAGATGATCTACCGTCATCCCCATGTATTCGGTTCCGAAAAAGCGGAAAGCAGCGCCGATGTTTTGAAGCGTTGGGATGAGCTGAAGCAGAAGGAAAAGAATCAAAAGACGCAGAAAGAAGTTCTGTGCGCAGTGCCGAAGCGCTTCCCTGCGCTGATGCGAAGCGCCAAAGTGCAGAAGCGTGCATCCAAAGTCGGCTTTGATTGGAGCAGCGCGGAAGAAGCTCTTCCGAAGGTCTATGAAGAATTGGAAGAAATGAAAGATGCGATGCACGGAAACGGCAATCTTTCCGAAGAAGCGGGAGATGTACTCTTTGCCGCAGTCAACGTAATCCGGCTTCTGGGGCTCGATCCCGAGCAGATGCTGCACGATGCATCCGATAAGTTCATCGATCGATTCGGAAAGATGGAGGAACTTGCAAAAGCTGACGGGCTTGATCTTTCAAAACTGTCTCTTACGATACAGGATCAGTACTGGGAACGGGCTAAAAATGCCTGAATGCCGATGAAAAAAGCATTTTGGGACTTGACGAACTTGGTTTTGCTTGATACAATATGCAATGCTCGTCTAAAGAGCACATATACTTTTGAAAATCATTTATGGAGGAATAATCATGAACAAGACTGAACTTATCGCGGCAGTTGCAGAGAAGAGCGAGCTGTCCAAGAAGGATGCTGAAAAGGCCGTCAACGCGGTTTTCAATACCATTGTTGAATCTCTCAAGGCAGACGAAAAGGTTACCGTCGTCGGTTTCGGCGCATTTGAAGCAAAGAACCGTCCGGCGCGCAAGGGTCACAACCCGGCAACCGGTTCCGAGATCGAGATCGCTGCAACCAAGGCAGCAGCTTTCAAACCCGGCAAGGCTCTGAAGGACGCTCTCAACTAATTCGTTTTTTATAAAATAAAGGATCGCATGGATTT
>CAMORL010000124.1 GCA_946623765.1 uncultured Clostridia bacterium
TGACGCCGCGGTGCATCTTGTTCAGCACGTCCGGCGCGATCTCTTCCCACTTGTCCGAGATGATGAACAGCGTCTTGGTGCGGTTGATGCCGAGAATGATATTGTTGAACGCGACGGTCACCACAAACAGCGCGATGAACGACAGCGCCGCGCTCTCGACGCCGACGCGGTAATCGTGCGCGCCGATCGCATTCACAACGCCGAGCGCAAGCGAAATCAGCACGTTCATCGACATGGAGATCGTTCCCATCGAAACCGAATACTTCCGGTTCAGAAGCAGGGAAACGATGTCCAGGCCGCCCGTGCTGCCGCCGAGCCGCACGATCATGCCGCCCGCAACGCCCATCGTGACCGCGCCGAAGATGACGGAAACGACGCGCCATGCCGGTTCGCTCACGTCGAACATCTCCGGCAGATTCAGGTTTCCGAACAGCGCGAGCTCCGCGGCAAAGAGGACGGTCATCAGAAGCGTGTAGACCGTGAAGCGGATGTGCAGATACTTGAACGCGAGGATCAGCAGCGGCGCGTTTGCAATCACGACAAAGACCCAGTTCGGGATCACGCCGTTCGTCGCGTAGGTAATCAGCATTGCGATACCCGTGACGCCGCCGGTGACGACACCGGAGGGCGTGTACATCAGAACGACCGCCAGCGCCTCGATCGTGATCATCACGGTCATCAGAAACACGGTGCGCACTTCGCGCAGAATGCGTTTGTTCCGTTCCGGATCGCGGTGCTTTCCGAGTTGTTTTTTCATACGTCCTCCCGAGATTCTTTTTCCTGTACAGTATACCAATATTTCCCCATGCTTGCAAGCCCGTATCTCGCGCTGCCGCATGCCGGAGCGCGAACGGAACGACATGAAAGGTTGCAAAACAAGGAATAATACGGTACAATAATCAATATGGAATATTTATCGACATCGTTCAATATCGTTGCGCCGCTTGTGCTGATGATGGTAACCGGCGTGTTCATCCGCCGGGTCGGTCTCGTCCCGGAAAGCGTGTTCCGTTCGATCAACCGCATTGTGTTTTACATCGGCATTCCGGCGCTCGTCTTTCACGGCGTCGCCACCGATCCGACGCCCGCGCGTTGGCAGTTCGCGCTGTGGGTCGCGGGGAGCGTGATCGTCTCGTTCGTCCTGTCCATGCTGCTGGCGCTCGCGCTCACAAAGGACCCCGCCAAGCGCGGCACGATCGCGCAGGCGGCGTACCGGTCGAACGACGGCATTTTCGGGCTTGCGGTTGCCGCGGCGCTTCTGGGGGAAGGCAACACCGGCACGATGGCGTTTACGCTCGTCATCTCCGCGTCGCTGTTCGGCGTCACCGGCGTGCTCTGCTACGAACTGAACCGCGGCGGCAAAATCCGGATCGGCAAGGTGCTTCTGAACACGATCAGAAACCCGGTTCTGATCGCGGCGATCCTTGCGTTTATCGTCCGGTTCACGCATGTGCAGCTTCCGTACGTCTTTCTGAAATCCGTCGACTATTTCAAGAGCATGTGCACGCCTCTGGGCTTTTTGGTGCTCGGCGGTCTGCTGTCGTTCAAGTCGCTCAAAGAGGATTGGAAACTCGTCACGATCGTCAGCGCGGTCAAGCTCATCTTTTTCCCGGCGGCGGTCTGCTCGCTCGCATACTTTGTCGGCGGGCTTCGGGGACCCGAACTTGCGTCGATCTTCATCGTCTTTTCCGCGCCGACCGCCATGTCCTGCCTGCCGATGGCGTCTGAGCTCGGCGGCGACATCCGGCTTTCCGGCGAACTCATCGCGGTCACGACCGTGCTCTCGCTTCTGACCGTATTTCTCTATCTCACATTCTTCGGAGGAGTTTTGACATGACCGAACGGCTGTATCTTCTTGACAGCATGACGGCTGCGTTCGACGCGACCGTCGTTTCCTGCGAACCCGCAAAGGACGGGTTTTTCATCGAACTCGACAGAACGGCGTTCTTCCCGAACAAGGGCGGTCAGCCCTGCGACGTCGGCAAAATCGGCGACGCCGTGATCTCGGACGTCAGTGAGCGGGGCGAACGGCTCCTGCATCTTGCGGACCGCGCAATCCCCGTGGGGACCGCGGTGCACGGCGAGATCGACTTTGATCGCCGCTTCGACATCATGCAGCAGCACACCGGCGAACATCTTCTGTCCTACTGCGCGTGGCATCTGTTCGGCGCGCAGAACGTCGGCTTCCACTGCGCGCTGACCTATTCGACGCTCGATCTCGACAAGCCGGTCGGACACGAAGGCATTTCGGAGATCGAAACCCTTGCAAACCGCCTCGCCGCCGAAAACGCCGCGGTCACGGCGAAGATCTACGAATCGGAGGAGGATCTTCGGGATATTCCGCTGCGCAAGCACGCAGAAGGACTCGAAGCGCCGATTCGCATCGTCACGATCGAGGGCAGCGACGCGTGCACCTGCTGCGCGCCGCACGTCAAACGGACCGGCGAGATCGGACAGCTGAAGATCGTCGAGGCGATCCCCTATAAGGGCGGCACGCGCTGCACGTTCCTGTGCGGCATGCGCGCGCTTGCGCACGCGCAGCAAATGCAGGATACGGTCTCGGCGATCGCGCTGCAGTTCTCGACCGCGAGGGAGCAGGCGGAAGCGGCGGTTCTGAAGCAGGCGGAGGAGCTTTCCGAAACGAAAAAAGCGCTCCGGCAGGCGTACGCCGCGCTGGACGGGTACCTTGCGAATGCTTTGAAAGCCGAGGCGGAGGATCTCAAAGGCACAAAGCTCATCGTGAAGATCCTCGAGGGCGTCGACGCAAAGCGGCTCCGGAACCTTGCCGGCGCGACGATGACGGACAAGGCGCTGACGGTTCTGTTCTCCGACACCGGCGAACGCGTCTCGTACCTGCTCGCGTCCAACGGGATCAAGACGGACATGGGCGTTCTGATCGGGGCGGTCAACACGGCGCTGTCCGGCAACGGCGGCGGCAGAGGCACGCTTGCGCAGGGCAGCGCGAAGAAACCGCAGGGACTGAATGAAACGGTCGAAAGCCTGCGGACCTATTTCAAAAACGTTCTGCTGCACGGCTGAAGCGGCGTTCACAGTTTAGTCACATTATCCACGTTCCTTTTCCACCTTATCCACAAAGTTATCCACAATCCCAGTGCGCAAGGCGGTTTTCGGACCGCCTTTTCTGTGGAAAAATGTCGAAACGGGCACAAGGACCGACCCTTGACGGCATGCCCGCGCATGCGTAATTTGCAGCCGCAACGATATATTCCGCGGGCGTTGTTGACAAGGCGGGAACGGAACTCTATAATGAATGCGGTACATTACGTGCATTGCACGAAGGAGGATTATATTATGAAGAAACTCGTCATCGCGCTCGGCGGAAACGCGCTGGGCAACACGCCCTACGAGCAGCTCAAGCTCGTTACCGAGACCGCAAAACCCATCGTCGATCTCATCGAGGCGGGCAACCAGGTCGTTATCGCGCACGGCAACGGTCCGCAGGTCGGCATGATCAACCTTGCGATGTCCACCGCGGCAAACGCCAAGGCGATCAAGTCGGATATGCCGTTCCCGGAGTGCGGTGCGATGAGCCAGGGCTACATCGGCTATCATCTGCAGAACAGCATCCAGAACGAGCTCAGAGCGCGCGGCATCGAAAAGTCCGTCGCAACCGTCGTCACGCAGGTGCTGGTCGATGAAAACGACCCGGCGTTCCAGCATCCCTCTAAGCCCATCGGCGCGTTCTATTCCAAGGAGGAAGCGGAAAAGATAGCGGCGGAGAAGGGTTATACGATGGTGGAGGACGCAGGACGCGGATACCGTCAGGTCGTGCCGAGCCCGAAGCCCGTGGACGTCGTTGAAAAGAATATGGTCAACACGCTGATCGACGCGGGTCACGTCGTCATCACCGTGGGCGGCGGCGGCATTCCGGTCGTGGAGAAGGACGGCAAGCTCGTCGGCGTGCCCGCCGTCATCGACAAGGACTTCGCATCCGCGAAGCTCGCAGAGCTCGTCAAGGCGGACGCGCTCGTCATCCTCACCGCGGTCGACCGCGTGTCGATCAACTGGGGCAAGCCCAATCAGGAATCGCTCGAGCGCATGACCTGCGCCGAAGCGGAACAGTACTGCAAAGAGGGACACTTCGCGCCCGGTTCCATGCTGCCGAAGGTGCAGGCTGCAATGAGCTTTGCAAAGACCGGCGGCGAAGCGATCATCGCGTCGCTTCAGAATGCGGCGGCGGCGCTGCGCGGCGAAAGCGGCACCAAGGTCGTCAAATAATCAAAAAAGCATAAGGCTGCTCAAAACGCGAAGCCGTTTCGGGCAGCCTTTTTCTATGCCGCGGGGAAGCTTTCCGGGCGGCGGGAACGCCTGCGATTTGCAAGAATGCGGATTGACAGTGCGGCGGTTTCGGGATATACTGGATCATATAAAATCAAGGGGGAGAATTCTATGTTCAAAAACATCGGTCGTAAAATCAAAACACTCGCGCTGGTTCTCTTTTGGATTTCGTTGGCTTTGGGCGTCATCGCCTCGCTCACCGGGGCTATTGTTATGTTCGCTCAGGGAGGACGCGACGGGTTCTATATTCTTTTCGGATTCCTGGTTCTCATCTTCGGAAGCGCCTTTTCGTTCCTGGTTTCCTGGATCGGTTCGTTCTTCATGTACGGGTTCGGTCAGCTGATCGACGATACGGAGATCAACCGCCGCACCAACGAACAGATTCTTGCACGGCTTGACGGCGGTGCTGTCCGTGGGGGCGCTGTCCGCGGCGGCGCGCCGAGTCCGGTCATTCCCCGTCCCGTTCGCCCGCCCGTAGCGGAAACGCCCGCTGCGCCTGCCGATCCGGAAGACACATGGTTCTGCAGGAGATGCGGCGCGAAGAACGAGGGCGTTGCGAAGTTCTGCTTCCGCTGCGGTATGCCGAACGACAACGCATAATCCGGTTTTTGAAAAGGAACGGGCTG
>CAMORL010000125.1 GCA_946623765.1 uncultured Clostridia bacterium
TCAGCTGGATCTTGCCCCGGATGCTTGCTTCCTTCATTGTACGTTCCCCCCTTTGTCTCTGTCTCTGTGACGCTTCGGCTCATACTGCCATTGTACGTTCCTTCCTCTGTCTCTGCGGCGCTTCGGTTCCTTATACTGTGCGGAGAGCATCTTATAGACGATGCCGCCGAGTCCGCCGGTGATGATGAACATGATGACCGAGATCGCGCCGGACATGCCGAGGTTCTTGGTCTTCAGGTACCCGTTGAGATACATGACAAGCGTTCTGGTCGTACCGTTCGGTACGCCGTCGCCTTTACTGAGGACCTGCGGAACGTCGAACATCTGGATGCCGCCGATCATTGCCGTGATGAGGCAGTAGACGAAGATCGGCATCAACAGCGGAAGCGTGACGCGGAAAAAGACCTGCACGGAGTTTGCGCCGTCGATGGTTGCGGATTCAAACAGCGCCTGATCAATACCCATGATGCCCGCCATCAGAACGATGGTCGTGTTGCCGAACCACATCAGGAAGTTCATCAGCGCGATCATGCCGCGCACGCTGACGCGGATCGCAAAGAAGTCGAAGGTATGATCGATCACGCCCCAGCTTTCGAGAAGCGCCTGGATCGGACCGACGCGTGAAAACAGCGTATAGAACAGCATCGAGAATGCCGCCGCCATGATCAGGTTCGGCATATAGATGACCGTCTTAAAGAATCCCTGCCCCTTGATATTGAGACGGTAGCTGGTGAAAAACAGCGCAAGCAGCATCGCGATCACAAACTGCGGAACCGCGCCGGCGATCCAGAGGATCATCGTGTTTGCCGCATACTTGAGAATCAGGATCGTTCCGTCCGGGTCCGGCGTAAACAGCGCTTTGTAGTTGTCCAGCCCGACAAAGTTCGGACCGACCTGTTGAAGTCCGATACGATACGTCTCAAAAAAACTGTTATAGATGGTTAAAAACTGCGGGACCAGCGTAAAAACGATGTATGCGATAAAGAACGGCGCTATGAAAATGTATCCCCATTTTGCATAGCTGACCGACTTCAGCTTCTTTTTCTTTCCCGTTTGGATCGCTTCCATTGGATGTTCCTCCGAGAGGTTTCTGGTGAAACACTGCGGCAGGGGGAATGCCCCTGCCGCAGCGGACTCTGCAATTACGCAGGCAGCTTGATGTTCGGATAGGTCTCCTTGATCAGCTGATAGAAGTTCTTCATCGCGGTGTCCTTATCAACGGAACCGTTGAAGTATTCCTGGAGCTTGTTCTGCAGGCCCTCGTTCAGGATCTGATCGTAGTTGGTGTGGTTCTCCCACTTGATGTCCTTCGCAAGCTCTGCGAAGACTGCGATGTCGTTCTGACCGTCGAGGATCGCGGTGTTGCCGTAGTTCGGATCGTTTGCAAACTTTTCAACGACCTTGGTGTTGTTCGGGAACTGATTGTCGTTCTCGACGAGCTTCGTGCAGACATCCTCGTTCTTGGTGAACGTCTCAAAGATGTCCTTCAGCATTTCGGTGTTGTCGGAACCGGTTGCCGCCAGCAGCCAGGTGCCGCCCCAGAAGTATGCCTGCGGGCCTTTCACGATGCACCAGTCGCCGACGCAGCCCTGCTCGGGATCCATTGCATTGGTCATGCAGAAGTTGTAGTACCATGCCGGTCCGAAGAAGCACATGGTCTTGCCGGTTGCGAACATCTCATTGGTCTTCTCGGCATCCCACACGCCCGCGGTCAGGGTGTAGCCGTTCTTGATGTAGTTGTCGGTCTGATCGATCCACGCGGTGATCTGCGGATCAAACTGCAGGTTTTCGTTTGCATCGACCCACGGCATCGTGCAGTTGTTGGAGAATGCGCGGAACGTCTCTGCGAAGGAAGCGGTCATGTAGTAACCCTTTTCCTTTGCCTGCGCTGCGACTGCGTCGAACTTCTCCCAGGAATCGATTGCCGCCTGAACTTCAGCGGGATCGTCTGTGCCGAGAACGTCCTTCGCGATGCTCTTGCGGTAGATGACCGCCGCCGGACAGCACTGGAAGGAAACGCCCTTGCAGACGCCGTTCACATCGGAAGCCGCCTTGATGGTGTACTCATACATCGTGTCGGCATTGGTATAGCCGATCTTCGAGATGTCCATCGTATAGTCGGAATCGACATACTTGCCGATATAGTCCGCTTCCGCGAGGAACATGTCGATCTTGTCGTCCGCCGCTGCGTTCGCCTGATTCAGCAGAGCTTCGTCCAGCTTCTGCTGATATGCGCCGTTGTCGCTGGGGACGATGATCCAGTTGACGGTCACGCCTTCGGGTACGGTGTAATACTTTTCAAAGAATCCCTTGAATTCTTCATTCCAGGCATAGATATTGAATACCTTGCCCTGTGCGACGGTCTCTGCGGGCTTATCCGCAGGCTTCGTGGTGCAGGCGACGATGCCGACGAGCATCAAAGCTGCCATCAGAATTGCGACCAGTTTTTTCATGATTGTTACTCCTTTTATTTTTGTTTTTTGAAACCTTTTACGGCTCCTCTTTTCCTTTATTAAAACGCGTATGCGTTTCAACCGATGCTGCGGACGGTGCTTCCCGGAAGAAGCTCGCCTTCCACTGTGATGCTTTGCGGCAGCCACGTTTCCGGATGCTCGATCTGCTCAATCAAAAGCCTTGCCGCTTCGAGCCCCATGCGCTCTGCGCCCTGCCGGTAGGTCGAAAGCCTCGGACGAAGGATCTGCGAAAGCGGAATACCGTCATACCCCACAACGCTCATATCGTTCGGGATCGAAATGCCGTGCCGCTCCAGCTCGCTCATGCCGCCCAAGAAGGACAGATCGTCCGGATAAAAGATGCAGGTCGGCCGCTCCGGAAGTTCCAGAATTGCCCTCGTCGCAAGCCCGCTCGAACGCGGATCGTGGTAGACCGCCTCCCGGATGTACTCCGGCGCGACCGTGATGCCCAAGGCGGCGCAGGTCTTTTTGAAGCTTGCGACACGCTTCTGCGTGACCGAGGTCATCTCGCCGTGGATGAACGCCAGCTTTCGATGTCCCTTTTCGTACACGAACCGCACCAGCGCTTCCATGCCGCGCACATTGTCGGAGAGGATCGATGTGTGACTGTCGAACGTGTAATCGAGCGTCACCGTCGGGATCTCGCTGTTCACGAGCCGGGCGATCGCCGGATCAGTGAAGTCCGCCGAAGCGATCACCACGCCGTCACAGCTGCGGTACTTCGCGTGCTCGTAATAGTCCATGCGCATCGCGCCGAGATCCTTCGAAATGAAGGTGATGTCGTATCCCAGGCGTTCCGCCTCCTCCTTTACGCTTTCAAGAATCTGCGAGAAGTATTCATGCGTGATGCCGCCGCCTGTCGGGTCCGAGAATAAAACTCCGATGTTGTAGCTGCGTCCCACCTTCAGCGCTCTTGCCGCCGCGTTCGGAAGATATCCGAGCGTTCTTGCCTGCTCCCGAATCCGTTCCGCTGTTTTCGGAGAGATATCCGGCGCTCCGTTCAGAGCCTTGCTGACCGCGGCACGGGATACGCCGCATGCTTTCGCAATATCCGTGATCGTAACCATGCCGCTCGCTTCCCTTCCGCAAATCCGTACTTAATCGATTTCGTTCAACTTCATTATAGCGTCACTTCTTATGCCCGTCAACCCCCTTTTTTCGTTTTTTTATGAAATTTTATACCGGTATTTGCAGCATTCGGAAGTTTTTTTCTCGGATTTTGAAAAATATCTTGCGTTTTTGTAAATGAATGTTTATAATGTACTTAATCGTTTTCGAATCTTTATGATCGGAGTTTCTTATATGAAGTACGGCTATTTTGACGACAACGCAAAGGAATATGTCATTACGCGGGCGGATACGCCCCTGCCGTGGATCAATTATCTCGGCAGCGACGGATTCTTCTCGCTGATCAGCAACACCTGCGGCGGTTACAGTTTTTATAAGGATGCAAAGCTTCGGCGCATCACGCGGTTCCGTTACAACAATGTTCCGCACGATGAAGGCGGTCGCTGCTTCTACATCTGCGACGGCGACACGGTTTGGAGCCCCGCGTTTCTTCCGGCGAAAACACCGCTCGATTTTTACCGCTGCCGGCACGGACTCGGGTATTCCGTCTTTGAAGGCAAAAAGAACGGCGTTTCCGCCGTCCTTACGGTCACGGTTCCGATGCACACCGATATGGAGGTGCAGAAGCTCGTTCTGACCAACGAGAGCGACGTCGAAAAAGCACTGACCGTTTACGGCGTTGTCGAGTGGTGCCTCTGGAACGCGGTTGACGATTCCACCAATTTCCAGCGCAACTGGAACATCGGCGAGGTCGAACTCGAAGGCAGCACCGTCTACCATAAGACCGAATACCGCGAACGCCGCAACCATTATGCGTTCTATTCCGTCAACGCGCCGATCGACGGGTTCGATACCGATCGCGATACGTTCCTCGGTCGTTTTCGCGGCTGGAGCGAGCCGCAGGCTGTCGAAGGCCGAACGTCCTTCCAAAGCGTCGCGGCAGGCTGGGCACCGATTGCCGCGCTCAAAAAGACGCTCGTGCTTACGCCGGGCGGATCGATAACGCTTCTCTACCGGCTCGGTTACGTCGAGAATCCGGAGGATCGGAAGTTCACGGCGCTGAACGTTATCAATAAGGAAAAGGCGCATGAAATGCTGGCAGCATTTGAAACGGAAGCACAGTTTGACGCAGCACTTTTGAAACTGCGAGAATACTGGACGTCACTTCTCTCCCGTTTTTCCGTGCGCAGCAGCGAGGAAAAGCTCGA
>CAMORL010000126.1 GCA_946623765.1 uncultured Clostridia bacterium
ACCTCATCGAGAACACGAACCTGATGTTCTCCTGCTACAACGCGGCGCCGATCATTCTGAACGGTGCAGCGAGCGTCGTCAACGCGTTCGATACCTCGTTCGTCAGCTCGTACCCGCTCTATTACAACGGCGGCAAGAACGTCACGGCGGACAAGATCTATCAGCCGTACTATGACGCATGCGGCGATCAGGATACGATCAGCGTACTCGCGTATGAAGAACTGCCCACGGGCGGCTTCTGCATCACCTCCGGCGTTACCTTCTTCTCCACGTTCGAAGTCAAGGTCGAAATGGAGAGCGCGGCGACGCTGCAGAACACGAACTATCAGATCGTCGTGAACCTGTTCAAGATGATCCATCCCTCTGAGGTCACGCCGATCGCCGACATCCATGCGGCGGGCAAGCTGAACACCTCCTACACCATCGAGGGCTACGTCACCTCCAACGCGTCCGGCTACGACAAGGACACCGCGTTCTTCGACTGTATCTACATTCAGGACGATTCCGGCCGCGGCATCAACGTGTTCCCGGTTGCGGGCCGCTACGAGGTCGGTCAGAAGCTTCGCATCACCGGTATGACCAGCGAGTACATGGGTGAGATCGAGCTGAACTGCGGCAACGACTACGGCGGAGACATTCAGGACATCACGCTGCGTGACACGCCTTACACCGCGGACGGCGTAACCACCACCGGTTATGCAACGCGCGCAAGACTGCTCGACGTTGCGATCACGATGGCGAATATGCAGACCATCGAGACCTACGTCATTGACGACGGCAACCTGAATCTCGTGATCGACGGAATCTGCGCGAAGAATGCCGAAGAGATCGTCGTCCCCGAGAAGCTGACGACGGCACAGGCTGCGGCTGCGGATAAGGTCGGCAACCTGGTTGCTTTCGAAGGCACGGTCACCAAGGTCGAGTTCGACGCAAACGGCGTGCTCGGCGCGATCCATGTGGACGACGGAAGCGGCGAAGTCCTCATCTTCCTCGACGGCTACATCAACTGCAGCGACGATTGCGAGAAAGACGAGCAGGGCTATCACGATCTCTCCTGGGTCAAGGAAGGCGCGTACCTTGCTGCCTGCGGTATCGCATCCATCGGTCAGAACAGCTACGAGAACTCCGATCAGATCGGTCCGCGTATCCGTACGCGCAGCCGTGCGGACATCGTGCCCGCCGAGAAGCCCATTCCGCTGTACGGCGACGCCAACGGCGACGGCAAGATCACCTCTGCGGATGCGGCATTGATTCTCCGCGCGCTGGTCGGTCTTTCCGCGCTGACGCCGGAAGGCATGAAGAACGGCGACGTTGCGGCAGAGTTCGACGGCGTGCCGAATGCGGCTGACGCAGTTGCGATCCTGCGCTATGTGGTCGGACTCATCAAGGAATTCGACATCGTAAGTGCGGAATAATCCAAAAACACAAGAGGGCGGAGCAGGATATGCTCCGCCCTCTTTTTTCGAAGAGAGAAACGCTGTGCGCCGTTCGGGATGACGCCGGCAGATCCCGGGCAAAGTTCGGCATCCCGTTCCGCGTGATTGCCGTTTGCGCGGAGGAACCGAAACAGTAAAACTCCAAAAACCGCAAAACCGCCGTGAAGAAAGGTAGAAAACGGCGGCTTTGCGGTGTGTGGTAGGTCTTATCTCATGAAGGAGGTCAGGCTTTTTGTGATACCGTCAGCCGATCGATCGACGTTCCGTTCTTCCAGTGCCGACGGTAAACTTCGCTGCATTTTCGATATTTTTCAAACGTCTTTTGCGCCGCGGCTTCGTCGCCGTATACTTTCCAGCATCCGACGCATTTCAGATCGCATTCCCGATGCTCCATAAATCCGCATACGTCCTCGGCGGGATAGCCCAAAAACAGCCCGATTTCGTGCGGGAACTCTTCGCATTCGCTGAGCCGCTGCATCAGACAGCGAATGCAGCGTTCGGGAGAATCCGTCCTGTATCCGCGCTCGGAAAGAATACGGCACGCGACGGCGTTTTTCAAATCCTTCGAAAGCCGGGCGGGGCGGAAGAGGTACAAAAGCGCTTTATTGTCACGGAATGTCAGAGGAATGACCCGCAGTCCCTTTTTCAGAAAGGTCTGATTCCAATGCCGCAGCGACGCGCGCATTTGCTCCGCGCTGTCGTACGGATAACGAAACAGGCTTCCCGTTTTGATCCCGGCAAGCGTCGGCGATCCGTGCAGGATCATGGCTTCCTCCGACATAACGCGCTCCTTCCGGTTAGCAAATGCTAACCAATGCCTTAAATAAGAATGCCTTTCGGCATTTCCGACGGTTAGCATGTGCTAACCATGTATATATCATACCATATTATCCGTGTTTGTCAAGCGTTTTTTGCGCAAAACAAAAGAGAGCCGGAATCCGACTCTCTTTGTCATACAAATCAATACTTGCGCTTTCTGGCGGCTTCTGCCTTCTTCTTGCGCTTTACGCTGGGCTTTTCGTAATGCTCACGTCTGCGAACCTCCGCGAGGACGCCGCTGCGAGCGCACTTTCTCTTCCATCTCTTGAGAGCGCTTTCCAGGGATTCGTTTTCACCGACTCTGATTTCCATTTTTTTCCCTCCCCTCTTGAGCAACAACTTGTCGTAATCAACGACGCTTTTGGTATTATACTCGCGAAATACGGATTCGTCAATCCCGATTTGTAAATTTTGCGTTTTTTTTTGACAAGCGTGTGACGTTCCGTTATAATGATAACGAAGACGAAATCGGGGGAAAGGGAATGGCAAAACTGTATTTTCGTTACGGAGCGATGGGTTCCAGCAAGACCGCGAACGCGATCATGGTCAAGTATAACTACTGGGAACGCGGCAAGAACGCGATCCTCATCAAGCCGTCGATCGACACGCGCAACGGCAGCCGGCGTATCTGGTCGCGATGCGGGCTCGAGGATACCTGCATCTCGATGGAAGAGCTGGATATGGAAAAGGTCAAGGCGGGCGAATATGACTGCCTGATTATCGACGAGGCGCAGTTTTTGACCAAGGCACAGGTGGAGCAGCTCGTTTCGATCGTCGACGATTATAACGTCCCGGTCATCTGCTACGGGCTTCGCACCGATTTCCAGGGCAATTTCTTTGAGGGCAGCCATTGGCTTTTGGCGCGCGCGGACGCGATCGAAGAGGTCAAAACAATCTGCTGGTGCGGAAGAAAAGCCACGAACAACGCAAGACTGGACGGCAAAGGCGGCATCACCAAAGTCGGCGAGCAGGTGGTTTTGGGCGCAAACGACAAGTACATCGGGCTTTGCCGCAAACACTTCAATCTCGGCGATCCGGGACCGGAGCTTCGGACGCCGGAGAAATCGGAATAACGGGAAAGGAGCCTCGCCATGGAACAAACGCTGGCAAATGTACTGGAGATCGTAAGAAAGTATTTCGAGATTATCATCGAATGGTCGGTACTGCTGTGCGAATTCATCGGCGTGCTGATGATCGTTCTGACCACGATCCGCGGGGTTGTCGCATGGATCCGCAAGGATCCGCATGCCAGGCTGATTCCGGCGGAAGGGATTGCGGTCGCGCTGACGTTCAAGATGGGCGGCGAGGTGCTGCGCACGGTAACCGTCGCACAGAAGGGCGGCAAGGAAGCGTGGATCGAACTGGCGATTCTCGGCTCGGTCGTTTTGCTGCGCGCGGTTATGGCGGTCATCATCCATCTTGAGATTCGCAGCGAGCGGCAGCTCATCGAAGCAAACGATAAAAAAGCTGCCGACGCCGAACCGGCGGAACCGCCGGAGGATCATCCTCGCAAGAAGGGGAAGAAGCCGAAGATCATCAATCTGTGAATCAATGCCCCGGCTTCGGGGCTTTTTCCGTAGAAACAGGAAAGGAAACGTATGGAAAACAATCCGATCAACTGGTATCCCGGGCATATGGCGAAGGCCAAAAGAATGCTTGAGGAAAATCTGAAGCTCATCGACGTCGTGATTGAGCTCGTGGATGCGCGCGCGCCGCAGAGTACGCGAAACCCGGATTTCGACCGGCTTTTTCAGGGAAAAGCGCGGGTTCTTTTGCTGAATAAGAGCGATCTCGGAGATCCTGCATCCAACAAGCGCTGGATCGGGTATTATAAGCGTCAGGGGATCGAGGCGGACGGCGTGACCGCAAGCGCGCAGAACGCAAGGACGACGGCGATCCGGCTCATCGAAAAGGCGACGGCGGAGCGCGTCAAGCGCTTTGAGGAGAAAGGCGTGCAGAAGACGATCCGCGTGCTGATCGCGGGGATCCCGAATGTCGGCAAATCCACGCTCATCAACCGCATCGCGGGCGAAAAGCGCGCGCAGACCGGCGACAAACCCGGCGTCACCAAGGGCAAGCAGTGGGTAAAGATCACGCCGCATCTGGAGCTTTTGGATTCTCCGGGGCTTCTCTGGCCGAAGCTCGGCGACGAAACGATCGGAACGCACCTTGCGTTTTTGGGCTCGATCAACGACGAGATCCTGAACGTCGAGGAGCTTGCGGAACAGCTGCTGTCGACACTGCGCAGTCTGAATCCGGACGCGCTTTTCGAGCGGTATAAAAAGCTCGGCGCCGACACGCCGGAGGGCAGCCTTTTGGAGGGCGTGGCAAAAAGCCGCGGGTTCGTGCTGAAGGGCGGCGTCTATGACACGGAGCGCGCGGCGCGCATCGTTCTGGACGAATTCCGCGCGGGAAAGATCGCGCGCGTGACGCTGGAACAGCCGCCGAAGGAGGAAGA